>JBICHZ010000001.1:0-6437 GCA_043101355.1 Rhodopirellula sp. JB044
CGAACAAAACGTGATCGATTCCGACGCCACTTTGTTGCTGTACCGGGATCAAATCAGTGGCGGGACGAAATTAACGCAGCGGATTTGTCGCAAAGCGGGCAAACCGTCGCTGAGTGTTTCGATCACGGACGAGGAGACCGCGGCGGTGGAAATCGCCGAATGGCTCGATTCGCTGCGGCCTCCGGTTTTGAACGTGGCCGGACCGCGAGAAAGCAACGAGCCGGGGCTCCAGGCCGAAACCCGGGAGCTGCTGCTGCGGGTTTTGGGATAGTCACGCAGGAGGTTCCCAGACGCCAGGATCGAGTTGCAGGATCGATTTGAAGGTTTTCAGTCGTTTCAGGCACTTTCGCGAGCCCATTGGCAGGAGCCGTTGGTGTCCTCTCGGAGCGGTTTCTCCAGTTCTTTCAGGCTGCGCAGTGTGAACGGCAATTCGCGTGGGTGAAATCGCCTGGAACCCCGAATCTGATTCGCGAACCCAGATGCCTTTCGGAAACCGGGCCGTGGCGGTTATCTTATGACGTTGAACGGATTCCCCTTGCCCGATTGGTGTCCTTTGCCCGAATTGTTTTCTCCCGCCTTCCTTGCCGACGGGCTGTTTGCCTTGTGGTGGACCGTTCGCCAGTGGTGTTTTGCCGATGGGTTCGTCGGCGGATTCGTCGGTGCCGGCGTGTTCTCATCGATCAATTGGTTGTGGGTCGTGGGAGCGGTTGCTGCGATTTACTGCCTCGTTTCGGCGATGGGGCGTCGGCAAACCCGGCTGACCGAAGTGCTCCGCAAGCACGTGCAAAAACACAAGGACGCCCACATGCCAACCGAAACCGCTAACGAGACTGAAGATTCCGCGTAATGACCAAAACCGTCTATATCAAAACCGTTGGCTGTCAGATGAACGTTCTCGACAGCGAAATGGTTATCGCTGACCTGAAGCGGAACGGCTACGAAGTCGTCGACACGCCCGACGCCGCCGATTTGTTGCTGTACAACACGTGCAGCATTCGCGAGCAGGCCGAAGAGAAAACGTACAGCGCGTTGGGAAAATTGCGTGACACGAAAGATCGCAATCCTGAGAAGAAGATCGGCGTTCTCGGATGCATGGCGCAAAAAGACCAAGAAGTCATTTTCCGCCGGGCACCGTTCGTCGACATGGTCGTCGGGCCTGGGCAGCTTCACGCGTTGCCGCAATTGATCACCAACATCGACTCCGGCGAAGGCCGTCAGATGGCCGTTTCACTGGGGCGGACCGAGGGCAAACAAGCCGTCGTGGCCCGTTCACACGAGACGTTCGATCCGCTTCGTGACCCGTCGATGCGGCCGACCCCGTTCCAAGCGTACCTGCGGATTCAAATCGGATGTGACAAGTTCTGCACGTACTGCGTGGTGCCCAACACGCGTGGTCCGGAGCAGGGACGTTCGCCGGTCGAGATCCTGTCGGAGGCTCGTGTTCTCGCTGAACAAGGTTGCCGCGAAATCACGTTGCTCGGTCAAACCGTCAACAGTTATCGCCATCGCAGTGAGGACGGGGAAACGGATTTGGCGGGGTTGCTCGAGCAATTGCACGAGATCGACGGCATCGAACGTTTGAAGTTCGTGACCAATTATCCCAAAGACATGACGGAGCGTTTGTTGACAACGGTTCGTGATCTGCCGAAGTGTTCGCCGTACCTCCACGTGCCGGCGCAAAGCGGCAGCGACGCGGTGCTCAAACGGATGAAACGCGGATACACCGTCGGTCAGTACATGGACATGTTCGAGCGGATCGAATCGATCCTGCCCGAAGCCGCGGTGAGCAGCGATTTTATCGTCGGGTTCTGTGGCGAAACGGATGAGGACTTCCAGAAGTCGGTCGACATGATCGAGCGATGCCGGTTCAAGAACAGCTTTATCTTCCAGTACAGTGTGCGTGGCGGAACGAAGGCGGCCGAACGACTCGAGGATGATGTGCCTCGTGAGGTGAAAGCTCAACGCAACAACGAACTGCTCGCGGTTCAAAATCGCGTCGCGAAGGAGGGCAACGAGAAACTCCGCGGGACGACAGTGCAAGTGCTGGTCGAAGGGCCGAGCAAGAAGGCGGGCAAAGCCGACGAAGATTCGTCGATCGTACAGATGACCGGGCGAACCCATTGCGACCGAATCGTCGTCTTCGACGGAAACCGCCGGCAAGCCAGGCAACTGCTGGACGTCCATGTCGATGACGTCACCAGCCACACGTTGATCGGACGCGTCCGCACGGTCGAATTGGTATCGATCGGGCTGTGAAGTCTGCCGTGTTTGCTGTGGCCATTGTCGGGCAGTTCGAACGCCGGTTTGGTACGTCTCTCTTTGCCGAGTCACGATCGAAACGATGTCCGGCGAAGTCGCGATTCGGCAGGCTGTCATCACGACAGAACAAGGGTGCCATAGTTGCCAAGTGAACTCGACGACGGTGAAACGAATTTCGAATCGTTTGGCAGTGTCACCCTGAATGCTTTCTTAATCTCCCTCGATCGCGAACGTTTTCGCAACGCAACATCGATAATCTCTTCTCGCGTCTGATCAACATGCTCTCAACCGCAACGCCGTCCGTGAAAACCCGCAAACTCGAAAACGGCATGACCGTGCTTTGGCAACCAATGCCGTGGCTGCGTACGGCGGCGTACACGCTGTGGATGCCCGGTGGGATTACTGCGGAAATTCGTGATCTGCCGCCGAACGTGGATCCGGTCTCGCGTTGCGGTTTGGCATCGTTAACCGTCGAGATGGTGCAACGCGGTGCGGGGGCGTTCAACAGTCGCCAGTTCGTTGCCGCCGAAGACAATCTCGGGATCGATTCCAACGCATCGTCTTCGACCAGCATCACAGGCTTCTCGGCCGCGATGCCTGCCGAGTCGCTCGGGCCGGCGATCGGTTTGCTCGCCGATCTGGTACGGCGTCCGCACTTGCCCATCGACCAGTTCGAGGACGCCAAGATGATGCTGCGTCAAGAAATGCTGGCCAACCGCGACGAGCCGACGCAGCGATTGATGAAACGGCTTCGACAGCGACAGTACGGATATCAGCTCGGCCGAAATGGCATGGCGAGCGAAGAGAGCTTGGCGTCGTTGACGATGGATGACGTGCGTGAGTTCTACACACAGCACTTCCATGCCGGCGAAAGCATTCTGTCGATCGCGGGCAACTTTGACGACGCCGAGATCAATGATGTGATCGATCAAGCGTTCGGTGATTGGAAGACGGGAACGTGGGACGGATTGCCCACGCCGGACCCGATCGAAGGACATGAGCACATTGAATTACCGAGCAGCCAAACGCATATCGGTTTTTCATTCGACAACATTCCCTACGGTGCCCCCGAGTACTTTGTGATGCGAGCGGGCATCGGGATTTTGAGCGACGGGATGAGCAGCCGGCTGTTCGACCGCGTTCGCGAGCAACACGGTTTGTGTTACAGCATCTGGGCGAACACGCATTCGATGCCGCCGAGCAAGGACCGTGACGGGAATCGGATTCCTGCCACCGGTGCGGTCTTTGGCTATGCCGGGACCACGCCGCAACGTGCTCAACAAACGCTCGATCTGACCCTGCAGGAAATCAAGCATCTTTGCAAGGAGCTCGAGGAATCCGAACTCGAACGTTGGAAGGTTCGCATCCAAAGCAGCTTGATCATGGAACAGGAGTCGGCAAACTCTCGCGCCGGTTCGCTCGCGTCGGATCAATTCCAAATCGGCCGAGTGATGCCGACGGAAGAACTCGAAACAATCATCGAGTCGATCACGTTGCAACAGATTAAAGACTATTACGAATCGCACACGCCTGAATCTTTCCGGATTGTGACGATCGGGCCCGAGCCGCTCGCGGGTGGCGTCGCGTTTGATGATACAGCCAACATCGGTGAAGGAGAGAAAAAATGAGTGAGTTTCGATCCGAGACGCTCGACAACGGTTTGCAAGTTGTCGCGGAAGTGGACAACCGCGGATACTCAGCAGCGTTGGGGTACTTCGTCCGTGCCGGAGCACGCGATGAAAACGATGCTCAGTCCGGTCTGAGTCACTTTCTCGAACACATGATGTTCAAGGGAACGGCGACGCGGAGTGCGGCGGACGTGAACCGCGAACTCGATGAACTCGGCGGCCAGAGCAACGCGTACACCTCGGAAGAGCAAACGGTTTACTACGCGGCGGTGTTGCCAAAGTACCAGCAGCGGATGGTTGATCTGCTCTCGGACATGATGCGTCCGCGTCTGGACGAGAATGAATTCGACACCGAGCGAGGCGTGATTCTCGAGGAGATCGCGAAGTACGAAGACCAGCCGCCGTTCGGCGCGTTCGAACGGGTGATGGAATGTGCGTACGGGCCGCGAGGGTTGGGACGACGTGTGCTTGGCACGACTGAATCGATCTCGAACATGCACGTCGACACGATGCGAGATTACTTCAGTGCTCGTTATCGACCGGCGAACATGGTGCTCGCCGCCTCCGGAAACGTGGACTTCGACGCGCTCGTCAAGCAAGCAGGCGAAGCGACCGCGAATTGGAACGATTTGCCGATGCCGACTGCGTTCGATCGTGACAACGCCGATGAGTTACCGGCCGGTGTCGAACTGAATGCTCGGTTGGACATCCCCGACGCGACTCAGGCGTACCGCGTGACGCTCGCGGGCGGACCTTCGATGGCGTCGAACGACCGATACGCGATGCGTTTGTTGTCGTCAATCATCGGCGATGACGGCGGCAGTCGTTTGTTCTGGGATTTGATCGATACCGGTCGAGCGGAAATCGCGACGCTGTGGCCGCAGGAGTTCTCCGACACCGGTGCCATTTTCACTTACCTGGTCTGCACGCCTGAGGCGATGGATTCCAACATCCGTTTAATGAACGAAGCGATCGACTTGGTCGTCCGCGACGGCGTCAAACAGGAAGAACTCGATCAGGTGATCAACAAAACGGTGGCCGGCGTCATCATGGCGTCCGAGCGACCGTCGCAGCGGCTCTTTGGTTTGGGTAGCCATTGGCTGTGCTGTCGCAAATACCTATCGACCGATGACCTACTCGACGCGTATCGGCGCGTCGATGTTTCTGCAATCGAAGCCGCGGCACGGACGTATTTGTGCAGTGAACCGACCGAAGTGATCGCGGCGGCAAGCGACGAACCGAGTTTGACGCCATGAATCGCGGACCCACCGACGTGCCGCCGCTACTGCGGCTCGATGATCATACGACGATCCTCCCGATCATCCACGGCAGCGGTCAGTTCGCCTGGCTGACGCGTCGGTTCTTGCTCGAACACCGATTCGACTGCGTGGCAGTTTCGCTACCCGAATCGTTTCAAGAATCCGTCGAGCAAGCGGTCCTGGACCTGCCCAAACCGTCGATCGTGATCCAGAAACCGGCTCCGACGTTCGAATCGACGTACGACGCGTCGGCAGAGTTCCAGGGCAGCTATGGCGATACGGACCCGGACAACTTCGACGATGACGACGGTCTCGATGAGATCGCATCGAGCTTTGTCCCGATCGATCCGTGCCAAGGCGTCATCATGGCAATCCGGGCGGCGATGGGCGAACACATCCCGCGTGCGTTCATCGATTTGGAAACCAATCATTTCCAACCGTTTTCGACCGTGATGCCCGATCCCTACGCGGTCCGGCACGTGCAGTGCGAAAAGTTTGCCGCCGCGGTGCTGCCTAGCATCCCACGGCCGAGCGACGATCAGACTCGCGAACGGATGGCTTACATGGCGGCGCGACTCGTGCGGTTGAGTCAGACGTACGATCAAACGTTGCTGGTCACGAGTGTTCTCGATTGGCCGTGGATCCGTGAAGCACACCGGATGCTGCGGGAGGGCAAAGGCCGCGACCTCGATTCGTTCGAACACGATCACGTCTCGGTCCCGCAGACCTATTCGGTCGATCCGAAAACGTTGCTGTTCCTTTTTGGCGAGCTGCCGTTCATCACCGCACTCTATGAACGAGCACGTCGGGAACTCGAGGAAGACGCTAACCTGCAAATCGACGGCGTCAAAGAACTGCTCATCGCAGCCAAACAGAGCTACATGAAAGAGTTCAAAAATCGTGCCCGTCGGGTGACGCCGTTGCTATTGTCGAAATGCTTGAAATACATCCGCAATCTGTCGCTCGTTCATCGCCGAATGACCCAGGACATGGTAACGATCGTCACCGCCTGTCATCAAATCCTCGGCGATCAATATGCGTTGCACGTCGCCGAAACCGCCAGCCAATATCGGCTGGAACGATCGTCCTACACGTCGGGACTCGAAAAGACGGACCACCAACCGGAGACGGACTCTTCGGACATTCCTCTGCACGAGCAGTTCGACGAAACCCCGGCTTCCTCCTTCGACGACAATTTGAAAGGAAACCCCTTCGATAAAGACGCGAACATGCACGCGGCGGACGATTTTCCTGATTGGCCTTCGCCGGAGAATGACCTGCCCGGCGGTGA
>JBICHZ010000002.1:0-6774 GCA_043101355.1 Rhodopirellula sp. JB044
CGTGCTTGGTGTTGGAGGGTAATGCGAAATCGATCCCACCGGCAGCGTTGAGGTCGCCAATATTGACCGGTAATGAGGGACGGCGTTTAGGCAATTCACGGCACGCTCCGGCAACCGCAACGCAGACGAGTGCGAACGCGATGCTGCGATAACGTGACGGGCGCACGCGAGTGAACGCGAACGTTGCCACGAGAGCGGTTGCGACGAGCGTGAAGAATTGCAGCGTTTCGAGCGCGCCGTTCTCTCCCGTCAACCAAGGACTGGAGTCGACGTCGGAGAAGCTGCGTTGCAACGCATAAAGGATGGCGCAGCATACCGATGCGATCACGAACGCGTCACGCACGACGTTGCGGTACGGCCACCAAAGGCAATCGCCATCGCGGTAGCGAGCGGATGAATTGGGGGCAGGCAACTCGGTGGAAGACGTTTGGGGCATGTTGTTCTTGTTGTGAAATTCTTGACTGTAGGTGGACGTCAACCGAAGCCAGCGATCAGTGATTGCCAAAGCGGCGTGTTCGGTTCGCGAATCGGGGCCGCCGATCAGAGCATCGCGTCAATTGCAAGATTGAGGTGCAGCGCACCCGCGCATCCACTCAAATTTGGTTGTGAGTGATGGCGGAAGGTGTTACGTGAGATCGCGAGGTTGCCGTAAGTACCGGATGGACGGCAGGTTGCGGTCGATCGGCAACAGCACACGGTGACCAATCGGCGTTTTGTTCAGCTTTCTGTGCTCATCTCGGATTGTTGAGCGTTCTTAAAATGGCCGCTCGGACCAACGAGACACGCTCGCTCCCGCCGGTTGAATTCAGGTGGCCGAAGCGTGATGAAAGTTTGGCCAGGTAGGCGTGGGAATGGCCATGCGAGTGGCCTTCCTGGCTGCGCGATCTGTCGTAACTCGCGTCCGCAATGATTGGTCGGTGCGCTCAATGGTTACACGCGGGCGGTGTTCGCGAGCGATGTGGTGGAGTCTGATGCAATTTTTGAATAGGAGCCGATCGATGGCCGCAAAATTATTGACTGTAGCTTTGATAGCGTTGTTGAATCCGGCAATCGGGCTGGGGCAATCGATGGGCGATCGATTCATTTCGCGAATCGCCAAGGACGACGTCGACGGCGATGGCAAACTCACCAAGGACGAATTCACCGGTCCTGATCGTTTGTTCGGGCAGCTCGACGCTGACGGTGACGGGGTGTTGGTGCTCGAGGATGCGGCGGCGAGTTTGGCGAAGATCCGTTCGCGGATGGCTGGAGCAAACGCCAAACCATCCGAACGGGATATGGACCAATCGCCGCGTGAGGCACTCCGTCAACGGATGCAGCAGCGACAAGTGCAAGGGAAGCGACGAGCACGCCCGAAGCCCGATTTTGCGAACGTACGGTACGGCGAACATGAGCGTCATGTGTTTGATGTCTACCTGGCCGAGAACGATTCGGATGAGCCGGCGCCCTGCATGATCTGGATTCACGGCGGTGGCTTTCGCCGGGGCGATAAGTCAGAAGGAGCTTTGTTCGCGAATGCGTTCACCGAAAAGGGCATTCACTACGTGACGATCAACTATCGGCTGAGCCAACACGCGATCGCTCCGGCTTGTTTCGAGGATTGCACGTGGGCGTTGCAAACGATCCGCGCGAACGCGGAAAAGTGGAATCTCGATAAGACCCGAATCGCGATGGGAGGAGGATCCGCCGGTGCCGGGGTGTCGCAGTGGATCGCGTTTCATCCCGACCAAGCCGACCCGCAATCCGATGATCCGGTGTCGCGGGAATCCACTCGCGTGTCGGCACTGATCTTGCTCAACGCCCAAACGTCGTACGATTATCGCTGGATCAAGGAACACGTTCCTGGCGAGGCATGGAAGGGGGACGGGTTGCAGCAACTGTTCGGCTACGACATCGATCGCACGAACGAGATTTCAGACGAGAAACATCAATTGATCGAAGCGTATTCGCCGATCGAGCTTCTCACCGCCGACGACCCGCCGATTCGAATGTTCTATCGACGATCGAGTGACCCGGCCATCGCCGAAGCGAACGCGATGGATGGGATCCACCACCCGATATTCGGACTCGAATTGAAGAAGAAGGCTGACCGGTTGGGCGTCGACTGTGAAGTGCAGACCGTCGAGAGCACGCGAGACATGATGGCGTACAACCGGCGATGGGACGTCGCGGTGTAATTCCTCAAAGAGCAATTCGCCGGAATCGAACATTGAACGGTTGAAGACAACCGCGTGTACGTGTCGGGGCAGGTTGGCCGTGGGCGGTTTTGCTCCTGGTCGGGTACCGCTCGGGCGAGTTTGGCTCTCTAATTTGGTGTTCGCAAATTGCGTGATCGACACCATTTCGTTTTGGACCGACTGCCCATGATTTTGCACATCGATATGGACGCTTTTTACGCGTCCGTCGAACAGCGGGACGATCCCGGTCTGCGTGGCAAGCCGGTTGTCGTTGGCGGGACGTCGACGCAGCGGGGAGTGGTTGCGGCGGCGAGCTATGAGGCTCGCCAATTTAACGTGTTCAGCGCGATGCCGATCCGGACGGCGATCCAACGTTGTCCCGACCTTGTTTTGGTTCGCACGCGGATGGACGTTTACGCGGGCATTTCACGCAAGATCCGCGAGATCTTTCATCGCTACACGCCGCTCGTCGAACCGTTGTCGCTCGACGAAGCGTTCTTGGACGTGACCGGCAGTGAAGCGTTGTTCGGCCCGGCGGTGAAGATCGGTCGGGAAATTCAACAGGCGATTTTCGACGAACTCGAACTGCACGCTTCGGTTGGCGTCGCGCCGAACAAGTTTCTCGCAAAGGTAGCCAGCGGTCACGCGAAGCCACGCGGTTTCACTGTCGTTGATCCTGACGACGTGCACGCGTTCCTCGATCCGTTGTCGATTTCCAAGATTTGGGGAGTGGGCAAACGCGCCGAAGAGAAACTCGGTCGGCTCGGGATCTTCAACGTTTCGCAGCTCCGGCGGATCGATCTGCAACGACTCACCGATGCGATCGGTAGCGGTTCGGCGAACCACCTGCATGCTCTCGCGTGGGGCCGCGACCATCGCAAGGTGGTGCCCGATCGCGAGGCGAAGTCGATTTCTCATGAGACCACGTTTCGATCGGACGTGTCTGACATGGAAGTGTTGAAGGCTGTGTTGCTGCGGCTGACCGAACAGGTTGCCCGGCGGCTTCGTCGGCATTCGCGTTTCGGCAGCACGGTCACGTTGAAAGTGCGGTTCAACGACTTTCACACGATCGCACGATCGGCAACATTGAAAACGCCGACGGACTCGACGCAGCAATTGTGGGAAGCCACTCGTGATCTGTTGCTGCAGCGAACTCGAATCGAACAGCCGGTGCGTTTGGTCGGGATGGGAGTGAGTTCGTTATCGTCAACGCGGACCCGGCAGTTGGAGCTGTTTGGTGACGATCACGATCGTGACACGCAAGTCGACCAAGCGACCGATTCGATACTCGACCGGTTCGGCAAGGGAGCGATCCGTCGCGGGGCCTCGCTGGACAAGCAGCCGTAAGAATTTAGGGGAGTGGATGCGAAAACAACAAACTCCGCCAACGAACGAATCGTCGGCAGAGATTGCTGCGTTGATGCTGAAATGAAGTCGGTGTCTAAGTGCAAAAAACGCCTCCCACACTCAGCAAAGAAAGGATGGCTGCACCTATTTAATGAACAGCATTTCCGCGTAGGTGGGTAGCGGCCAGAGGTCATCGGCGACGAAGCCTTCGAGTTTGTCCACATGCTTTCGGACCTCTAGCATCGCGGGCAAAATCGCGTCGCAGTGGTGTCGTGCGTTCACCATCGGTTCCGATTCGTCTGCATCGGAAATCGCGAACTCCAACCGAGCGATGCTGTCTTGCAGTGATTTCACCAAACTGGTGACCGCATCGAGCGTGTCGGTATCGAATTCATAACCGATATTTTTCAGGTTCGCACAGGTCGCCGCCAACTCGCTTTGATAGCGGATCGCAGCCGGGAAAACCTGAGTCTTCGCGATTTGAACCGCGAGTGCGGCTTCGACATCAATCGACAGGCAATACTGCTCGACGTAGGTTTCGAATCGGCTGTGCAGTTCGCGGGCGGAGAGCACGTCGTACGACTCAAACAGTTCTTCCGTTTCGGGTTTGACCAACTGCGGTAGCGCGTCGGCGGTCGTTTTGAGGTTCAACAATCCGCGTCGTGCGGCTTCGTCATGCCATTCTTTCGAATAGCCGTCGCCGTCGAAAATGACTGGGGCACACTCGTTGATGATGTCTGTCAGCAGCGACTGAACGGCGGCGTTGAGTTTATCTGGATCGCCCCCGGTTGCTTCCTCGAGGGTCGTCGCACAGTAGTCGACCGATTCGGCGATGATCGTGTTCATTGCCACGAGCGGACCGGCTATCGATTGGTTGGAGCCGACCGCGCGGAACTCGAAACGGTTCCCCGTGAACGCAAACGGGCTGGTGCGGTTGCGGTCACCGGCGTCTTTGGGCAGTGGCGGCAAGACGTCCACGCCGACGGTGAGCGTGCCCGACGGGATCGACGAATTCGCGCCTCCGGCTTTGATTTGCTCGAACACGTCGGTCAATTGATCGCCGAGGAAGATCGAAATGATTGCCGGTGGAGCTTCGTTGGCCCCGAGGCGGTGGTCGTTGCCGGCCGATGCGACGACGGCGCGCAGAAGGCCTTGATGGCGATAGACGGCGCGAATGACGGCGGCACAGAACACGAGGAACTGCGCGTTCTCGTGGGGCGTGTCACCGGGGCTGAGCATGTTGCCTTGCGAGCTGCTGCCGAGGGACCAGTTGACATGTTTGCCGGACCCGTTGACTCCCGCGAACGGTTTCTCGTGCATCAAACACGACAACCCGTACTTCTCCGCGGTGCGACGCAGGACGAGCATCATCAACTGCTGGTGGTCGGCGGCGACGTTGGCCGATTCGAACACCGGTGCGACTTCGAATTGGCCCGGTGCCACCTCGTTGTGCCGTGTTTTGACCGGGATGCCGAGTTTGAACAGTTCTCGTTCGGCCTCCATCATGAACGCGAGCACGCGTTCGGGGATCGCACCGAAGTAGTGATCGTCGAACTCTTGGCCTTTGGGCGGTTTGGAACCGAACAGTGTCCGTCCCGCGGCGATCAAATCCGGACGAGCGTAGTAGAAACTACTGTCGACCAAGAAGTACTCTTGTTCCGGGCCGGCGGTGGAGGCGACGAATGCACCATCGTGATGGCCGAAGAGTTTGAGGATACGTTGGGCCTGTTTGTTGAGGGCCTGCATCGAACGCAAGACCGGCGTTTTCTTATCGAGTGCTTCGCCGGTCCAGGAAACGAACGCGGTCGGGATGCATAACGTTGCCCCGTTGGGATTTTCGAGAATGTACGCGGGGCTGGTCACATCCCAAATCGTGTACGCACGAGCCTGCGACGTGACGCGGAGTCCTCCGGTCGGGAAGCTCGAACCGTCCGGTTCGCCTTGAATCAGTTGGGTGCCTAACTTCCGTCGTTTGCCTCGTCGCAGTTGGGGCTTCGGAAGTCGGGCGACATCGGCTACCTCCTTCGTTGAATCGGTTTGGCAGTTAATGGCCAAGTGCCAACATTCATCTCGAGTTGATCAATCATCGACCAAACGTCGGGTTCTTCGTTTCGAATTGGTTTGCTTTGATCCGCAGGAAGTGATTGAAGGCCAGCGTTTGCGGCGAATTGCAGGTCGGTTCCTGGTTGGCACGACGGTTGCGTTGGAGGTCTTCCATCGACGCGAACAAACTGCATGTGGTCTTGGGTGTCGATGCAATAGACCACTAACCAAATAACGAAGAGTGCCTGCGATGTATAAGCAATTTCTTTCGATCCTATGTGCCGGTGGCTTGATGATTGCGACGACCGGTTGTGATGTCGAGCAAACCTCCGAAGGTCGTTTGCCGGACGTCGACGTTGATGCCGATCCCGGCGCGATGCCGACGTACGATGTCGATACGCCTGACGTGGATGTGTCGATGAAAGAGAAAAAGGTGGATGTCCCTGATGTGGATGTGGACGTCGACAGCGAAGAGCGAACGATGTCGCTGCCGGACGTTGATGTCACCTTGCCGAAGGACGAATAAGACGTTTGTTGCGGGGCGGTGCTCCGGCGAGTCTCCGCCCACGCCACGCTTTTCTAATCGGACGCACTCGCCACCGGCGGGTGAGGTCAGTTGCTTTTCTGTCTTTCGTGTCTGCTTTTCTTTTCTGCTTTTCTTATCAGGGATCGATCCATGTCGTTTCGTATCAGCCGCGCGTCATTGAACGCTTTTCTCGTCGCCACGACGTTCATTTCCTTCTCCGCTATGTCGGGACGTGCATCCGGCGAGGAGTCTTTGCCGCGTGGCGTCGCTTCCGCCGAGGCGTCCGATATCAGCGACTGGGCTCTCGCCGGGGTCGTTTGGAGCGATGCGAACTTGGCTCGTAAGTTGGCCGTCGAAGGGATGCGGTACGCAGAGACTGACGAAGAACGCGAGGGAATGAAACGCCTCGTTGACGTCTCTGACGCGGCAGTGAAATCGCTCGAGGCGTTCGGGTGGGGGCGAGTGGATTCGGCCGAAAGCGATGATCGCAAGTCGGGCGAAATGACCGGCGCGGGTTCGGGTGCGATCGATCAGAAACTGCGATCGTTCGCCCAAAACGCGACCGGGGTGAAACGATTTGATACGGAAACCCCTGTGGGGGCGGAAGATCCAGGGTTGGACGATGAGCGGATGCCGAGTGAAGCTCGCATCGACATCGATCAATACCGCGTTGACGACTAT
>JBICHZ010000003.1:0-14302 GCA_043101355.1 Rhodopirellula sp. JB044
GCCTGGGATCGAATTCGAAACCGCGATTACGACGATTGAGACCATTTCCGCCAAGACGGAGGACAAACAGATGTACGACCAACGCGAAAAGGCCCAACGCGACTACGAGTGGGCCATCTCAGGAGCCCGCGAGGAAGGGCGCGAAGAGGGAAGGGAGAAAGGCCGTGAGGAAGGGATGGAACGTGGCCTCGAGCAAGGACTTGAACGCGGATTGATTGCTGGTCAGATTCAGACGCTGCAAGAACTGCTTGGAGATACACCAACGACGACAGCAGAACTGGCTGAACTTCACGTTGATGCGCTAACGACCCATCTCGCAGCCTTACAACAGCGACTTCGAGACCGCCAAGCATGACGATTCAGCATCTACCATGACCGCGAGCACAACTACGTCGCCTCCAATCCGGTCTTGCTTCAGAGCACCGATCGGACATGAGGACGTGATGACTTGGCAAGCAGCCTATTTCGCAATGATGTTGGGAGTCGCCCCCATGGGTTTTGCCAAAATCAACTGGCCACACGGTATTAATCCAGCTCATCCGACCAAAGCGCCCTTCGCTTGACAAAGCGAGCAGAGCATGAGTTCAGAATACTCGCGATCTCGGATCGCCGTAGGATTGCCGTTAAACGGTTTTGGTTTTGTTGATGGTGCCCTCCATTGTCCCCGACGATATCTGACGCTCGAAGTCGTTCAGCAGGCGTTCTTCTTGGCACAGCAACGTCTTGGCCATTGTTCTCAATGGCTTCAGTCCGATCGGAGAAGCTCGTAATTCTCGTTGCTTGCCCCCTCAACGAATCACGTGTCGACCGCAGCATTTTGGACAGAAAATCGTCTTTTCAGTTGGCTCGACATGGAAACGCGTGACACCTCCGGTGAACTCGATCCAGACCAGCCGGCAGCCACGAGCATCAAAGGACTGATACAATAGGGTGGTGGCACGCGCGTTTTTCAAAGAAGACGTGAGAAACCTCCTTGGAAGATGGAATGTCCACACGTTTACTTCCATTTGCCGAACTTTCGATCGCACTCATTCTTGCACACCCGTCAGTCGCATGAACCCAAAAACGGCCTTTGCGGAAAACGCAAAGGCCGAAAGAATCGATTGTCGATTTGGGTTCCGACGACTTAGCGTGCTGCCGGACGGGTCGCGACGCGAGCGGCTGAGTTGGCGACGGTAAAGAAGTTATCGATCTCTGCGGTCTCTTTGAGCTGGTCGAACTTCAATCCCATCGCGATGTTGAGTTTCTTCTCACGAAGGTCACGTTCCAACTCGTCACGCACGACGGACATGTCGTCAACAACCGGTTCGGTGAACCCTTGGCAACGCAAGATGATATACTTGTCACCGGTGGCAATGATGCCACTCAGTTCGCCCGGCTTCATCGAGAAGGCTTCCTTCTCGATCGATGCTTGTCCGCCAAACTGACGAATCGGAGGCACCTTGCCGAAATTGCTCGATGACGTCGGCTCAATGCTGTACTGCTCGGCGAGTTGACCAAAGAAGGCGTCGGTGGGGTTGTCGCGAGCCAACTCCCAAACCTTCTGTGCGGTACGTTGGTCCGACAGGACAACCGCGAGCACCTCGGCACGTGGACCAAAGGCGGATGCAAACCCCTGCTCGAGGTCCTTTTGGCTGACCGTGATTCCGTCTTCGACGAGCAACTTCAACGCTACGCTCGGCCAGACCGAATCCTCAATGTAAAGTTCTCGGGAAACGTCGCCTTGCGAAAGGACGGCTTCCATCCACGCGTCCGTGTCGGCTTGCCCGTTGCTTCGCACGTATCCATAGCTGATCGCGGCGCGAGCAATCTCCGCATCGATGTCGGCTTGTGTGACGGACTTGTTGGCTTGCCGGAGTGCTTGGTGCAGCAGTTTGCGATTGATCTCACCTTCGAGGACCGCCTCGCCGTGACGTTTGATGCACTCAGCAGCCACCGTACCGATTGAAATCTGTTGTCCGTTGATCACCGCGGCAACGCCAGGATGCGACTTCTCGGCGTCGGCATCACCAAGGATCGTGACCACGTTGGCTTGCTTTTGCAGTTGAGCGAACAACTCTGCCGCAGCGTCTTTCATTTTTTCGTCACGGATCCGGTCTTTGATTTGTTCGTTGATCGCCGGGAGGGCTTGCGGACTCGGATGGCTTGCAGGCATCCGACGAACGGCCTGCAGGAAGATCCACTGGTCCCCAATTTGGATCACAGGAGAAACATCTCCGTCGGCCAATGAGAACGCGGTTTCCTCGAGGCGTGAGTCGCCCATGTACCGTCGGATCGGTGGGATCAATCCACCGACGCTCGCGCTGGTTTCGTCCTCGCTGTGCTCTTTTGCCAAACGTACAAAACTCTTCGGGTCCGCCATCGCTTGGGCGTGGACTTGATTCGCCTTGGTTTGATCGCCGATCATGATCATCCGGCACTTTACCGCCTCACCGAACTGCGACAGGAATGCACGGTTGAATTCTTCTTGGCTCACTTCCACGCGATCAGCGACGAGTCGCCGGAGAGCGAGCATCGGCCAAATGATTTCGTTGCTGTATTGGTCTGGGGTAATGTTGCGTTCCTCTTGCAACAGTTGCAGATAGGCCTCGACCGCCAAACCGAATTTCTTCGCGACGCGAATGATCTCGCCGCGAACTTCCTCGGACGTCACCGTGATGCCTCGGCGTTTGCATTCCTGCAGAATCAGGTGGCGATTGATCAGATTGTCTAACACGTCCGAGCCGTAGCGTTGCAAGGCGGCTTTGCCCAACGCGTCGCGACTGATGGGATCCGCGTTAACAACCGCGACCACCGAAGATTCGGCCGCGTTCACCCGCATTTGAAGGAAACCGATCGAAATTGCCGCAACCGCCGCAACAAGGACGAGTGATTGACGCACCCGCGAACGCAGGCGCGAGTGAGCGGATTGAACGGAAATTCTTTCCGATGGCGTGATTGAGCCAGAAGCTGACAGGTTCGACATGTGCGGACACTCCTTTATCCGTGCGGTTCGAAAGATCGAGCCGTTTGCGATCAATCGCGGTGGGACCTCGTTGACCCAACGTGACGCAAGAGCGGCAACTTGCAGCGAACCTTAGAAAAATTCGCATTTTGCCTCAAGTCGAATTGTACGACTCAATCACCGACGCCGAGATCCTCCTCGAGGGCGTCGAGAATCAGCTTCAGTTCGGCTTCCTCGTGTTCGTTAAACTGCATCACGAAGCCTTCGAAACGCCGCAAGATTTTCTCCTGAGCAGTCGTCACCTCTGGCGTCGTTCCTTCGATCGGGGTGTCACCGGTGCATGCCGCGGCGGCTGCCTCGGCGAGGTGCCGAGCCTCTTCGAACAACACCGCATGCTGCGACCGCAAAAAGTCTGCCGTCACCGATAATTCGACATCAGGCCCGATCGCCTCGTCGAAATATCCGTACGCTTCCTCGAGGCCGAAATGCAGTGCCAATTGATCGCGAAGATCTTCGAACAATCCAATCAATTCGGGCCAGTGATTTGCCGCCGCTTCTAGTGGCTGAGTCAAAACACGCAACCGGTCCATCAGAATTTTGAGGTCACGGTTGTCTTCCTTGATGTCCTTTAGAAAGGCGGCGTTGACAGTCAAACGTCGCGAAGTTTCAGGAGGTGTCGACATCAGATTTTCCTACCTTGGAGTGAAAGAAGCAACACTCATTGTAACCCAAATAGTACGCCCCGGTGAAGCAACCGTGCCCCGCCACATTAACGACGGGATGACCCGGTGCATCGGATTGCAACAACCGACCGTACCCGGTACTGCCATCGTTAAAACGGATTTTGGCCGCGACTTGACCCGCGTCTGAAACGGCTCCAGACCTCACCGAACAACGCTGATTCCCGAACGCGGCATTGATCTTCGCCCAGAAGTCACTCTTTACACGCGAGCGTGAAAGTTGCTAGTGACCAGAACGTGCCCGAGCCTGCACGAGCCGAAATGAAACACCGTCGTCTTCTTTTTAACGGCACGACGAGTGATCAACAGACCACCGAAATCAGGAAATGACCTTCCATGCCCAAAGCGCACACGAACCGGTTTCTGATGAACCACTGGATCGCGGCGATGGTGATCGCGACAATGATGCCTGCAATCCCCAACGCGACCGCGGACGGCCCCTCGTTGTTGCGGATGTTCAAACGTGGCAACAGATCCGTCGAATCGGACGCGTCCAAATCATACAACCTCAGCGAAGAGGACGGTCCGTGGATGATCCTCGCTCATACGTTTGTCGGTGAAGGCTCCAAGGAACGTGCCGAACGACTCGTGTTGGAGATCCGCCGCGACCTGCAACTGCCGGCTTTTGTTTACGAAGAAGACTTCGACTTCTCCGGCAACGTCAACCCCGGTTCGCCTATCCGAACCTCGGGAGGCAAGACACCCAACCGGCGAATGAGATACAAGAACGAAATCCGCTACGAAGCCCACGCAGTGCTGGTCGGTGAATACGACTCTTCGCAACACCCACAAATTGAATCGGACCTTCAACGCGTCAAGACAGCCAACTGCGCCGTTTTCGGTGACGAAAAAGAAATGGCTGCGGAAACGGACTATCGCAATCCGGTCACGGCGGTCAAAGCACTCCACCATCAACTCACCAAAAAATTCGGCGACAAAGAACTAGGTGCAATGGGCAACGCCTTCCTGACTCGTAACCCGATGCTACCGGACGATTACTTCCGTGCTCCCCAAGTCGACTCGTTTGTTCGCCGCCTGAACGAAGATAAACCATACAACCTTCTGACGTGCGAAGGCAAATACACCGTCGTGGTTCGCACCTTCTCTGGGTTCAACACGATCGTCGACGGCAAGAAGGAACAAGCCTTCATCCCCAACGGTGAGCGACTCGAACGATGCGGTGAAGATGCGAACAACATGGTTGCTCTGCTTCGCAAAGACGGTATCGAAGCCTACCAGTTCCATGACCGAACCAAGTCGGTTGTGACGATTGGCAGCTTCGATTCGCTCGGACGTGAATTGCCCAACGGTGGATTCGAGTACTCACCGGAAATCCTTCGCGTCATGAATGAATACCGCGCATTCAATCTCGACCCGGAATTGGCCGAACACGTCAAACAAAAGACCACCCAAGGTGTTCCGGTAAAGTGCGTGGCTGAGCGATTCCCGTTCGACATTCAACCGACTCCCATCGCCGTTCCCAAGGTTTCCAAACGAAGCCTTTACGGAGCCGCGATACGGCGATAGCGGGCGTCATCCCCGGGCTACCTGAGCCTGACAGACTTCGCGAATACTGTCTTGGTCGGACAGGTGTGCGACATGGATATTCTCCGCCAACAGCGGAGCGGCGAGCCTCGTATAGTCGTCAACGTCGAGCGTGTTGATCACGACCGCGATCGCCCAACCCCTCCTCGATAAATTGACCAAGGCAGCAACGGTCTCCTCCGGAGCCTGCTGCAGGATGATGAGCAGCGTCGTCTCACTCGACAACCGAGATTCGGTTTCGATGAGAAACTCGGGCAGCGTGAGACCATCGGTCCGTTCCAATCTCGCTAACGTGCGAGTCATCTCTTTCAAGTGCATCGGACCGCGGTCGACTTCGATCATCACCGGTTGCAAACGATCATTATCGGCCAACATAACGGCGGCTTGTCCCGCCGCATCACGCACGTCGAAGTGATCCCCGATGCGGTGATCTCCCAAAAAGCCTTCTGTCCGAACACGGTCCGCCGCATCGCGACCGTTGGTTGCCAACCCGAACGGCTCACCCGCGTCGTGCAGCGCTGCCGCAATGGACACCGCAGCGACAATGCTCAGGTCGGTACGAATAGGCTCGTTATGGTCGGGGTTGGTCGACACGTGCATGTCGACGATGATCGTTGCACCGATTACCGATGAGGGCTCGTAAATCTTCGTGTGCAACGTTCCGGTTCGCGCCGTCGCCGCCCAGTGCACGCTCCGCATCGGATCACCGGTTTGCCATTGCCGAATCCCTCTGAGTCGCGTCGGATCCGGCATCACGTTGGCTCGAATGCGTATCTCTCCGATCGGCCTTCGAGAGCCGATCTCATAGGTCGAAACGAGTTCGATTCGCGGCAGCACCGTGACGAACATTGGTGGCGTGCCCAGTCGGTAACGACGAAACATCCCCACCGGGTCACCTGTCTCGAGCACCGTGGGTCCAATTTGGAAATATCCCCGACGTCGACAATGAACAACATAACGAAGGTGTTTGGTCTGCCCCGGCCACAGCGTCATCACGGAGAGTCGGGCTCCGTCAACACTGAGTGCCGGCATACGAGTGCGAGACACCGCGTCGTTGTGTTGCATGCTTTCACCGCCCGCCGAACGCGGCAGCAGGTCCTCCGCCAATACCCAGGCAACCGGCAACCGACCGTTGTTCGTCACCGCGACACTGACCGGAACGCGCGACCCGATCAACACCTCGAGATCGCGTCCTTCCTCCGGTAAATCCTCTCGCCGAGCCACCACATTCACCGACCACTGTGTCGACACAAATGCTCCGGCCCCCACGACCGCGGCAACCGTGACCGCAGCGATCATCCACAACCCCGCACCGGCGATCATGCCGAGAATCAAAACCGCACTGCACGCGGCCACCACCGTGAACCAATCGGATGATTCATCCGGAGGAGTCGCCTCGATCTGTTCGCTCAATCGATTCACGGCAGGCGACGTTACGAGTGGATGGTAGGAACGGCAATCTCACCGAGAATTTCATCGAGAATTTTCTCAGTCGTCAGTTTCCGCAATCGGCTTTCAGGCCGCAGAATCAAACGATGGTTCATTACCGCAGGGATGACCTTCTTGACATCGTCAGGTAACACAAAGCTCCTGCCACGAATCGCGGCCATCGCCTGCGAACAGCGATACAACGCGATCGTCGCCCGCGGACTGCCGCCCAATGCGAGATGCTCGCTGTGCCGCGTTTGATGAACGACTTGCAACAGATAGTGCTGCACCCGCGGGTCAACATGCACTTCTCGAATCGCTGCCTGCGCGGCAACCAACTGTTCCGCCGTCGCGACCGCCTCGAGCGTATCGACCGGATGCGTCCGCTGCAGCATCTCGAGCATCCGCAGTTCTTCTTCGACGCTCGGATAGCCCAACGAAAACTTCATCAAGAACCGATCCAACTGAGCCTCCGGCAGCGGACAGGTCCCTTCATGATCCACCGGGTTCTGAGTCGCGATTACCAGAAACGGCGGCTTGAGCGAATACGTCTTCCCGTCGACCGTTACACGGCCTTCCGCCATCGCCTCGAGCAACGACGCCTGCGTTCGCGGGGTCGCACGGTTGATCTCATCAGCCAACAGAATCTGCGTGAAAACCGGACCGGCGCGAAATTCAAACTCGGACTCTTTCTGATTAAAAATAGACGTGCCCGTTACATCCGACGGCAACAAGTCAGGCGTGCACTGAACCCGTTTGAATTGACAGCCGAGACTTCGAGCCAACGCTCGGGCTAGCATGGTCTTGGCCACGCCAGGAACATCCTCGAGCAAGATATGCCCACCGCTGAGCCAAGCAACCAACGAAAGAATCAATTGCTTCCGCTTGCCAACGATCGCTAACTCCACGTTGCCGATCACTCGTTTTGCCAACTCGCAAACTTGGCTGACCTCCATGGCGGAGGCCGATTGTCCCGCCGTAGTGGTCGCTCCCCCGCTCGCTGACGCGCGAGCCGCGGCCGCTTTCATACCGGCGGAACCTGGTTTGCGACCACTGCGTGCAGCCTGCGGCGACGGAGGTCCTGGTTCAGGGGCAGATGAATTCAACGATGTCACTCAGCAGAAATGAATACGAAACGAGTCGCATCAAATCATACCTGCTCGCCACCGCCGGGGCGCGTTCTCGCTGGCTGTCTGCACAACATACGCCTCAAAATATCGTCGCCACGCCCATCCGGGATCTCGCAATCGAGTCAAATCGACGCGGCAATCGCTCGTCCGATGCTACGGCACCGCGACAATTTGCACTGCGTCCGCGTGAACGTCGCCACCGGCCCCCTCCGTCGCCAAGGTCACCGAAACGGACACTCCCTTCTGCATCTCGTACCGACCGACCGAATGGAAAATGCCGTCCGAAGGTGGCTCCTGCATATTGACCGTGACCGTCTTGCGGTCCTCACCCACCGCGACCGTCACCGGGACCGTCGTTCCACAGTTGGCGTGGGGTCGGTAGGAGATTCGGACCTCAAAGAGCCCATCGCTCGGTGCCGTCGCTTGATACGCGATACTCGCCTCATCGTATACATGGCTGTAGAGGTAATTCGTTCCGACGAAGCCCTCCAAACTGATGCTCGGTCGCCACTTCCATGACTTCTTCGTTTCCGTGTCGTCGATCACGATACCGGGCAGCGATTTCGGATCAATTCCCTGAGCGAGTCCCTGGTCGGTCGCCTTCGACATCGCGTCATCCGGAATTTTGATTTCAGCATCAACGGTCTTTCGCCGAGCCTTTCCGGGCAACAAAAGCAACTCATGCATCTCATCCCAGTAACGTTCGTATACGCTCCGCGGCAGACAATCATGCAACACGCAAAGACTCGCCGCACGACCGACAACCTCTCCCATCATTCCGCACGTTTTCATCACGCGTGTCGTTCCCAACGCTTCGTGAGTGACGCTGACGTTACGTCCCGCCATGAACAGGTTGTCGATGTTTCGTGAATAGAAGCAACGATAAGGGACCGGGTAACCATAGTTGCGATCGATCCGGCGGTCGTGCACCGCTTTGGAAATGAACGGATTGTCGGGGTACTTCTTCGCGTACTGCTCTTTCGGATAGTGCAAATCGATCGACCAAGTCGTTGGAACACAGCCATCCTTGAAGTCACGTTTTTCGATAACATCTTCTTTCGTTAGAACGACATCGCCCATCAACCGCCGTGATTCTCTCGGGCCACCGACATACGCGATCCAAGTCAAAAACGCAGTTTGATGTTTATCGGCCCCGTCACCGTTCTTCATCGCATTGAACGCACCAAACACAGCACGCAGATTCCAGTCGCGAATTGCCTCGGCACCGTCGATGGGATCTTTGTCAAACCCACCTTCCCAAAACCATTGGCCGTGATGCTCTCGCGGGTATGGAAAATCCGCCATGTCCAGATCCAACGCCCAGGGCGTATCGGGGAACGACACCGGGGCATTCCCTTCGTCCCACGCCCACATGTTGCTCATCCCCATCCGTCCCTTGGGGGTCATCTCCAACTCCGCATCGGCGAGATGTCCGATCGTCCCGTGCCCGGTACAGTCAACGAAAAACCGTCCCGTGAAACGTTTCACTTCGCTCGTTCGGGTGTCAAACGCGTGAACCGCTTCGATCAACGCCCCCTCTTTTTCTACTTTGAACGCATGATGATTTAAGAACAAGTCAATGTTCTCTTCTGCGAGAACGATCGCTTCTTTCTTCGCGTCCTCGAACTCTTCATAAGCCCCCGGCGACTTCGTAGCATGATCCGCGATCTCTTCAATGATCTCGCCGATGCGCGGATACTTGCCCCGACGAATGTTCCCCATCGCCCACACACGAATTTCACTCGAACCGTTTCCACCGAGCACAGGTCGGTTTTGGACCAACGCGACTTTGCAACCCATGCGTGCACCGGAGATTGCAGCGCCCAATCCGGCGTAACCACCACCGATGACAACCAGGTGATAGCCATCCATCTCAGTAGGATTTTCCTTCAGTCCCAGCAATTCCCGTCGCCACTGCGGAAGAATCGCTGACTCATTCGGTGGCGTTTCCCCCGACTTTGTAAACAAGATCGCGTCACATCGTCCGTCGAAGCCCGTCAGGTCTTTCAAACGAAGTTTGGCCTGCAATTGATCAATTTTGACCGTGCCGCCATCCTGCCAAAACCACTCCGCCCCCTGAGTCCCAAACGTTTCCTTGAGTGGTTTGTCATCGACGAGCAACTGAAACCGCCCCGGTTGACCGGGTGCGTTCCAACGGGCCACCCAATCCTTGGTGCGAACATAGACACGGTACTCGCCCGTTGACGGGAACGTCACCGTTGTCGTCGCGTCCTCTACCGGCTTTCCCAATCCATGCGCCAACAGATACGGCGACCCCATCGTGTCGATGAACTGGGTATCGAGTTTCCAACCGCCATGGCTTTCAAAACTCTCCGCTTCCACGAGTACCTGATCGGCGGAACCAGAAGCACTCAAAACAAAGAAGTTTGAAACGAGGAACTGCAACGCAATTGCGATATGTCTGATTGGCATTTGTCGTGGGGATCTCATTACGGAACAAACGAAGCGGAGGTAAAACCGATAATCTCAAAACCGATCCGAATTCTCTATCAACCAATCAGCCCGCAGATGTTGCGTCGGGTTGTCCCATGCAAACCACGACCGACGCCGACCGGCTGCGGAGTTTTCGGATCAGGGCTTCGAGGAAGCACTCCATGCTATGTGGACGGACATCACAAACCTAGTCTCAAACGCGACAAAAACCTTAGTGATTGCGACGCAAAGGACTCGCGGTGGCAAGGCACGGATCGTCACTTTTCGTGCCTGCAGCAACCGATTCACTGCACGCCCGAATACTCTTGCACGCCCATCTCTTTCTCCCACGCGACGAGTTGGCGTGTGAGCGAACTGACAATTTCCGGATGCGACTCTGCAACATCATTCTGCTCTGATTCGTCGCTCTCGACGTTGTAGAGATTCACTTTTCCGCTTCGAAAGGCGAGCAACTTCCAGTCGCCCTCTCGCACCGACGCGTACAGATCTTCGTAAGCACGATAGCCCACCAGTGGCCGACCACGATTGAGAACGCTGTTGTTTCGGATCGTCGAAACCAACGAAACACCATCGAGATCGGGATAGTCCTCAGTTTGTCCCCCCGCCATTTCAACCATCGTTGGAAACAAATCGGTCGACTGCACCAAACTGCGATTCCGTCCCGACGTCGCGACGCCCGGCCAATGAACCAACAGCGGAACGCGTGCCCCACCCTCACACAACGTGTCGACACGCTTGCTGCCACGCAGAGGTAGGTTCTGATCCCATCCGCCTTGGTCCGACAGAAACAGAACGACCGTGTTCTCATCGAAATCGGCATCTGCCAACGCTTCACGAATCCGTCCGACCGACTCATCGACAGCTTGGACCTGAGCCGCATAGACGGCGTCTTCTTTCGTGTACCCTTTTTCCTCAAACGCCGCGATCAAATCAGGCCGCCCAACCGGCGGACGGTGCACGTTGTAATACCACATCGACAGCATGAACGGCTGGTTCTTTTCATAGGTCTCGATGAAGTCAACGGCTTTCTCGGTGAGAGCATCTGTCAGATAGCCCTCTTCCACATTCGCCAACACGTCCGAGTTTTTAAAATACGGTGGCAAATACGATCGCGGGTGGCCGGCATTGCTCGTGCCGTACTGCGCATCGAAACCTTGCTCGATCGGATGATATGGTTCGTGGCCCAGATGCCATTTGCCGATAAATTGGTTGTAATATCCGAGGCTCTTCAACGCCTCGGCATACGTCGTATGCTGCAGCGGCAACCAATTGCGACAGGGGAATTTCGCCGGGTCCGTATCCCAATAATTGAACTCTTCGTTGGTACGGCCGAACTTGTCAAAGCCGTATTTCGGCACGTTCGGAATATGGCGCACGATTCGAAGTCGAGCGGGGTGCTTGCCGGTTAACAGCGTCGCCCGACTCGGACTGCACGTCGGGCTAGCGATATAGGCACGTTCAAAGTCGAGACTCTCCGATGCTAGTTGATCAATATTGGGCGTCACAAATTTGTCATTGCGGTACCCCACATCGCCCCAACCCAAATCGTCCACAAAGAGCAAAACAAAATTAGGCGAACGTCCTACTCGACCAACGGTTGCTTCCTTGTCGGATTCGCCGGCACTAGACGCCTTATGGCCAACATCCGTCTTCGCAGGACTTGTCTTTGGGTCACCCGCCTTGATCAAACGCACGTTGTTATCAATCTTCAAATCAGTAGTGTCGGCGGAAGCCGCCACCTGCAACTCGTGTTCAAATCCACTCACCCAGTTATCATGGATCGCGACATCATCGCAGTATTCCAACACGACCGCTTCGCCGACATCCACCGCAGGATAGTCTTCGCTGAATAGGATCTTGTTGTTGGAAATCTCGAGCCCTTGGACCGAACGTGCATTGGCAATCAAACCGTTGAAACTCTTTAAAGTATTTCCGGTGAACTTGATGTTGCAATGATAGTAACCATCGCCCCAATGTTGATCGGAGGTGTACAACGGCGACGCAACCAACGGATAACGTTCCGTCGCTTCGTAACCGATGTTCTCAAAGACATTGTTTCGAATCGTCACATCCTCAACGGCCCCCGATTCGTACCATTTGTTGTTGTCCCCTTCGATAAGGATCCCGTGCATCTGTGACGAGAAATAGTTGTTCTCGATCAGCACCTTGCCCTTGGTCGTGACCAGGACGCTTCTCGCTCGATTCTCACGAATGATGTTGTCCCTCATCACAAGGTCGGGATACCACGTCAGGTTCTCAACCGACAACGGCCCTTCGGGCAGCATGTCAGGCACCTTCGCGAGCGTCATGACGAATCGATGTTCGTTGAGCACCTCGACGTCTTCCACCGTTGTTTCGCTAAACGGCAGAATGTTTTTGCGTGACAACAGAGCTACCCGGTCACCGGGTTCTGCGAAGGTAATTCCCCACTGTTGGAAATGGCTAATTTCACAGAGGAATTGTCGTTCGCCGAGGTATTCCTCGACTTTGACGTACGCTCCGTGAACGTTCACACCGTCGTCGAGCATGTGCTCGAACAAACAGTTTTTGATCTCAATCGTTCCTCGACAACCAATGAAGTGTGTCGCATCGGCTCGCGTCGAAACCATGCGATCACCATTGGAGGTCACCACCAATTCGTCGAGCGTGATGTTGTGGGTCCGTTCAACAATCAGCCCCATTCCACCGGCATCGTGGATCATCACATCTTCAATGCTGACATCGGATGAGTTGGTGACGTGTATCGCTTGGCAAAGCCGACTGGTCGGGTGAACCCCGTACGCCACCAAAACGGTGCCTACCGGAGGCGCACGTTTTACCCCGTTCTCGATACGGAATCGATTATCGCCCACCGAGGTGACCTTGGCACGCCTTCCGTTGACCGAATACGGTCTGGTATCAAAAATCGGTGAACGGGTTGCCGGATCGAACAGCATGTTCGATCCAATCGGGTCGTCCTGCCCGTAGCGATGAAACACAATCTCACCACCGGCAACGGTGTAAGGATATTTTTTCCGATCGGTTTCGACGACGAAACTTTGCGCATCCGAATCGCTTTCGACGACGGTCATCTCCGCGTGAAAAGAACGCACCCAGTCGATCGTAAAGTTCCGAAGGGTGACGTTTTTGCTGCGTTCGATGGTCACCGGAACCATCCGACCATGAAACAAGAACGTCGAACCGCCCCCGTCGATCGTGATGTTCTGACAATCGAAAAGAGGAAACCCGAAACGCTTCAGCCCGTTGTCGTGATTCGCAACCGCCCGGTACATCTCCTTCGCATTCTCAGGATGAAAATCGTACATCCCCAGAGGGAAAACGAGCGTGACGTTGGGCTCATTTTTCACCGATTCAATCAATCGGTTCACCGCGTACGTTACATCCTTGCCGGGCACAATCCCGTGATCAGCCACATTGATGGTTTTCGCCTGAAGCGTGCCGCCAGACAACCAACAACTTAAAAGCAAAACACCGATACCGGCGTAGCCTCGCAGGGGGTGTGTTTCGGTCACCGAGGTGCCTCCTCTATTAGAACTCGTGGGGAGATTGTTCATTCAGAACGCAGCATTTCGAAGTTGCACGACCAAGCCAAACTCATCGGTTTGCCGCCACCGGGACATCCACTCACAACGCGCCACGCCGTTTGCTACCAACGAAAACGGCAACGTACAGCACACCGCCGATCAGCGCAGCCCAACAGGTGAAACTCTGTCCAGAACGACTCGACACCCAGGTCCGGGTGGACCTTTCGGCGCGTTTGTTCGACAGCATACGGTCAGAAACCTAACTGCTTCTTCTTATCTAGATTCCCGCTATCGGTCATTTTCCCAGGAGCAATGTCAAAAATAATCTCCCGCAATTCATTCAGTTTGCCGGGATACTGCTCCGCGACGTTGTTCTGCTCGCCGGGATCCTCAGCCAAATGAAAGAGAAATCCTGGCTCGTCCACTTTGGTTTCCTTCCAAATTCCGACGCCTCCGCGTTCAGTGATGCTGCCGGGTGGAATGTATTTCCAGTCACCTTTTCGCACGGCGAGCTGAGTCAACGCCTCCTGAACGACA
>JBICHZ010000004.1:0-18636 GCA_043101355.1 Rhodopirellula sp. JB044
AACAGCTAACAGCTAACAGCTAACAGCTAACAGCTAACAGCTAACAGCTAACAGCTAACAGCTAACAGCTAACAGCTAATCGCTAATCGCTAATCGCTAATCGCTAATCGCTAATCGCTAACAAATCTCCGAAGTCTTCGCTACTCCGGCTACGGTGATTCTTCATTCGAATCGGACTTAGGGAGCCGGCGGCGGGGGTGGGGGTGTGGAGGCTGAGAGGGCGGCGGCGAAGGAGGGGATGGTGACGGCGGTTGACCAGCCCGACATGCCGGCTTTCCAAACCATCGTTTGGGCGTTGACTTCTCCGCCGGAGATTCCCGATCTCATCTGATCGGTTGTGAACGGGCCTCGGGTCTCTCCGCTTACCGCCACGTACCAAGCGTCGACGGGTGGTGGTGGCGGAGCGGCACTTTGTGCCGGTGCGGGACTTGCTGACATTTGCGGCATCATGCGGCTGGCCATCGCCATTCCGACGCCCAACCCCATGCCTTCGGCGGCGCCTCCACCTCCGCCCCCTTCGGCGGCCGCCGTCATGGCTTGGCCCATCTGGTATTGCTGGAATTTGTTCATGTCTCCGAGCACGCCCATGCTCGTGCGGGTGTCGAGTGCTTTCTCGACCGACTCGGGGAACGAGATATTGACGATGAAAAGTTGCGGGCAATCGAGTCCGTACTCGTCATCGATGCGTTCGACGACTTTCTGACGCAGCGTCTCGGACAGCGTCTGATAGTTGCTCGCGAGGTCCAATGCCGCGATTTGCGAGCTGCCGATCAAGTCGGCGAACGCACTTTGGATCACCGACCGCATCAGCGTCATGACGTCGTCGGCACCAAACTGTCCGTCCGTTCCGACAATCTCAGTCAGAAGGGCTTTCGGGTCGACTGCTTTGAGTGTGTACGTACCGAAGGCACGAATTCGGATCGGGCCGAACTCGGGGTCACGCAACATAATTGGGTTAGGCGTTCCCCATTTCAAATCTGTCAACTGCCGCGTGCTGACGAAATAAACTTCCGCCTTGAACGGACTGTCGAAGCCGTACTTCCACCCTTCGAGCGTGGTCATCACCGGACGGTTGGCCGTCGTCAGTTCATAGTGCCCCGGCGGATAGACGTCGGCGATTTCGCCTTCGTAAACGAACACCGCCATCTGGCCCGGTCGCACGATCAGTTGGGCACCGTTTTTGATTTCGTTGTCGTGCCGCGGGAAACGCCATACCAGCGTGTGTTGTGAGTCGTCGATCCACTCGATGATGTCGATCAACTCGGAGCGGATCAAATCAAACAATCCCATCAGGAGTCCTTTGTATTGGTGGTTCGTGTGAGCGTGGGCGATGCGGCCCGCAATGATAACAAATTGGTGATCAGTCAGGCCCGGTGGCAACAATTCACGTTGGAGGCGGGCCTGGCTGGGTACGGTCTGGCTAGCTAGTAACAGGCATCAAACCGGGGACTTGATGGCGCAAAATCAGCGAGATTCAGGAATTTGGGCCGATCGGCGTGCGGGGGACCCTCCCACCGAACGGCGCGAGGCAGTGAGCCGAATGGCCGTAAGGCCTTGGGTAACAGACCATCCCAGCCTCCAAACCCTCCCGCCCAAAACCGAGTGCTCACGTACTGCGGCTCACTTTGAGATTCCTCTTACGTTTACTTACGCGCGACGGGCGGCTGGGGGGCGGAAGTAAAAACGTTGTTCGCCGAGTTGGAACTCGGTGATCTGATCCAGTTTGACGTCGTGCAGCCGCAACCAGATGCCGTTGCGTGAATCAAGGTCTTCGATCAGCCAACCTCGCGACGTGTGATGCAGTTGCAGATGATTCGGACACACATACGGGTCATTGATCGACAACGCCGAAGTGGACGGATCCGAGCCGATCACAATGTGGGTGCTGTCGAGCGTGTAAGACTGCTCGGGGCCCTTGGGATCTCGGTAGACGAGTTTGGGCAACGCCACCTTCACCTCGGTGACCAACTGGGTCGCGCGAGCGTCGTTGGCGTCACCGGACACCTGTGTTCCGACCGCGTCGTCGAACTTCCCGTCGGGCGTCGGCATCCGAAACGCGAACCGGTGACCACCGACGAGGAATTCTTGGGCGTTGCGTAGATAGGCTCGTTGAACTCGGAAGAACGATCCGTTCCGGCTGTCGAGATCAACGAAATGCCACTGGTATCCGCCCCGGTGCTTGCGGCATTCGAGCTGCGCGTGCTTGGACGACATCAGCACTTCGTGCGGGAACGTGATGTCTCCCTGTTCGCGGCCGAGCACCACCTTGCCACCGCGCAGCCGATGCACCTCCGACTCTTTGATCGAGCCGTCATCGAGAACCGAAAGAAACGCCATCGGCGGTCGCAGGATCGGCCGGTACAACGGGGTGCGTGCGGATGACTTCTTGCCGCTCGCGACGCCGCCTTTTCCACCGGCGTCTCGACCGGTTGCTGGCCGAGGCGAATCGCCCGGTGTGTCGTCGACGTCCTCTCGCAACCGCGAAGGATCGACCACCATCGTTTGCCGGATGGCGTCGATTTCCTGGTCGAGCGTTTCGCCCGTCATGGTTTGGTGCGCGGCAGCGGCTTCACCGGCGTGTTCGTCCGCGGCACCAAGCAAGCGTTTGAGTTTCTCGAACATCGGCAGCAATTTGATTGAAAGTATCGAATACGTCTGCCACCATTTTGCCACGCTCGCCGGTGGGATGCTATGTGTGGGCCAGTTGTCCGGGATGGCGACTGTTGAGGGTAGCGACACTCGCCAACGGCTTGTTGATTTTACGAGTGTTGCCGAGCACTCCGTGATCGGAGCTTCCCTCATAAACCGATCACGGAGTGATCGACGACTCTACGGAGCATCGACAGCATTAAATCGACGAGCCGCCAAGTGTTTCGGTGGGCACTGCGAATCGGCGAAAGACTTGGCGTCCTTCGCTACGGTGTCTTTTGGGCTGCTAATTGTGCAGTCCGCACTCGGTCTTCTGGAAACCGCTCCATCGTCCCGCCCGCTCGTCTTCGCCGGCCATTACCGAACGTGTGCAGGGCTGGCAGCCGATACTCGGATAGCCTTGGTCGTGCAGCGGGTTGTACGGGATCTTTTCCTTGACAATCAGCGACCAAACCTGCTGCTTCGTCCAATTGGCCAGTGGGCTGATTTTGACGAGTTGGAATTTTTTGTCCCATCCGACGATCGGTGCCTTTGCCCGGTCCGGGCTCTGGTCACGCCGGATCGCGCTCGCCCACGCGTGCCAACCTCGAGCCGATTCGTGCAGGACACGCAGCTTGCGTTCGAAGCAGCATCGGTTCGGATCGGTCAGGTAAACCGGCCCGCCGTTCTCTCGCTCGAATTCCTCGACGGACTGTTTTGGGTATTTGTATTCGACGGTGATGCCGTATCGATCACGAACCCGTTCGCGGAGCTGCATCGTTTCGTCGAATTGGTAGCCCGTTTCGAGGTTAAAAATCGGTGTCTCGGGAGCGATCTCGGCCAACATGTGGATGATCGTCATCCCCTCGGGTCCGAACGCGGTCGCCATCGTGAATTTGGGTGCAAAGCGTTCGACCGCCCACTTCAAGATCCCTTGCGGCGTTTCGTTCTCTAACGCGTCGCTCTCGCGCTGCAATTCGGCCAGAAATTCTGGGGTCGGCTCGAGCGGCGGGTCCGCAACGCGGGCACCACCGATCAACGGGATGCCGTCTTTGTCCAGCTCCATCGTCTCGCGGGCAGCCCCCATCGCCTTGCGAGCAGCCTGCGCAGCACCAGCGGATTCCTCGGCCGAGAGCGTTTTTGACGATTCGGAGTCACGGGACACGATAGCGGGCTCAACGACAGAGAAAACGTTTTTGGAAGTGAATAACGGAGCGGTTTCGGATTTCGATCCGGGAAAGGCTACAAACCTGACCTGATTGGTCAAGTATCTCCATCGACCGCTCATCGGGGGTCCCTTGAGCAGATTCCAGTCGGCAATCGGCGAAAAACCGTTTCGATCGGCTAAAATAGAGTGACCACGCCTTCCACGTCGATCGGGATTTTCACGATGTTTTGCTTTCTCTCTCGCGGCTCTGTCGAGCAATCCCCACGTGTCGCCCACAGCGATCTCCTACGTGTCACGCGGAGCGGGCTCTTTTGCGTCGGCTTTTGCGTGGCGTTTGGTGCGAACGCGTGGGCCGGCAAAGTCGAACTGTCCGGAGGCGGTCAACTGACCGGGGACGTCCGTCGAGCGGAGAAACCGGACGGGTCGACCTCCCACGTCATCGTGCGGATCGATCAAGACCTCTCGATCGCGGTGGCCGGTGCCCACGTGCGTCGTTCGGTCGGGTCGGAAGAACTCGAGGAATACCGGAACCGTGCTGCGTCGGCCGGCGACGACCCGGAGGCTCAATTTCAGCTCGCCCGATGGTGCAAGTCACAAACGTTGCTGCCGCAGTATCGCTACCACCTGACGCGGACGATCGATTTGGAACCGGATCATGAACTCGCTCGAGCGGCACTCGGTTTCGTCCGCAATCGCTCGGGCAAGGGATGGATCAGTTACGAACGGTTGCGACGCAGCCAGGGGTTGATCGAAGATCGAAAGGGCAGGTGGGTTCTGCCGGAGGTGCTCGCGGCGCGGGAATACGAGGACGATGCGGACAAGAAATCGAAACTATGGATCCGAAAGTTTCGGCGACTGCACACCAATGCGATTCGAGGCGACGCCGAAGCGATGGCGGAGATCGAGGCGATCGACGATCCCTTCGCCACCAATGCGATCGCGTCGGAGTTCGTTCGCACGCGACGTTCGAAGATCAACCTTCGCACACTCCGTTTGGGCTACGTTCGGCTGCTCGGTCGTCTTCGCAACGGGGCCTCGGTGAAGGCACTCGTGGAAGCAGGTTTGAACGAACCCGACGAACTGATCCGCGAAGAGGCCCTTCGCCAGTTGACCGAATACGGCGCCTCGTCGGCGGTGGCGACTTACGTTCCGTTGTTGAAATCCAATTCGCCGGCTCAGGTCAAAGCGGCCGCGCGTGCGTTGTCCTACTTCCCCGATCCGGAGCTCGCGTTCGTGTACACCAACGCGTTGGTCACTCAACAGAAAACCAAGATCCAGCAAGGCAGCGGTGGAACGCAAGCGGGCTTTGGAAACAACGGCAGCGCGGGGCTGACGCAGGGAGCAAAAGTGGTCGAGAAAACGGTTTCGACGCGAAATCCCGAAGTGCTGCGATTGGTCAAGATGATCGCTCCGGAAGCGGACTACGGCTATGACGAATCGGCATGGCTTCGGTATTTCGCTTCACTGAGAAACCCACCCCGATCCGACCTTCGCCGTGACGAATAGGCCGCTCAACCGCGGTTGCTTGCGCGGTTTGATGCGTTGCGGTGCGTTCGGTGCCGGAACGACCGAGCCGCGTGGTTGCTTCGATGCACATCGATCTTCACTCGATCAGCCCGCGTGACATAAACGGGGACAGGCAACATCATTCAGTCGCATTGATGCTTCGCCACTCATCGGTCACCGCGATTCGAACGTAACGAACTGGTCAACTCGCGCGACTTCCTCAACGCTTCCAAGGAGTTCTCTTCCGCTATGCACATGAGTTTTCCACTTCCCTCATTCTATAGACAAAACGTGATTGCATTCGCGCATAAACCTCCTGGCGTTCTATAGACATAGATCGCGGTTCTTAACAGTTGGCGCGGTAGGGCAATGGGTTTGATTGCGTTGTCTTTTCGGGCACCAGAATGCGGAAAACCATGGTGTTCGTTGCGTTCCTTGGCTCAGCGTGTATGTTTGCGTTGTTACAATTGACGAATCATATTGATTGTGAAAGACAAACACTCCCCACCCAATCTGTTTCAGGACATAACATTGAGCCAAGAGATTCATTCCGTTCGCGCATATCAGCACTTACGCAACCGTTTGATCTCGGGAGATTTCGAGCCCGGCACACGACTGCTCTATGGACCTATCGGAAAAGAGATCGGCGTGAGTGCCACGCCGGTCCGCGAGGCGGCTGGACGTCTCGCCAATGAAGGTCTGGTGGAGTTGATTCCGCAGATCGGCGCGGTGGTTCGGACGATCGGTCGCGAAGAGTTGATCGAAATCTACGGCGTTCGTGAAGTGATCGAACCGGGTGCCTCAGCGATGGCTGCCCGCAAAGCGACTCCCGAACAGATCGCGGCGATCGGCGAAGAGCTCGAAAAGATGAAAGCCGCAACTCAAGCGCAGCAGGATGGTGGCGCGGAAGCCAATGCGAAAGAGATCAAACGTGACTTTGATCGGGCTGACTATGGTTTCCATATCCGAGTCTTTGAAGCGACCGGTAACAAAGCCATCGTGCACACCGCGACGCAGTCGCAAGTACTAACGCGAGTGTTCGGCATTCGCAAGCACATCCATGATGCCGAGTCGATGCGATTAACGTGTGGCCACCACCAGGACATTTTTGACGGCATCGCCAACCGCCAACCTGAAGCCGCCTTCGCCGCTGCGGTGGAGCACATCCAGTACGGATTGAAACACTGTCTGATCTTGATGGACCAAGCCGACGCATCCAAGGCGGCGGAAGAGGCAGAGAAGTAAGCCGCCAAAGGCTGCCCCAACAAGAAGGAAGCCGACGAAGAAAGTTCAGCCGGCTAAACGAACGATTCCGGTGCCGCGCGTATTGTACCGCGAGCCGAGCGGCCGTAAGGCCTCGGGTTGAATCGCTACCCGACTCGCCAACTCAACACCGCCCGAAAAGCCAACAGCTCTCAATTCCCGACAGCTTCCGTCCGGGCTCGACCCGGCGGAATCAGCGGGTCGACGTTGCTCCCGCCGGGACAAGCCCGACGGAAGGTTGCACACTCAATCTTGCAACACCCGTAAAGCGTCCCCGCGTTGAATCGCCAACCGAGTCGCCAACCCCTCCGCCCCAACCCGAGTGTTCACGCACTTCGACTCACGCGATCGGGTGGATCTTCGCTTTTGCGTGTCGCTTAACTCCGCATTGACCGCTTGGTATGATTCATGCCGATAACCGGATGTGGATGTGTACGATTCTGAACGAGGGCCGACCGGCTCGGGCTCTTTCTCTGCGACGCTTGAATTGCTTTCATGCCTGACTTAATCGCTCAAGGCTCGAACCGTTGGCGACGTGGGCTTCCCGAGCTTGCCGCGGGCCGCGACGTGCTGCTCGGGCGGCAACCGCAAAGCTCGCCTCCCCCGGCGTCATCGTCGCCAACCGGCCCGGCATCCGCCTATGCCGACGCGAGCAGCGGTGCGGTCGCCGAATCAGGCCAACGTCAGAAACGGCACGTCGTCGCGATCCCTTGGGCCGTACCATGGGACTCGTCCATCTCTCGCCATCATGCTGTCTTGACCCGGTTGAGCAACGATCGGTTGCGTGTCACGAAAGACCCGCGGGCACGCAATCCGATTTTTTACCGCGGCAAACCGCGAGAACAATTTGTGTTGGTCCCGGGCGAGCACTTCGTCATCGGACAGACCACCTTCACGCTCGCGCGGCGTCCGGGGTTCACGTCCGACCCGGAACCGACGCCCCAACCGTCGGTAGAATCAACGCCCTCGATCCGCCGCGGACTCGCAGCTTCGCAACGTGATAACGCAGGCAGCGATGCGGATCTGACGCCGGACTACGTTGCATCGCCGCAGTCGTTCGAAGTCACCGAAATGGCGTTTGCCGAATCGGCGTTGAGACAGCGAAACTTTCACGACACTCAGGCGAGAATTGAATTGCTCGCACGGCTCCCGGACTTGGTCGCCGGAAGCATCAGCGACGAAGAACTGTTTGCTCGCGTGACGGACGTCTTGCTCCGCGCGACCCCGGCGTCCTCTGCGGTGGCGATCGTCCGGGCGGACCAGCCTGAAACAACGACAGCCAGCTTCGATCCGGCCAACTCTCAATCAGGGGACACCGCGCCGCAGATGCAGATTCTGCACTACGACGTTCGCAACAACGATTCGACATCGCACGACGTCAGCACGAAATTGGTCACCGCGACGCTGCATCGTCGTGAGAGCGTTTTGCATCTGTGGGAGACATCTCCTTTGCGAGGACCGTCCTTGCCCGCATCCGATTACACCGCGACCGAGAACGTCGACTGGGCGTTCTGCGTGCCACTGCGAAGCGAGGCGTGTCGCGGGTGGGTACTTTATGTGACGGGCAGTCGGACGGAGTTAGTGGGCGAAGCGGCGAATGACTCGCGCACCTTGGTCGATCGACTCAGCGACGATGTGAAGTTTGCCGAGGTCGTCGGTTCGCTCGTTTCAGGCATGCGTCAGGCGAATCAGTTTCAACAACGGCATGCGGCGATGCGGCGGTTCTTCGCCCCCGTGGTTCTCGACGCGATCGCGGGCACCGACTCGGAAAATTGGCTGCAGCCGCGTGAGTGCGACCTGTCGGTGATGTTTTGCGACCTGCGTGGTTTTTCGCGGACGTCGGAAATGCACAGCGACCAACTGCTCGTGCTGCTCGAACAAGTCAGTGCGGCCCTCGGCGTGATGACCAAACATATCTTGGACACCGAAGGGGTGATCGGGGATTTTCACGGCGACGCAGCGATGGGATTTTGGGGATGGCCGTTGCCGCTGCCTCACGGGACCGACCCGATGGTGGCGGCGAGTTCGGCGGCCGCCCGTGCCGCGGCCGACATTCGACGCGATTACGCAAAGGGAGCCTCCGATTTCCGCTGCGGCATCGGGATCGCGTCAGGCAAAGCGGTCGCCGGCCGGATCGGTACCGTCGACCAAGTCAAAGTGACCGCGTTCGGTCCGGTAGTGAATCTTGCGAGCCGGTTGGAAGGTCTCACCAAAGTGTTCGGCGTCGAAATCTTGGTTGACGAGGCAACCGCGAAACACCTCGTCGTCAGCAACTCCACGATCGGCACCGATTCGGAGGAGGATGGACCGATCGCAACCGCAGCACACTCCGCAATGCACTCCGGTGCAACGTCTGCCACCACCGGAGACGGTTTTCATTTGAGAACGCTCGGTCGGGTACGTGCCGCCGGAACGCAAACCCCAATCGAGATTTACCAATTGATCGTCCCGATGGAGCACCAACCGCAACTCACCGAGGCTCAACTCGAGTTGTCACAGCAGGCGTTCGTCGCGTTTGCCGAAGGACGGTGGGACGACGCCTATCAACAGTTGCACGAACTGCCCGCGTGGGATCGTCCCAAGGACGTGTTGCTGCAGCGAATCCTTCACCATCACCGGGTCGCACCGGCGGGATGGGACGGAGTGCTGGAGTTTCCTAAGTAGAGCAAGCCGAGGTGGTGTGCTTACTTGTTCCGCCACAGTTGAATCTTCCAGTTAGAACCGTCGTGGATGAGGCAAGGTTGTTGATTACCCACAACTTTCTTCACGCCGAAGACGTTTTAGCTATTCGCCGGCGGTAGAGCAAAGCGAGCACCGCCGGCATGAAAGGCAAGGCATTGCTTCGCCCCTTGGGTATCACCGAAACCGTTGGCGACTATCGCTACGGTTTGAACCTTTAAGTCGAGAACAGCCGAAGCATTAAGCTTCTTCGGCGACGGCGACTTCTTCGTCTTCGTTGACACTCGATTCGTGCTCGCGGAAGCGGTATCCGATGCCACGAACGGTTTCGATCAAGTCTGCCGAATCGTTCATCTTCTTTCGCAACGCGCGAATGTGAACGTCGATCGTTCGCTCGAGCACCAAAGTGTCTTCACCGAGAGCGGCTTCGACGAGTTCGTTCCGATCGAAGGCGCGTCCGGGTTGGCGGATCAACGTTTCGAGCAGCCGGAATTCGCTCTTGGTGAGTTTGAGGACTTCACCATCGATGGTGGCCACGAAGCGTCGTCGATCCACGGTCACTCCCGACTGGGTCACCGATTCGGCATCGTCCACGGTAGGTTCACGGCGTCGCAGGAGAGCTTTGATCTTCTGCAGCAGCACCTTGTAGCTTTCGACCGGCTTGAGGACGTAGTCGTCTGCTCCCATTGCGAATCCGACCACTTGGTCCGATTCCTCGCCGAGTGCGCTGAGCATCATGATCAGGCACGACTGAGTCGCCGGATTGGCCCGCAATTGCTTGCACACCTCGACTCCGCTGAGAATCGGCAGATCGACATCGAGGACGATCAAATCGGGCAACTGCAGTTTGGCTTGTTTGAGGGCTTCGCGGCCGTCTGTGGCTCGGAAGACTTCGTAACCTGCCCGCTTGAGTTGATACTCAAGCGTCTCGACGAGCGGCAGATAATCTTCGACGACGAGGACTTTCGTTTTGGACATGCGGCGCGGTTGTGGTGGGGAATGGCGGGTTAAAAACGGCCTCCTTCGGACGCCGACATTTTGATCCATCACCCCCATTTACGCAGCGCCCTGGGGAGGACGAAAGCAATGAAGGTTCTATGAATATTCTATGTGCGGAACCGCATGGCCTGGCGTCTTTGCGAACCAAAATCAACGAATTAAAGGGACAAACCGAGCACAACGGGCTCGAACGGCACATGCTTCACCGCTGCGCCCGCGTTATAGAACTCGTATCCCGCAATGCGTACCCCGCGGAGTCGCCGGTGAGTGTGCCCGAACACGATCTGCTCGATGCCGTCACCGAGCCATTCGGGTTGTTGCCGGACCCACCGCAGCAACCGCATGCAGACACGTTTCCGGCGATGAACGGCGCCCGCGGTCGCTAAATGCAGCCTCGCCGACACGGCCGCGTTGTACAGATGATTTCGGATCGCGGGCGGCTCGTGGATATCGGTGCGTTCGTGGTGCCATCGCGACCGATAGCGGCCCAATCCCGCGTGGCTGCCGCCGCCTTCGATCACGTCGCCGTGGACCATGAGGCAATTGCCCACGCGAAGCGCATCGAGTCCCACGTGCACGCTCCCAGGCTGCAACGGCAATTCGTGGGTCCCGATCGGTTGAGAGGCCGAGTACTGCTGCGCCGCCACCGCCGACAATGGCGACCGATACGGTGCGGCCCACTGAGCGAGCGCAGCCTGAAATTCGGGCTGAGCGTCGTGATTGCCGGTCAAATAGACAAAGCTCTTTTCGGGGAACTCCTCCCGCCATGCCTCCAACCAGTCCACTGCAATCCGTCGAGACGTCGGTCCGTCCCCTTCGCACGACCAACAAAAGTCGAACAAGTCGCCGCCCCAAACGCACACGTCCGCCGCTTCAACGGCCTTGCGAACCACCCCATGGTGTTCGCCATAATTGCTCCGCGAGCTGAGCAGATGCAAATCGGAGACAAACGCGACGGTCAATTGACGTTTCGCGTTTCCGGAACCGGGCCGCACCAATGTCGCGAGATTTGGCAGGCTGCTATCGTGAGAAATACGATCGTGTGACATCTCTCGCCTTTGCGTTCGTTCGGCCAAACCGGACAATTGTTTTTTCTCGTATTTGTTCTTTCACGTGTTCTTCAACAACACGTTTCCGCTGACCGCGTCTTGGATTGCTCCTGACTCCCCACTCATCCGCATCAACCATTTCATCATGACTGATCCCAACGACGGGTATGCCGTCTCCAAATCAGAGCCTGACGACGCACCCTCAACCGCGCCCAATTCATCGGATCAGGCCGTTTCCGCCAATCGGACGCCATTTCTCCGCCGGGCGGCATTGTCCGCCGGAGCAGGCATTTTGATTATTGGCGTGATCCAATACTTCGCTCCTGATTTCGATTATCAGTTCGCGTTTCTCGGATGTTTCGGTGTTGGTGTCATCTCGTTGCTGTTGACGTTGTACTTTTTACAGCGGGCCGCCCATCGTGCCGGTCGCACGTGGTTGGTACCGGTGTCGACGCTCGCGATCGCGATTGTGTTCATTTCATTGGTGAAAGTCCGAACCATGTCGGGCGAAATGATCCCACAACTCGGTTGGCGTTTCTCGACGCGAGAGGTCCCCGAACTACAAACGTCTCCGGCTGCACCGATCGCCCCCGATGCGTCAAACAACGTAGCGGCATCCGGCAACGATCCCAACAACGCAAACGGCGCAGCGGAACCGAATCGCCCGAGCGGGGAAATCGCAACCGGCACGCACGCCAATACCGAGGATGCCACACCGTCATCGGAAACACTCGTGGTCGAGTGGGGGCAGTTCCTGGGTAACAACCGCAACGGTGTCATCAGCGATCGTGCGTTCGCGATTCCCAAATCTGCCAGCGAAGTCGAAACGATTTGGAACATCGGCATCGGCGGCGGATGGTCGTCGTTCGCGGTTGCCGGCGACATTGCCGTGACGTTGGAACAGCGTGAAGACCGCGAGTGCGTCACCGCGTACCGTGTCAGCGATGGCGAGTTGTTGTGGATGGTCGATCACGAGGCGACTCACACACACCCGCTCGGCGGCGTGGGTCCTCGGTCCACTCCGGCGATCGATCAAAACCGAGTCTACGCTCAGGGTGCGACTGGGATGGTATGGTGTCTGGACTTAGTGACCGGACGGGTGATTTGGGAAACGGATCTGCTCAAGACCGCCGGTTGGGATCAGACCGAATCGGAAGTCGCCGTCACTTGGGGGCGCAGCGGTTCACCTTTGCTCGTCGACGGTCTTTGTGTTCTGCCCTTTGGCGGAAACGCCGACGCGAGCCAACGGTCGCTGATCGCGTTCGATGCGGAGTCAGGCGAAATTCGCTGGACCGCCGGCGAGGACCAGATCAGCTACGCGTCGCCGCAGTTGATGACGCTCGCTGGAGTGCGGCAAATCGTTTCGGTCAACGAACAAACCATCACTGGCCACTTAATCGAAACCGGCGAGCAAATCTGGGAAACGGATTGGTTCGGACAAAGCAGCGGTGGGGCCAACTGTGCATCGGCGATTGATGCGGGCAAAGATCGTTTCCTGATCGGCAAGGGCTACGGTGGCGGTAGCGCGTTGATCGAAGTTCTACAATCACCCTCGACCGACGGCTTTGTCGCCGAAGACGTCTGGCGATCCAACCGGGTGATGAAAACGAAATTCAATCATGCGGTTGTCCGCGACGGCGTCGCATACGCACTGAGCAACGGCGCGTTGCAAGCGGTCGACATCGACTCGGGCGATCGTCTTTGGGAACAATCTCGTCGCTCGCGGTCGGGGCAGGGGCAAGTCATCTTGGCCGGCGACACCTTGATCGTTCAAGAAGAAATGGGCGACGTCTTATTGGTTGACGCCACGCCGGACGAATACCGTGAACTGCTGCGGATCGACGCGCTGCAGCACAAGACATGGAACGTCCCCAGCCTCGCCGGCAACATCCTGTTGGTGCGGAATTCCGTCCAAGCGATGGCGCTCCGTCTGCCTCGCGAATAATCAATCAACTCACAGCGACAAACCACTCGAAACGACAACGATGATCAACACGCTCACACCGACTGAGTTCCCCAACCCTGACGATTTCGAACCACTCGACTTCCTCGTCGTCGCGCCGCATCCCGATGACGCCGAAATTGGAATGGGTGGCACGATCATGCGGATGATCGATCAGGGCATGAGGGTCGGCGTTCTCGACCTCACCTCGGGCGAACCGACTCCGCATGGCAGCATGGAAACTCGCATACGCGAAACGGCGGCAGCGACTTCCGTGATGAAATTGACATGGCGTGGCAACGCGGGACTGGTCAATCGGGCACTCGAAAACACGATGGATGCTCGCGTTCGGATCGCAAGCTACATCCGCTGTCTTCGACCGCGTTGGCTGTTCGCGCCGTATTACCATGACGCCCACCCCGACCACTTGGCCGCGACCCTGCTGACCGAAGCGGCACGTTTTCATGCCAAGTTAAGCAAGACCGACATGCCCGGTCCGCGGCATCATCCCGAGCGGTTGTACTATTACTTCTGCATCCACCTGCGGCTCGCCGTTCAACCGGCGTGGATCGTCGACATCTCCGAACAATGGGAACGAAAGATGGAAACGGTCAGGGCCTACGAGAGCCAAATGATTACCGGACGGCCGACGGCACCGCCGACACTCATCGACCGAATCCGCCACGAAGGTGAACATTGGGGACGGCTGATCAACCGCACTCATGGCGAACCGTTTGACACGAAAGAGCCGCTCGCGATGGGCAGTTTGCGAGATCTGCTGTAACGACGTCTCTTCGCACGCCGGCAAATACCCTCGCGGGATGATTGCAACCCGCCGAGCTCACCCGGGCTCAACCAACTCCGCCCCAACTACTCGACGACAAACACACGGCCGCCCTTGCCGTCTTCGATGGCTTTGACTTTGGGGGAGGCATTGGGAAGTGGGCGGGAGATCGTGTAGGCGGCAACACCGACGACGAGCACCAGTGCGACCACTGCGATCGCCAAACCGATCCCCAGCATGACGAGCTGCGTGTCGCCACTTTTTTGGCCACCGCCGGATGAATTTTTTGCATTCGTTCGGGCCGCAGCAACCGGGCCTGACTTCTTGACGGCAGCAGGAATTCCCGATTGCCCGCGTGCGGCCCCGGGCATCGATGGGTTCGAGACTCGGCCGCTTGATAAGGGATTGCTCGATAACGGATTGCTAGAGAGTGGTTGCCCCGTCGGTGTATGCCCCGAAGAGGTCGCAAAGTCCGAGATGGAACCTCCCGCGACGTCGAGCGGCGGCAGTGAACCGAAATCGAAATCTTCGATGACCTCGACGACATCAACCTCCGACGCCGGCATGCTGTGGCTGTCTTCCATCGTGGCTTGAAACAGTTTGTCGTCGATCGCCGAATCGCTCTGCGTCACCATCGCCGCGAGTTGTTCATGGCGAGACCCGATGTCACCACGTCCGGCCCGCAGTCGTTGCAACTGATTTAGCAAATCCGCAGCCGACGACGGCCGCTCGGCAGGCTTCTTCGCCATCATCCGTTTGAGCAGCATCGCAACGGCTTCGGGACAATCGCTACGCGTCTGACGCACGTCGGGGATCGGCGCGGTTTGGTGTTTGGCCAGCCTTTGCGCGACGCTGTCCCCGCGAAACGGCGGTTTCCCCGTCAGCAAGAAATGCCACGTGCAACCGAGTGAATAGATGTCCGCTCGTGCGTCGACCGTCTTGCTGTTGAGGGCTTGTTCCGGGGCGACAAAATCCGCCGTCCCCATCAACCGTTTGGATTCTTGGTTGTCATCGGCCTCGGACCATCCGATCCGCGCCAATCCCATGTCGCTGACTTTCACGACACCGTCACTGCGGAGCATCAAATTGGACGGTTTGATGTCCCGGTGGATCACGCCGCGTTCGTGAGCATGCACCAACCCCTCGCAGGCTTGGGTGATCGCATCGAGCGCCGCGTCATAAGACATGATTCCGTCACGAACGATGATTTGATGTAGATCAATCCCGTCGACAAACTCCATCACGATGTAAAGTTTGTTGCCGGCTTCGTTGAAGTCGTACGCACGGACAATGTTGATATGATCGAGTTGAGCCGACGCACGCGCCTCTTCCTTGAACCGTTCGATTCGACGAGTGTCTTTGAGAGCATCGGGCGGCAACACTTTCAACGCCATCTGACGTTTCATCACTTGGTGTTCGCCGAGATACACCATTCCCATCCCGCCACGTCCGAGCGGCCGGAGCAGCTTGTACGCCCCGAGAAAGAAACCGCGACTCTTGCCCGAGAGTAGTTTGCTGGCCTGCCATCGCGTGAGCAACCCTGCGTTTCGCAGGCCGTCGGCGAGGCGTTGTGAGTCCACGTGGGCATCCTCCGTCATCAACGATGCGACGACGGTTTTGATTTCCTCGAGCGTCAGAACACGGGAGGCGAGGGCGCGTTTGACGAGCGAACGGGTTTCTTCATCAAGAATCGGACGCGCGGTCACTGTGGAAGTCGACGATCTTAGCTGAATGGATGGTCCAGGGGCGGTAGGGGAACTCTCACCATTCATCGTGAACTCGAAATAAGTAAATAAACGAACGGCCAATTCTACTCATCGGCCTCGCGGTATGCGAAGCGACAGAGTGCATCGAACGGTCGCCATTTCAACCGATTTTCGGGCCCGGCAGGTTAAGTTTTCGTGAACATTAACGAGGGAGTCAAAAAAACCTCATTGGGATAACTTACGCAGCACAAAAAAAGCCCCTGTGGCGGTGCCGTCGCCCCTGCCGTCTGGCGATCTTTCGACATCAAAACTTCATCAATCCACTCCAGCGGTCGGTGGCCGCGGGCCACGTCCAACATCGTTCCCACGAGATTGCGGACCATGTTGTAGAGGAACCCGTTTCCCTCCACATCGAAACACCAACGTTGCCCCGTGAACGCATCGGACCGAGCCGCGATGGCCTGCGATGCCGAGCCACCGGATGCACCGACGTGCTCCCGCATCCAACCACTCCGCGTGATCGTGCGAACCGTGCTCGCAACGGACGAACCCGCGGCTTGGAAGGCGGCAAAGTCATGGGTGCCGACAAACTTATCTGCCGCCGCCGATAACAGATCGACATCCAACGGCCACGGAACCCGGTACCGAGTCCGCACGGCAAACGGATCTCGCTGGCCACCGATCTGAATTTGATATCGGTAACGTTTCCCGATGGCATCCGCGATCGGATGAAATGAGGCAACCGTCTCGCGCACATCGACGACGGTGATGTCGTCGGGTAATCGAGAATTGATACCTCGCAGGACCGCGCTAGCGTCGGCTCGCCAATCAGGCAACACACAACGAGCGACCTGACCCCACGCGTGCACTCCCGCGTCGGTGCGTCCGCTGCCGAGAACGCGACCGGCTTTCGCCCGATCGGCCGGATTGGCTGCCTGGGTTAGATCGGCTACATCGATCTGAGCCTGGTCGTTCTTTGCCTTCCTGCCGAGCAGCGTGGCGACCGCCCTTTCGAGCTCGGCCTGCACGGTCGGTTGCCCCGGCTGGACCTGCCATCCCGAATAGTGCGTACCGTCGTAGGCGATCGTAAGGTGATAAGTCGGCAAGAATTTCTCGCAGAATATGGATGTAATCAGAAAAGGGTTCAGCCGTTGGAAAACGCACTCTCACGAAAAACCGAGACACCGGCGAATCGTATCGCCGCCCCCGGAGTCGCTGTTCCCGTCGCTATTCTTATCCAACCGGCCAGATCACGGTAGCGTGTAGGACACGTTGAGGATCTGTTAAGATGTCCGCATGGGCGATTGAGCCTGAAGATGCTCGATCGTTTTCTCACCGTTTCACCGTTTCACCGTGACAACGAGTTCGCGGCGAGTCACCCTCATCGACCGCGACACGACTCCATGCTTTTTCATCTTGCTCAATCAGCGACCGCCAGCGGAGTTGCCCAAGAGATCCAGTGGCTCAGCGGATTGCCGTGGTTGCTGCTGCTCTTGCTGAGCCTACCGCTGGTCGTGGCCGCGTTGTACACGCGGGTATTTCCGACCGGACTGTGGGCGAGCCTCCTGAGCGTGTCCATCGTACTGAGTGTGTTGTTCGTTTTCTCGCCGCAGTGGCTCGTCGTCCTCGCACTGGTCGACGGACTGATCTTCGTAGTCACGTTAATCGATTTTCTGTTGCTGTGGTGGGGCAGCGGTCGTCGCCGCGCGACCGGAATCGTGGTCACCCGACACATCCCTCGTACCGGTTCGCTGCGGGTGCCGATCGCGACGACGATGACACTGCAGAACCGAACATCGATGCGTCTGATCGGTGATTTCTGCGATGACGTGCCCGAACATTTCACCGCCGAGCCCTCGATGCATGACCTCGATCTCGCGCGAGGCATGGAAACGATCGCCACCAGCCAACTCACCGCGCATCGTCGCGGCGCGTTCGAACTGGAACGATGTTACCTGCGAATCAAAAGCCCACTGCGACTGTGGCAACGCCAGATCACTCTGCCGATTCATAACCGGGTCAACATCTATCCGGATATGAAACAGTTGTCCGATTACGCCATGCTCGCCCGGACCAATCGGCTCAGCCTGATCGGGGTCCGGCGCACTCGTCGGATCGGCCAAGACAGTGATTTTGAACGATTGCGTGACTACACACGTGACGACAATTATCGCCATATTGATTGGCGCAGCACGGCCAAACGCAACAAACTCACCGTACGGCAATTTCAGAGCGATCAAAGCCAACGGCTGATCTTCATGCTTGATTGTGGTCGGATGATGACGAATCAACGCGATGGATATTCACTGCTCGATCACGCTCTCAACGCGTCGTTGATGATGGCCTATGTGGCGTTGCAGCAAGGCGATTCGGTGGGCATGATTTGTTTCAGCGATCGGATCCACGCCGATATTCCGCCGCGGGGCGGGGCGAGCCAGATGAACCGGTTGCTTCAGGCCGGGGTTGACCATTTCCCCCGAAAGGTCGAATCGCGATACGACCTTGCATTCCTGCACTTGAACTCGCGGTGCAAACGCCGCTCGCTCGTGACGCTGATCACGAACGTGATCGATGAGGTCAACTCGGCGGTGATCGTTGACTATCTCTCGAACCTGACGGGCACTCATCTGCCACTCGGTGTGCTACTGCGAGACCGGGAGATGTTCGACGCCGCCGACGCACCTCACAACGCCGCTCTTGCTGCGGCGGCAGCGGGCGCTAATTCGGCTGCGGGCGGCGGTTCCGAGGCTCCCCACTACACCGAAACGGTCGACGATTTCACCATGTATCGAGCCGCTGCGGCGGCAGACATTCTGTTGTGGCGAGAAGAAGTTCTCACCGGACTACGGCACCGCGGGGTGCTGTCGGTCGACGCGTTCCCCGATGAGCTGACCGCGCCGCTGGTGAACCAA
>JBICHZ010000005.1:0-75384 GCA_043101355.1 Rhodopirellula sp. JB044
AGCCGAAACGACGATCCGCGGCCAAACAACCAACGCGGTTCCCGGCGGTGGCACATCGACTTTCGAAGGCGGCTTACTCGCGCAATCGACCAACATTGGAGACTACGACGAATCCACCTTCATGGCATTGCCAGAGATCGGCTTTAACCTTACGACACAAATTCGTCGTGATATGCAGTTCACCATCGGCTACAGCATGTTGTATTGGTCAGATGCGGTGCGAGTCGACGATGCGATCGATCGCACCGTTTCTCAGTTTCCCCCCGAGGATGCGGCGGCAGCAGGTCGACCAGACTACTCATTGGAAACCAGCAGCTACATCGCCCATGGGCTGAGCATCGGTGCTGCGTTCCAGTATTAGCAAACCGTCCAAAGACAAAGAATCGTTTAACGCGATCCGCCATCTCGGCGTCCGTCTATGTTCACGGACTGAACCACGAACATCGATATTTCCAATATCGATGGGCTTACAACACCGTCACGTTGATCGTCAACGTCTGCTCAACCGTCAGACCATATCGATCTTCCGCGAGCACTCGAATGCTGTACTGCGACTGAGTGGCCTCATCGGCGACGAAGTTCGTTTGCAACTGGCCGTCAACAATGGTAAACGACGCGTTGTCAGTATCGCCGTCACCTGAAACAAGTGTGAAGACGTGCTCATCAAACAAGTTCGTATCGATCGCCGTTAGCGATCCGACAACCGTGCCCGCTGGCGCCCCGTCACTGACGGAATCGTTGTCCAACTCGATGGACGTTGGGGCAACGTTCGCCTCGGTCACGATCAAATCTGCGGAGTCTTCAAAGAACAAACCCTCCGAATCTTCCACTCGAACGCGAATCGAGTACAGAGCCTGAATCGACTGGTCGACTACTTCGGCGGTTCGCAGTTCTGCTCCACTGAGCGTGAACTTATCATTGTCGAGGTCACCGTCACCGGATGCGAACGTGTAGGTGAAGGTATCTCCGGCGTCAGGGTCGACCGCACCAAGAATACCAACGAGCGTTCCGGAAGGCTCTCCGCTCGCGATCGCAGGGAAAGCGAGCATGATCGAGGTCGGAGCCTCGTTGACATCGATCACGTTGATCGTGATCGGTTGCTCAAAGAACTCTCCACCGGAGTCCGTCGTCCGCACACGAATCGAATGCGTCGACTGAGTCTCGAAATCTAGCGATGCGGCAGTGACAACGTTGCTGCCAACAATTGCAAACGACGCATTGTCGGTGTCACCCTCTCCACTGACGAGCGAGTAAGTAAACGTGTCCGACGCATTACCGTCGGTCGTCGTCAAACCACCGATTACGGCACCGATCACAGCATCCTCTTCGATGGTGTTGTCATCTAAGCTGATCGCCGTCGGGGTAACGTTGGGTTCCGTGACGGTGATTGTGAAGACCTGCTCAACAACGGCGCCGCTCGAATCTGAACTTTGAATTCGGACCGAATACGTCGACTGAGTATCAATGTCAAACGTTGTCGCGGTAATCAAATTATCGCCGTCGATTGCAAACGACGCGTTGTCGGCATCACCATCACCGCTGACGAGTGCATACGTGAACGTGTCCGATGCATCCGCGTCGATGGTCCCCAGTACGCCGACGATGGAATCGACCTCAGCGTTTTCAGCAACGCTGGCGTTGTCGAGTGTAATCGCCGTCGGAGCTTGATTCTCTGCTGTTACAGTAACCACGAAAACCTGTTCGATCGTCGCGCCACTGCCGTCGGTTGATTGAACACGAATCGAATAAGACGATTGGGTATTGATGTCGAACGTCGTGGCGGTGACGAGATTGGCGTTGTCAATCTCAAACGAGGCATTGTCGGTATCCCCATCGCCACTCACCAACGCGTACGTGAACGCATCACCCGCGTCTTCGTCCGTCGTGTGGAAACCGCCAACAACCGTCTCGACTGCCGCATCCTCATTGATGGTCGCATTATCGAGTTGCAGTTCCGTCGGGGCGTCATTGAGATCATTTACAGAGATCGAGAACGTTTGCTCAACAAACGCGCCGTCTCCATCGGTGCTGCGAACACGCACCGAATACGTATCCTGCGTTTCGAAGTTCAAAACAGATGCAGTCGCAAGGTTGCTACCATCGATCGCAAACAAAGCATTATCCGCGTCACCGTCTCCGCTGACGAGCGAATAAGTGAACGTATCGGAGACATCCGAATCGGTCGTGCCCAGCGTGCCAACGGCAGTTCCTGCGGCAGCATTCTCATCGACCGAAGTGTTATCGATCGCGATCGCAGTCGGGGCAGAATTGCCCTCAGAAACAGTAACGGTGAATACTTGCTCTACAAACTCGCCACCCGCATCGGTACTCCGCACCCGCACGCTATAGGACGACTGCGTCCCCGAATCGAGCACCGCTACGGTGACCAGGTTGCTTCCATCAATGGCGAACGATCCGTTGTCGGTATCTCCTTCACCGGCAACCAAAGAATAGGTGAATGAGTCCGAGACATCTGGATCACTCGTGCTCAAACCACCAACGATTGTCCCGCTGGCAGAATCATCAACAACGGTCAGATTGTCGACCGCAATGGCAGTCGGCGTTTCATTACCATCGACGATCGTGATCGTCAAAATTTGTTCGACCGAGGCTCCACCGCTATCTGTGCTTTGCACTCGCACGGAGTAAGACGATTGGCTTTCGAAATCAAACGAAGCTCTGGTAACGAGGTTGCTACCATCGATAGCGAACAGACTGTTGTCCGTATCCCCCTCACCACTGACCAACGCGTAGGTAAACGTGTCCGAGGCATCATCATCGGTCGTCGTTAGCCCTCCAACGACCGTTCCGGTGGCCGAATTCTCCGCGACGCTGCTGTTGTCGATCGCGATCGCGGTCGGAGCGTCGTTCACATCTGTCACGGTGATCGTAAAGGTGTCTTCGACAACCAATCCGAATGGATCACTCGACTGCACTCGAATCGTATAGGACGCTTGCGTCTCGAAATCAAACGACGCCGCGGTGATCAAGTTGTCTCCGTCAATCGCAAACAACGCGTTATCCGTATCCCCCGCGCCGCTGACCAAGGTGTACGTGAACGTGTCCGATGCATTCGCATCCGTCGTGCTCAACGCGCCGACAACAGTCGCCGCATCCGTATTCTCAGCGACCGTCGAATTGCTCAACAAGACCGCAGTTGGCCCGACATTCGTTTCGGATACACTGATCGAGAACGTCTGCTGCGTCGAGAGGCCTTGTGAATCTTGCGCGAGCACACGAATCGAATAGCTCGACTGAGTCTGCTGGTCGGCAACGAACGCTGAAATCAACTCGTTACCGGAAATCGTGAACGATCCGTTGTCGGTGTCGCCGTCTCCCGAGACAAACGAATACGTGATGCTGTCGCCAACATCCGGATCGTCTGACGAGAGTGTGCCGACAAACGTGCCGCTTGGTTGCCCGTTTGCGATGCTCGTCCCCGAGAGCGTGATCGCGGTAGGTGCCTCATTGACACTCGAAACGGTGATCACGAATGCTTCTTCAATGAACTCACCTGACGAGTCGGTACTCCGTACGCGAACTGTCAAACTGCCCTGCGTTTCCGCGTCGAGAGCAGCCACCGTCTGCAATTCATTTCCCGAGATCACAAAGCTCGCGTTGTCGTCATCACCGTCACCGGAAACGAGCGTATAGGTAAACGTATCACCGGATGTGGGATCCGTCGTGGTCAACGCACCGACGACATTTCCATTGACTCCGTTCTCCGCGATCGTTGCATCACTCAACGTGATCGCTGTCGGCCCCTCGTTGCTTTGAACGATCGAGAATGACTGTTCAAAAATGCCGCCGTCAGAATCCGTCGTTCGAACGCGAACGCTGTAACTCGATTTCGAACTGAAATCGATCGTCGCCGCCGCTTGCAACTGGTCACCAACAATCGAGAACGACGCGTTGTCGTCATCCCCGTCTCCACTGACCAATGAATACGTGAACGAGTCACCCGCATCCACGTCGGTCGTCGTCAACGTTCCGACCACAGAACCGGCGACGGCATCATCCGCGAGCGTGTTATCGCTCAGCGCGATTGCGGTCGGATCATCGTTCGCATCGAGAACCGTGATACTGAACGTCTGGTCGACAAACAATCCTCCCTGATCGGTGCTGCGAACCGTGACCGAATAGCTGTCTTTGGTTTCAAAGTCGAGCGTTTGTGCCGCGATGAGCGAATCCCCTGAAATTTCGAACGTAGTATCAGTGGTACTGCCATCGACTGAGACAATGCTGTACGTAAACGTGTCTCCCGCATTAGCGTCCGTGGTCGAGAGCGTGCCTACGGTCGTATCGGCGGACGCGTTCTCAGCCACCGAAGAACTACTAAGAGCGATCGCCGTCGGAGCAACATTCGAAGCTGCAATCGAGATCGTGAACACTCTTTCGAGAGTCCGTCCGGTAGAGTCCGTCGTTTGGACCCGGATCGTGTAAGTGTCTTGAACCGACGCGTCAAAAACCTCTGCGGTCAGAAGCGAGTTACCCGAAATGCTGAAGGAACTGTTATCGTCATCTCCCGTGCCTTGCACCAACGCGTACGTGTGCGTGTCATTGGCATCAGGGTCCGTCGTCGTGAATGTGCCAACGGTGCTTCCCACCGCGAGGCTCTCTTCCACCGTACTGGATGACAACGTCAGATTGGTCGGAGCCTGAGCATCAGGTAGGGACGGAATGTTTGGTGTGGAAAGATCGACCACTCGTCGCAGCAAATCGCTCGCATCGAGTGGGCTGATCCCGTCGACACCGGTGACGTCACCGAGCAACTCCGGATCGATCGCCGCGAACGGAACCACCGAATCCGCTGTGGTGGACGAACCATCAACGACAAACCCGCTATCGAGCCCCACACCGACACGAGCCACCAAACGGGCGTCCTCCGCATCGTAACGTCGGTTGGCGTTAACGTCTCCGACAAATGCGACCACCTGGATTGCATCGTCGGATGTTGCCGACATGGCTCCTGCGTTGACTTCGACCGAACCGATTTGCAACGTTTGAACCGACCCGTACGCAGCGTCCTCAGGCACCGTGGCGATGATGTTGATGATGTCGGCTTGTCCCGATTCCATGGCGTCGAGGCTAAAGAACGACACTGTGATCAACCCTGGCGTATCCAAATTGGCCTCGACTTGGCTCCCCGCCGGCGCATCTTCGCCGAGTTGTACCGCCGACACGTCTAGCAACGTGGGGTCATATTCAATCGTCAGCGTTACCGAAGTCACCCCCTCGGCGTCGCTCAACTGGATAGGCAGCCCGGCCGGTAACGCCGTTCCACTGCCAGACGCCGGACCTTGCGCAGATTGAGTCGGCCCGCGAACCAAATCGGGCATTCCCACCACCAACGAAGAATTGTCGGACACCACAAAAGTCGTCACGAAATCACCACCGGCCGTCCCGTCGTTGTCTCCGTCGAGCAGCTCCCCATCATCTAAATCCGTAAACGCATCGTCAGCGCTGCGGAGCGTCACGGTGTAGGTGTCCGCCGCGAGAGGGCCACCGGATGCAACGAAAGCGACGAAAGTACCATCCACGAAGAGCGATCCCCTCACGCTGCCTGTCGTCGCCCCCTGCAACGTAACGTCCGCCGCACCAGCAGTCCCGGCTTCGTTGTCATAAAGGCTGAGCTCTTGAGTGCTGATCTGTTCACTCAGCTCGGCGGTGAACCCGGAAGAAGTTGGCGTGAATGATGCGATCGTCGCGGCCAATACTCTTCGCGACTCCAACGCTTCGAGTCGCAGTTGTCGGTCGTTCGATGCCGTAGAACGATGGGTGGCACGATTCGAACGTTTTTTCTTGGCAGTCAAACGCGAAAACAAACTCTGTACAGTTGGGTTCATATACCTTGGACCTTATCCGGTACAAACCGGAGGAGATGTTGTTGGGGCAATCCATGCCAATGAGGTCAATGTCAAACGATCCCTTGTGACATCCAATCGGCTCGATGAGCCACCCCCTGCGACTAAGACGAAGTTTTGCTCCATTTCGTCGCAAGGCTTTTGACTTTTTTCCAGAAATATATTCGAGACAATCCTCGGGGAATTATCGTTGAGTGTGACATCCCCGCGAGGTATTCCTTCCTTGGAAAGTGAACGATCCATCAAGCTTTGATGAGCATCGCTTGCCCCCCCTCGATCTCAAGAAAGCCCCACACCGATGCAACGAATTCATTCCAGACGACTCTCCTTTCAATCCTTCGAAGAAAGACGACTCCTTGCTGCGGTCGACATTCCGGATGATCTATCGGCCGCCCCCTCTGCGATCGTTTCCGCACCGGTGAACATCGACACAGCGGCAGGCGTTCGTGCCGCAGAGATCCGGCTCAGCTACGACACCTCCGTGCTCGATATTGATCCCGACGCGATTTCATTGGGCAGCGTTTGGGGAACCAACACCGATGCCCAAATCACCGCCAACGTGGACGATGCGGCAGGAACGATAGTCATCTTTGTATCGGCGTCAAGTGAACTGACCGACATCTCAGGAAGCCTTGTCGAATTGCCGTTTGAAGTGGCCGATGATGCTGTCGTCGACAGCACGACTGTTCTCGATCTTTCGCTCGTCACCCTGAACGAAGGACAGATCACCGTCGACCCAAATCCGATCGTCGGCAGCGATTCGACAGACGGGCTGCTCACCATTACCGGCGACGCCGTTGGCACCGACACCATCTCTGGTTTTGTCTACGCCGATGCCGATAACGATGACGCAATCGGCGTGGGCGAAGCAATTCCAGGAGTCACGATTACGCTCGTGAAAACGGACACCGGATCCGAACAACAAACAACAACCGCAGCGGACGGCAGCTATCAGTTCACGCAACTCGCACCAGGCACCTACCGAATCGAAGAGTCCCAACCCTCGGCATACCTCGACGGCGGTTCAAACGAGCTGACCGTCACGCTCACGGAAAACAGTTCCTTGGAAAACCAAAACTTCCAAGAACTCGGCCTACTTCCTCAGTACATTTACACCCGACTCCTGACCACCCCCACACTCCCGGTTGGCTCCACGGCCTGGAACGAGACGATCGCGCAAATCAACGCAGACGCCAACTCCGAGGCAAACGCCACCACGTCGCAGACGACCGTGAACTCGGAATCGAATGCGACCGACACCACAACCACCGACGATACGTCTTCCAACGATGACTCGTCGGCTGCCGGTGAACCAATCCCGGCACTCGCCCTCACGACAGAACCGATCGTTGCCGCCGCAGGTGAACCCTTGCCACAGGATGACTCAACCGCCACCCCACCGAGCGACACTGCTTCGGAAGCACCCGAGTCCACCTTCGCAGGCCTGACCGCGATAGCTGATGACGACGAAGAAGAAACAGCCGCCAAAGACGAAGTGTTTTCGAACAACCTGTTCTAATTTGCTAGCTATCGATTCCACTCGACGCGGGCAACCCACATCGAGTTTCGCGATGCTTCAGCGTTCTTTTGTTACTAGCCTGCGGCGGAGACTGACGTTGACAGTGAATCATCGCGTTGACTAATCCAAAGAAGCCCTGCGAAGGGCGTGCATTGTCACTGCAATGCATCGAATGTCACGGGTAATGTTCAATAGGTGCCAGGATGGCCAGAACGCGGCGCAAGCTAAATGCCGAACGGTTGGAGAGCCGTAAACTCATGGCGGGTCTCACCACGGCGACCGCCATCCCGTTTGCCCCCGCTGCGGTCTCACCACCAACGCCCCCGTCGTCATCCATCACGCCCCCGGTGCCATCCATCACGCCCCCGGTGCCATCCATTGTATCGATCAGTCATACGATAGCTCCCACCGCGCAGTCTCCTGCGAGTCGTGATACTTCTTCTGGCTTCGACACGTCGCCGAGCCCGAGCCCTCTTTCCCACACCTACGGTCCTCGCGCGGCGGATCCGGCTAACGACATCCCAACAGCCACCGAAACCATTGCTACGGTTTCTGTCGACAAGGCCACCGATCTGCGGGCCGCGGAGATCCGATTCCAATACGACCCCAGTGCCCTCCAGCTCGAAAAACAAAACATCCAAGCAGGCGATGCTTGGGGTGACCAAGCCGCAGTTCTCAGCAACATCGACACCGAAACCGGGATCGTCACCGCGTTCGTCTTTTCGGTTGAACCGATTGAGAATGCAGAAGGCGACCTGATCGACATCCACCTCTTGTCACCACCCGCCTTCGCATCGAATGCGTTGCCGAAGATCGAACTCCAAGACGTTCGCATAAACGAACAGGAAGTGACCTTTGACGAAGTCGCGTTGGCCTCCCATCGATCTGCAATTGCACCTATCGTCCCGGCAGCCATTGCCTCGCCGGTCATGCCCCCGATCCATTTGCGGCGGCATCGGTTTGACGAAAACTTCATCGGCCCGATCCGCCCTGAATACGTCGATTCTGCACTTCAGGACCCCCACTTCCTTGCCCATCCTCAAACCTACTTCAAGCAACGCTACACGGCATCGAAACCTTAGTGCCAGTCAGTCGACCCGCGATCCGCGGGACATTCGTTGCGTTGCGCGCCGAGGTATCGGAGTCAATGTTTGATTGACCGGCCCCCGGCCGAGAACGGAACCAACACCACTCCCTAGGTCGTCACCGAAGCGACCGAGACGGGATCGTTCGATAACACGGTTCGGACTTCATCGGCCTTGCTCGTAAAACACTCCGCGATTTCTTGACACAGTTCTTCTCGCTTGATCACGACGTTGACCGGCGCGTCCACTGCGATGCGAACTCGGTTGAGAGAAATTTTCGTAACAATGATCTTGATGTCATCACCGATCAAGATCTTGTCACCAATTTTTCGGGAAAGCACTAACATTCTGAATCCTCCATGACGGGTTGGTTTTGCAGTGGAATACTGCGTTTGTTCCTAGTTCCATAGGAAGACAAAACCAACTCAACGTCACGCAATTTCAGATAAAATTCAAACTTTCGCCAAATTCACTCAACCTTGAACCGGCGGAGATTGGCATTAAATGGCGTTAAACAAAGAGCGAATGAAACGTCACCCATCGCGCGGTCAACAACGTCAAAACCAAACAACACCACCACGTTGCCCGCCGTGCAAACGGAAGCTCACGTAGCCAAAACAGCAACCCGATCGACAGCGAGGTGATCAGTACTTTGAACATGATCAACTGCACCGGATCCGCGATCAATCGACTCCCCAACGGATTCATCTCTCGCATCGTACCGGTTTGATGAGCCACCAGAGTCCACACCAAATCCACTGCTGACATCAGTCCCACAATGACCAGGGATATCACCGTCGACTTCTTGATCGTCTCTCGCGTTTTTGGATCATCGACCTGCAAATTGATCGCCTGCGCGTGCGTCAACAAATGCCCAACGGCAACAACGACTAACACCAACGCAAACACCGTTAACGGGTAACCAATCTGTTCGCTCAACTGCTGCGCAGCATGCTGCCGTTTGGCGGTCGTTTCGATGGAATTCATCTCGTTGATTAACGTTCCCGCTCGCTCCAAAAACGGTTCCGTTGCGTCGAACCCGACCACCAGGTCCGTCCACGTTTGCTGATCCTCTACCGACGTCACCGCGCGAGAAACTTCGACGTCATCGATAGGACCATCTGCGGTCGCAACGAGCGTCTGAAGTAGTTCATACCCATGCTGCCCCGGCCAGAGCAACATGGGAGGCATGTCGGATTTAAGGACAATGATCGCACCATGGTTGAGGTACGCCATTTCTCGAGCGAGTCCCCACAGCGGGTTGTACTCCGTCACGTCCTGCGGTCGCTCCCCCCGAAAACGCTCACCTCCGCGGAACCCCATTCCTCGCGGACGATGGCCACGCGGCCCTCCGCCACGGTTGATCTGTCGCGTCAAATCGTAGGAACTCGCGGAATACTCCTGACCGTTGATTCGGAAAAGATCTTCCTCGAACTCAATTTTGTACGGTGATGGCACATAGGCCCCCTCAACGAAGAGGAACCCCTCCTCCGTTTCAATTGTCCTGCCAAAATCGCCAAACTCTCGGTCAAAACCTCTCGGCTGAGCTTGCACAACAACCGACATTGAGGCGAGCAACACAATAGCGGCAACGGCACGCAGACCAAATCGGCGGCAAAATGAGTGAGTCTTCATCGCAATCGAATCTGTTCTAAGGGAGAGAAGCGGACTGTCGACATAAAACACCATTCAACGTCGCAGGTAACGCCACACGGTCCTCCTTTTTTCTTTTAACAACTGTGACAAATCGTGATCGGCATCCTCCCTTTGTATTCATGCGAGTAATCTTCCGAGTCCCCGCGCGCTCCGTCACTAAGGAACGTGGCGGGGAATTCACGCAAAGCGTCCTTTACGAATACCGGCCGAGACAAACTCGATCAGAACCTTTGTCTCTCTCTGGTGTTGCAACGTCACGGCGCTGAATTCGGCAGATTTCTCGTCGTCTTTTTCGCACGTTCGGGTGGGGCCTAGTTGCCAACGAGGTGATCAAACCAATCGTGTTCCCAACCTCACCCGTACCAGTTAGACGGATTGTTTGAGCACAGAGCCTGATGCTTCGCTCGCCCAAGCACTTCGTTCCTCGAGTCTCCGTCGATCTAGAAGGTATATCACGTGATCAGCATAGAAGCCTCAGCTCTGCCATTGGGCACCATGCAATCGGTTGCCCAATCTCCGAAAAAACCGACGGTGAGCCCCTGTCGCACTGTGAGCAACAGTCGCACCGAGAGGCCCATACGCACCGACAGCCCCAGCCGCACCGTGAATTTGTTTCAACCTGATCCCATCGCTGAACTGCTCGAGAAGCTCTACCTGCCACAGTGGAAGGCGGTCGAATGGACATTCCCCGCCAATTGGGGCGTGCAGGTCCCAGAAAACGTTGTCAGCATGTACGTTTTCCAACAAGGCAGTGGATGGTTTATCCCTGACACCCCCGGCGCCGAGCCAATTCGAATGATGGCGGGCGATCATCTGATCACGCCATGGGGGACACCGCACCGTATGCTGCACACTCTCGACTGCTCTGCCGAGCCGGTGGCCGAACGGGTCGACGATCCGACATGGCATATCCCAACTGGACCTGAATCCACCGCCATTCTCTACGCACAGTTCTCTCTGAATGAACTGAAACAGAACCCGCTTTCGATCGGGCTACCCAAATATGTCCACTTAAATCATCGCGCCGATTCATCACTTCGATCCTGCATCCCGATCTTGGATGTTCTATCGACGGCCAAACGCGAAGCCGAACACGGTTGGCAACTCACCGTCCGAAAACTTGCCGAAATTATCTTCATCAAAACGCTTTCGGTTGAACTCACCAACGGCTCCGAGGGCACCAACGGAAATGGTGGCAATCATTTGATGCATGCATTGACGGATGCCACCGTCGGCCCCGTCCTCAAAGTGCTCGTCGACTCGCTCGGTGATCCATGGACGGTTCCGAAAATGGCCAAACTCGCCAAGGTATCTAAGTCGGCATTCTCCGAACGATTCCGCAACCTCGTCGGTACCCCACCGCTGCAGTACCTGACCGAGATTCGAATGCAAAACGCGTGCGAACTGCTGAGAGAGAGCACGATCGAAATCGCAAACATTGCAACACTGGTAGGCTACGAATCACCCTCATCGTTCAGCAACGCATTCAAACGGTGGAACGGGAAGTCACCCGCAGAATACCGACGCGGTGCAAAACAGCTTCAGCAAAGCTGAATAGCCCATCACGCTAAAGAGCCAATCACGAAGTGAAGTTGCACGATCCGTGGCGGAGCCCTTTTTCATAGGAGTTCCGCCGCTCTCGTAAACGGAACGCCGCAAAACCGACTAGGACGCCGGCGGCTCTTGCGATTCTTCGGTCGTTGCTGACTTACGACCGCGTAGTTCGACCGTCAACACAACGCCACTGACGAACAGCATTCCGGCGTATGCGACAGGCGACAGGCTTACAGAACCGGACGCCGTTTCGTCATTTTCGCCCACCATGGGCACCTCGACTCCCATCGTCAACGCACGGTCACGATAGACCGCACGAACATCATGCCCTGGGACGGCAGCCAATTGAAAACTACGGAAGTGCCCCATGCGGGGATCGAGTTGCACCTCGACTGATTCCTGCAAAGGCAATTGCATCGCACGCGGTAACACCACATGCCCGATCGCAATGAGCCCTCCGTCACGTGCTGCATCGAGAGCAAACTGGCCTGCAGCATTTTCACTCGTACGGTCAGTCGATCCTGCCGATGGAGTCACCGACTGCTCTGCATGTGCATTGGCGGAAATGCGATCGATCGTTTCACTTTCGATCTTCCATGCGTCATCGTCAGCAGATTTCTCCGATGATCGGTTTGCCTGTCCTGACGAATCAATCTCGATCAAACCACATTCACCGTCCAACGCGAAGTCAAGCTTGTCTTTTGCATCCTGAACGTCGTCAAGGACTGACAAACCAACCTTGAATGCGGGACCGTAATCCGATGGGAAATCAACGACAGGCACCGTACCGGATGATGCTCGACCTTCGTCGTTGGCAATCGTGCTAATCACGCCGTTCAGTTCGCCCTCATCCATCGCGAACTCGAGAGCGTCACCGTATTCAGCACCGCGTCCACCGTCAAAAACATCAGCCCGAACCGCGTCTCGCACGCCGGGATCGCGTTGATCGGCATCACGTTGCGGGTTGTTGACAACGACAAACCAGATAGCCGGTGGCTGCTCCGTGCGTATCGGAATGACTTCGATTTTGATGTCATGTTCGACATCTTGATAACGCTCGGAACTCTCTCGCTGAAAGATCTGCGCTCGTTCATGAACCCATTGATCGTAGACTTCTCGCGAGAAGTCCTTTTTGTCGACACTGACGTTGTTCAGACGGTCATAACGTGCAACGTCCCAAGCATCGATTGCGACGCCCTTCGGCACCGCCATCAACGGTCGTTCTATCGCCGAGTCCGTCACCTGTTCCGGTCGAACGACCCAAGGCGTATGGAAAACTCCGTTGGTGAACTTGTCGCGGGCTCGTTCTCCAACATCACCCACGATATCGTCCGCGGCTTGGAATACGACGCCGTGCTCTGCCGCGGCAATGTGCATCCTCTCAGGAACGCTCACGTCCATCGGTCGATCCGCGGAGGCTCGTATGCCTTCGAACCTCTCGGCTCTCGCGGTTGGCGAGAGATCCGCCAACGCGGCAAAGTCGGCCGACAGCAACGCGCGCGACTCGAGTGGCTCGAGACGCAAAGTGCGTTCACGATTCGACGGTTTGCGGTAACGTTGCTTTTGTTTTTTCAAAGTAGACTTCAAAATTTCAGTCAACCAAATTTCTGTCAACACGTGCTTTGACATCGGCCGCAACGGACGTCCGTTCATCATAGTTTAAACCGAGAATTTCAGTCCAGACGAATCGGAACGTCAACTGACCGATAAACTGGACGATCGAGCATGTCTTCTGGAGGATCATAGCCCGAATCGATGGCCATCTGCATCGTCTCTCGGCAGAAATCGCGAAGCTCATTGGTTGCTAAACCATTGATGGGTGTTTGCTCATTGGTTTCCGAACGATCGACCGATATTCGTTCGAGATCGGCTTCCTCTGACATCACGCGAACCTCTTCGGCAACTCCCGCGAGCCGTTCGCCGTCTCCCTTCCATAACTCACGCCGACGCTTCGCAGTTTCGAACGCTTCGGCATCGCGGCCGGCCGAACGAAGCAATTTGGCGTAGTTGAAGTAGTGTTTACTGAGATACTCTCGGTACTGGGGAACCTCGGGGGTTGATTGATAGGCTCGCGTTTGATGCTTGACCGCCATGCGATAGGACTCGATCGCGCCATCAACTTCGCCGAGTTTCTCCTGAGCAAACCCACGGTTGTTGTAGACGCCACCGAGTGTGCTCTGCAGATCAGCATCATTGACGAACAACTCAGCAAGAGGAATCTGATGCGCCAGCGATTGATCAAACGCCTCCCGCGCTTCCTCATATCGTTGGTGCGCAGCGAGCGCTAAACCATAGTTGTTATGAGTCACCGCGATATCGCGTTGATAGTTGAGCTGGTTTGGCCAACGTTCGATCAACTGCGACTGAAGATCGATCGCTTGCCGATACGAGTGAATTGCCGAGTCCACGTCGCCGGCCACTACTTGCGCCGCACCGAGGCTATTCAACGTCAACGCCACGCGGCTCGCCGTTTTAGGATCACCCGGTTGGGCATTGAGTTCGTCCGTCTGATTTCGAAGCGCCGTGCGAGCGTACTCAACGGCGCGTCCCGGATCACGATCCGCCAACAAACCAGAGAGGTTCTGATAAGTCGACGCCAATTGCAGCGCGACTTCTCCGGTTCGCTTCGCATCCGCGATCGATTCGGACAATTCGATACTGCGTTGGTAGGCATCCTCCGCATCATCGAGGTTTCCGGTCTTGCTCAGCAGTAGCCCGAGGTTATTGAGCGACAACGCCAAGCCAGCTTTCGCATCTGCATCACCCGGCCGCTCTCGGACTAAATCCTCCTGTCGAGCAATCGCCGATCGGTACCAACCGAACGCAGCCTCATACTGGCCGGCTTGATCCAACGCCAACGCCAAGTTGTTTTCCCCTGTCGCCAACTCCTGCAGTCGGTTCACGTCAAACGGTTGTGCGTCGGCTCGCTTTGCGAACAACTCACGCGACATTTCGAGAGACTCAATTGCTTCCTCGACCGCCCCCACTTCGCTCTGAATCGAACCGATCTTTCCGTAGGTGACTGCGAGATCGTGCATCAACTTAGGATCGTCATCCGCCCGGGCAGCAAAGTCTTGATAGTACGCAAGAGTCTCCTGCAACAACTGACGCCGAACCGATTCTGCACCCGGAACATCGGCAAGCTTCTCGGCCACTTGGGCACCTAGCCGATCAACCTGGGCCCGAGACGCCAACTCGCTTCTTGCCAACTGTTCCGCGTTCTCGTCGGATTCCCGTTTCGCCGCGGTGATCATCGCGATGCTGATCGACAGTCCCAATAACGCAACAAGCACGAGGCCTGCCGTGGCGGTCACGATTGCACGATGACGGGCCGCCCAGTGCGTCACACGGTCGAACAGCGTGGGAGGTCGTGCTTGCGTCGGTTCGCCCGCGAGGACTCGCCGCAAGTCGCTCGCTAGATCCGCCGCCGTGTCGTAACGCCCGTCCCGCGACTTCGCCATCGCTTTGGCGACCACGGTCTCTAAATCGGCCGGGACATCTGAACGAATCGATCGCAGAAGAGGCGCGTTGCGTTCGTCAATGTGACGCAAAACCGCAGGCGCATCTCCTCCGTCAAACGCCGGTTGCAAACACAACATTTCATACAGAGTGGCACCGAGGGAATACACATCCGTACGCCCATCGACAATCGCTGAATCGCCGCGAGCCTGCTCCGGACTCATGTACCGCATCGTCCCGACGACGTCGCCCGTTTTGGTCAGTGTTGCTTCGGTTTGGCAACGAGCCAAACCGAAGTCAGTGATCCATACCTTTCCATTGCGATCGATCATCACATTGGACGGTTTGACATCGCGATGAATCACCCCAAATTGATGCGCCGTATCGAGCGCCTCGGCAATTTGGATTCCGATGGAAACCACAGACTCAATCGACGGTTGTTCGCTATGCTCGATTTGCTTTGCAATCACCTCATCGAAAGACTGCCCGTCGATAAACTGCATCGCATAATAGTGCACACCCCGCACCGAACCGACCGTGTACACAGGCACAATGTTCGGATGATGTAGCAGAGCCGCAGCATGGGCTTCGTTGTTGAAACGAGCGATCTGTCGCGAGTCCAACACGGCGGCAAACGGCAATAACTTAATCGCGACAATCCGATCGAGCGACAATTGTTTGGCGCGATAAACGACCCCCATTCCGCCGCGACCGATCTCTTCGAGCAAACGAAAATCACCGAGCAATTTCTCAGAGGATTCCGCCGACTCATTATCCGTGTCCCCTTCCTCCACACCGTCCTGCGGAACGAACCCGGCCGCTATTTGATGCAGATCCTCCAATCCGGCAATGTGGGAACGCAGCGGTTCGATGAGTTCGCGATCGTCCGCCGCGAGCTGCTCCACCGACGGCGGCACGCCTTTCTCTAATGCGATCAAATACTGATCGAGCAACGCGGTGAGACGTAGCTTCTGATGGTAAGTCAGCTTCCGGGTAGTTTCCGACTCGAAACTGAAGTCAGAAAACGACGACGATTCGATACCGCTCACGCATTGGCCTCAAAAGAGGCTTTGAATTTGTCCATTGCTCGCAACCACAACATCCGCACCGATCCTGGTTTTCGATCAAGACGATCTGCAATCTCGTCAAAAGACAAACCTTGCAAGTTACGAAGTACGATCACATCACGGTATTGAGGTCGTAGTTTTGCGAGCTGATCAGCCAACTCCACTGCACGCTCGCGGCGACGCATCGGTTCACTCGGCGACGGCCCACGATCGGCCAACATGTTGGCAAAATTTGCTGCGCTGTTGTCGATCGTTTGGCTGACTTGTTCGATCGAAATTTCACGACGCATGTCTCGCTTCTGAGCGTTGAAGTGCACGTCGATCGCCGTCCGCAGACAATTCACCAAAATCTGCCGCAACCAGGCTAAGAACTCATGCTCCGTCCCGCCACGAAAAGCCTCAAAATCACGGTGAGCACCCAGCATCGTTTCTTGAACCAAATCCGAAGGATTCATCCTCCGTCGCAATCGCCCGTCCAACTGGGTGGTCGCCAAAACAGTCAAATAGTTCCGGTATAACTGAAGCAATTCACCAAGGGATTCGGCACCCTCGTCGCGGGCTTTCTCCAGCATAACTTGAACGGGCGATGCGGCTTCGTCCGGTGTCTCGGCTTTATTCATAACGACATTCGATCCATCTCTTGCATGGGATTCCGCGACCCGTTCACGGCGGGTCTCAGCGTCTAAAGTCAGTTTAACCGGCCGTCCGACCAACCACGAAAACGCAGGGCCAAACTCAGTGTTGCCGCTTTCACCGATCGACAAGCTATCACTCTAACCCAGCATCGCACCATGAGTTCCGCGACATCCCGGACAGGCGAGCAACCGAAACGGCGATTCTCAACACTCACGACTTAGCAACCGCCGGGAATTCCACGAAACGCCCCCGAACGAGAGGAGGTTATTCGTCTCCGCTCGACTCGCGACGGCCCGGCCGATCCACCCATTGGTAGGCACGTTGTGAATTCAACGACGCGAAATTACGAACCGCGTTTTCTCCCCATTCCGCCGCGTACTCGAAGACGATTCGCTGCAACGATTCGTAGTCGGCCGCTCGCTCGGAAACCGGCCAATTGCTGGCATAAATCACTCTATCGTCACCAAACGCGTCCCAAACGACGTCCAAGTACGGCCGGTAAAAGCCGAGATCATTGGGGGCCTGTGCGCCGCTTTCTCGCTCCGCGTTTTCGACCAAAGCCGAGATTTTGCAAAAGACGTTGGCGTGTCTTGCCGCCGAACGAATGCCTTTCACCCAATCTTCCGGTGGAGGCGTTGACGAAACCTTCACGTTGCCGATGTGGTTGATCACCATTCTCAACCGAGGAATTTTCTCAGCGGCCCTCGCCACCACTGCCGGGGTTCCCGCGCCTCCGTTAACGTCGAGCGCAAGACCTTTCTCAGCGAGCAGACGCAAATCATTCAAGGAATCTTCATCTTCGCGGCTTGCTCGAAGCAGTTCGTCGAGTCTGGTACTTCGAACTCGAATACCACGAAACAATGAATTCCCAGCGAATCGACTGAGTTGCATGGCGAATTCGGTCGACCCGATCGGCAATCGTCCAATGATGCCAACGATGAAAGGATCATCGGCAGCCAAGCCCAACAACCATGCGTTGTCCTCCACACGTGAACTCGCCTCGACAATCACCGTTCCAGAGACGGGGCGAAATTGCTTCAGCGCACGAAAGTGGCCAGGCAACACAGTCCGGTACAGCGAAGAATCTCTCGAAGGCCACGGCACGCCTTCGGGCCGACTCGGATCGTAAAAGTGCGTGTGGCAATCGATAATGTCGAGGTCATCTATCCAAGCCGACGGTTCGTCTGCTCGCGCGGAAGGCTGACCGCATGTTACCCCCATCCCCAAACTGAATGCGATTGCCGCCAAGATCCAAATTCGATGTTGAGACATCCAAATCATTTCGTTTTGATCACATGAGAATGAAGCCGACCGGCCGAATCCCCTGTGATCGCGGTGGCACCGTTGAAGGTCAACACCGATTGTAGCGGAAGGTTCTTGATATTGTTGTGCTCGCTATCGTTCGGAACGGTGAAGACGCTGACAATATTCGCATCGCTCGACCACACGCGTACTTTCTGATCTCGGCCGCAACTGACTAACTCGCCGCTCGGACCAAACCGCAGATCCAGCACACCGTTGGGGATTTCACCATAAAAACCGCTCGGTCGCATGGGTTGGTGTGCTTTCGCTTTTGTGTATAGCGGCCAACCTTTTGCCACGTCCCACCACACGATCAGACCGTCCTCTCCACTGGACGCCAACACGCGAGAATCGGATCGCCATTCGAGTGCCGTCACGGAAGCCTTGTGTTCCGCCAACGGGCGAATGACGCCTCCGCTTTCGGCATCCCACAAATGAATGTTTCCGACGCGATCGGCCGTTGCGAGATATTTTCCATCGGGGCTGAACGCCACCGCAGTCACCCAGTCGGTGTGTTTGACCAACCGATAAAGCAACTCGCCTGTCTCAGTAGAGAACACTTTAATCATCCGGCCCGAACCGCCGATCGCGACTCGTCGTTCGTCAGGCGAGAGATCCGCAGCCATGATCACATCGGCCTCGTCGCCCATCTTTGCCAGACGCTTCCCGGTTTTCACGTCAAACAGTACCGCGACCCCATTCTGCACGGGACGCCCTCCGGCAACCATTAACAGTCGCCCCGATCGGCTGAACCGCAGCACATGCGGTTCGCCTTCAGGGAACGCCACCGCTCCGACGGTCTCCTGCGATTGCGTGTTCACAAACTCTACGCGTTCATACGAACCGACCGCCAACAGAGGCGCTCGCGGGCTCGCCGCCATCGCAATTACGGGGAACGCACGCAGTGTTCGCGCGGGCTTCAACGGCGACAAGGCTTCGGGCATCGCCGGTGGCGTGTCGTCGAAATCAGTCATCGACGTCGGCGTGAACGCCACACCTTGTTTCTTCTCGACCTTGCTCCCCGCGTTTTGCCGCAACCCAGAGTCAATCCAGGCGCGAATCAACGCGACCTGTTCTTTGGGAAGAGGATCATTTTCCGGAGGCATTCGCTCCGCCGGATCTTCGGCCACGATAATCTCCAACAACCGACTGCTACTCGAACGCCCCGCGACGACGAGATCATCATTCCCGGCGATGTCCACATAACTGGCCAAGTTGAGCCCCGCTTCTTGCTTCGCATCACCGTGACATTGCCAACAATGGCGTTTCAAAATTGCAGAGACATGATCATCAAAATTGACAGGCGGCTCCCCCAAAGCCTCGCGATTGGCCTCCACCGCGATCGCTTCCGAGGGCAGAATCATCGCTGCGAACGCGAGCAAACACGCCACGTGCCACGACGGCAAACAAGGGTTTGGTTTCGCTCGTTTCTTCGTTTGAACTGGAATCATGAGGGTCATCAAAACGGGAAAACTATCGGACATACGGCGTGGCAGCGAAACATCGAGACTGAGGATACAGTCGGGTGGCGTTAGTGGTTAAACGAAAACTCCGTTGAGTTGAACAAGCCCCAAAAGATATCTTCATACGCCTTTGGGTCTTTGGTAGAATCACCCACCACCGCAACGAGATCTTTAATCTCCTCCTCGGTGGGCTGGCGAGAGAGAGTTCGCACAAACAATTCTTCGATAACCTGCTCGGGCTGTTCTTTCGATGCGACGAGTTTTCGGATCTCACCATTGGCCCACAATCGCTTCTGAATCGTTTCGCCAACGGCAAGGTGCAGTGCCTGCGACAAGGTCGGCTGTGTGTCTGTTTCGCAGGCACATATCGTGGCACGACTCGATCGGCCGAACGTCTTAAAGAACGGCGTCCCGTAGTTCGGCCCTCCCGTGTCACCGCCGGAGATCGGGAAATAATTGATCGCGCGAGTACCGGCGGCAAACTTTGGCAACGACGCCTGCATGCCTGTCGCGGTGGCAACGGAATCGAGCAACACGTCCGCCCGCAAATGCCTCAGGTAAGCATGCGAGAATTGTCGGGTGTCCCCCTTGTTCGACGCGTTGGGCTGAACACTCAGTTGATAGACCCGAGAGTTGCAAATGTCTCGCACCAACGTTCTGAGATCGAAACCGGAATCCACCAAGCGGTCGGAAATCGCGTCGAGCAGCGGCCCATTGACCGGTGGATTACTGACGCGAATGTCATCGACCGGCTCAACGATCCCTTTGCCGAGCAACTGTGCCCAGATTCGGTTAGCAATGTTGCGACTGAACATCTCGTTGTCAGGCGACGTCAACCATTCCGCGAGCTCCTTCCTCGGATCGCCGTCACTCGCCACCGGTTCGACACCACCGAGCACGCGTGGCGGCATCGGACGCTTGTCAACGACGTGCTTCATCGGCGGCGTTGACGTGTCATAGAAAATCCTCCGTTCACGAGGTTCCACACCGGGTTTGCGTTTCATCCCAGCAAAGAAACTGACAAAGCTATAATAGTCGTCCTGGGTCCACCGATCGAACGGATGGTTGTGGCATTCGGCACATTGAATCTGCACCCCGAGAAAGACCTGCGAGAAATCGGCGGCGAAGACTTTGGGTTCGAAACGAGGTGCGTGGACCATCATCGTGTACAGGTTCGCGGGTCCGTTGGTCAAATTACTGCCCGACGCAACGACCATTTCTTCCACGAATTCGTTCAGCGGACGTCCCGATCGCATTTGCTTTCGGATCCATTCGTAAAACGACATCGCGGCTTTAACGTGCGTCGCGGCGGGAGCATAGTTGCCGCCAATGATTCGCAGTTGCTCCGCCCACAACGCCGTCCACAAGTCCGCAAACTCATCGTTTGCCAGCAACTCGTCGATCTTTGCCGCACGATCTCGATCGCCATCCATGAACTCGCGGTACTCGTCTACCGTCGGAGTTCGGCCGGCCAGGTCCAACGTTACACGTCGCAAGAACGTCTCGTCATCGCACAGCCCCGACGGAGTGATTCGCAGTTTCTGCAATCGGTCATAGACCAGTTGATCGATGTAGTTCGTCGCGGGTGGATTGGGCCAATCAAACCCTTCAGCGGGCGGCAACACGATGACCTCCACCCCGACCGTGAATCGGTTGTAGCGTGCGAACACGTACGTATCACCTGGACCGACCGCCGTCACGATGCCATTGTCATCGATCGTCGCCACGCTTTCGTTGTTGCTGTGGAATCGTGCCAACGAAGTGACCAACCGCTTCGAACCATCACTCGCGATCGCGCCAACCCGTAAACGATCTTTGGCACCTTTCTTTTCAAACAGAAACCGCTTTTTCGAGAGGATCACCTCGACCGTGTCGGGAACCGAATCGGAGTCATCGGGTGCACCGGCGGCAATCCAACGATAGAGCGTTTCATAGTACTCGCTGGATTCGTCAAATAGTTTCCCGCCGGTGTGCGCTACTTTCCCTGTAGATTTCAACAGCAGCAAGCTTTGTTCGGGAACCGCCGTGTTGACACGCCGCCCCACCATTTCATTCACGGTGCGGTGATAGTCGCCTTTGGGATCGTACCCGAACAACGACAACATGAAGCCGTCCTTGCCACTCGCGGCGCCGTGGCACGACCCCGCGTTGCACCCGGCTCGAAAGAACACCGGCATCACGTCGCGACGAAAACTCGGCACGTCGATTTCAGCGACATTGTCGTTGGCAGCAACAGTTGTGAATGAGATGCCCACGACAAGAATTGCTAGTATCAAACTCAACGTCCGACGATGGGGCGTGATACTTGCAACGCCGTTGGCAAAGACTGCCTTGAGCAATAATTTTCTGAACATGAAATCGAGTGCAAAAGTCATGATGCGTTCCTAAATGCCCGATTCATTTCGTGTGGGCAAAACGTTTTGGTGCGGCCGAGGGTCGAGTTTTTCGTCAAACGTTCGTCAACCTTGTCCCGGGTCAATTCTCAGCACGCCATTGCCGGTTCGCTGAACAATCTCTTGGCCCTCCGCCTCGAGTATCACTTCGCACGCCAATCCCGTCGCTGCCCCCAACAGAGCCTCTTCAGTGGCTTCAATTTCGAAACGCACCTCTTTGGATTGATTGTTCAATGTCGGCATGGGGTCGATGACGTTCACCCCTTTCGGCAACCCGAGCAATCGGACGCGAGCCTCACCATCAAACGCATTTTTGTGCTGGACGTTCCATACGAACGATTTGCGTTCGCCCCGGCGAACACTCTCGGGATTGGCCGCCAACTCGACATATCGGTCCGCAACCGTGAGTTCGATAAACTCAGACGACACTCGTGTGTGACCAACGCCCAAGAAAGGGTCGATGTCGTCTCGAACAGTGCTGGCAATCGCAACCACCGGCCAAGTCGTTAGCTGTGCACCGGGCGTCGCCGAAATTCTCATTAGTCCTTCTGTTTCGCCTGGAGGAATCGTTTGAGGCGGCTGGATCGCTAGACCCGGCGGCGACCAAACCGCCCCAAACTCAACCGCACCCTCAAATCCTGGGCGGCGGTGAATTTTGACGGGCAATGCCAACTCACCTCCCCGAACGAGCGGCGCCGACGGCTTGATCAATTCAATTGAAAACGGTGCCGGATCGACCACGGCCGTGATATACGCATCCACTCGCACCGTATTCCAGGCATCCCCTCCGGAATGGTTGATAAAAGGCACCTGTTGCACCGATCGACTCTCGACGTTCTCATTCGGATCGGCAGGGATCGCATCGAGAGTGATCACCGCCCCACCAGGCTCTGCGGTCTCATCAGCAACAAATTGCATCGGCCAAACCCGGGGGATCTTGCCTTTCGGCATCGGAGGAACGATCAATGACATTCCTTTGGGAAGTCCGCGAGCGACGACCTGAAAGTCACCTTTTATCGAATCGCACTGTCCCTGCGGGAGGTTCACATTGACGGTCCACCGATTGCCGCGTGGAACCGCGAGTCCCGTCACTCGCATCGACTCGGTCCAGTCAAACGTCGTGCTGCGAAGCACTGTTTGAAAGAGCGTTCGTGGCGGTTCAATTTCAATTCGATAAACGCCCGTCGGGCCACCGTTGTTGCTCGAATCAAGCAACTCGATCAAATACTCGCCGTCCTTCTTTGGCTCCCAAACCACGGACGGATCCAGCGTATCGGGTAAACCACTGCGAGAGCGATAGTTTGTTCCATAGACATCACGTTCTTCCAACGTCACGTCATCGAGATCGACTTCCGGATCGCCGGAACTGCCATCCTCTTCGATCGGCAGAATACGAATTCGAGGATCGATGGGTGACCCCAAGGTTGTGGAGTACACACGAACATGCCATCGATCCCCCTTATTGACCCGCACGCGAAAGCGGTCGGACGGGTCTTCCGATTCGATGATCCCATTGATCGCGATTGGCAGCGTTTCCACATCCGTCACACTGGCATCGGGTTCTTCGAATACGTTCGGGTACGGACTGCTGCGCAGCCGCAGCGGAGTCGGGGAACTGCCAAAATACTCAAACGTTCCTTCCTTCGCGGGAATCTCCACAGCACTCTCATAATCCCCAAACGCGTCGCCGATAAAACGAATCGTTTCCTTCTTTCCGGCTTGGCCGCCGAGAGGATACGCGGCCTTCGGACGAGGAGTGTCACTGATATGGACGCAATAGGGTCGCTGTGAAGGCACAAAAATTGAACGGGAGACTTCGACAAACACATGTCCGTCCCGGGGCACCTTCAGCGACACCAACGGATCTTGAATCAATAGCGCGTTGTCATCGTTCGCGGCCAACTCTCGGCCACTTTCGTCCAACACTCGAATGGCGGTATCAAATTCAGAGTCGCCATAGTGAACGTCCGCGATGCGAGCACACCCGACCTCGACTGCCAACCGCTGACCTGCGGAGACGGGCACCCTGTACATATCCACGTCACCCCGATGCCCGCCATTTAAATACCCACGCACACTCACATTGGGTTGAACATCGACCGCATTCTCCATCGTGTCATTCTTGTTGTGCCCCTCCTCGTTCTCGTCTGTGACGGGGAACGGAGTGACATGAAATGTGGCGATCTGGGTCAATTCCGTTGAAGTTCTTAATCGAAACGCGTGCTCACCCGGCGGGCAATCCGGGGCGATTTCGAATTGGCAAACCACCGCTTCTTTCACGACTCCTCCGTGCATCAAGCTGCGTCGTCTGGGCTGTTCCTCAGGCGTCCGCAATTGGGTCGCACGGATTCCCGGTTGATAGAAGATGATCTCTTGAGGGTTCGACAACGAAACGCCGCCAATGGTGACCTCAACGGTCGTTCCACGTTGTGCGATTCTCGGGCGGACGGTCTCAATGCTCTTGGTCATCGCACCAACGCAAACGTTGGTCAACGCACACAGCGACAACATGATGACAAACAAACGCGCGTGCATAGTGAAATCAGTGGGGAGGCAGGGGAACGATAAAAGTCGGAAACGGAACGTGTAAAAGCTACTCAGAAGGTCAAGTCAGCAATCCGTTGACCAACTCGCCGCCCTTGATGATTTCGATCGGACGCGTTCCGAAGGCCAACAATTCCTTGCTCGCATCAATACCGAGTTGGTGGTAGATGGTGTGCATTAGGTTCTCGAGCGGTACCGCGTCCCGCGCCGGCTCGCCTCCGATCGAATCACTTGCCCCGTAAATCAGACCGCGGGAGAAACCACCCCCGGCGATCAACATGGAATAATTCCTGGCCCAGTGATCCCTGCCGCTGGTGTTGTTGATTTTCGGCGTCCGTCCGAACTCAGACGTCACCCAAAAAATCGTGGAATCCAGCAACCCCCGTTGGTCCAAATCGGTAATCAACCCGGAGATCGCGTGATCAAGGGCAGGCATCTGATCCAGGCATGCACTCTCGACATCGACATGCGAATCCCATGCCCCGTAGGTAACCGTCACGAACCGCACACCGGACTCGACCAACCGCCGGGCGACAATCATCTTTTCGGCAAGTCCCTTCGGATGGAAACGACGGTCCGGGCCTCTCAACCCGACGACATCACGGCCATAGAGCTGAAAAGTCTCTTCGGTTTCACCATCGAGGGCAAACGCTGCTTGCGACTCTTTCGACGTCAGCAGTGTGTAAGCCTGCTGATAAAAATCATCCATCGTATCGAGCATGGTCTGATCGGCTTCCAAACGCCGAATCTTCTGCTCGATGATTTCTCGAGCCGTTTTCCGTCGACTAAAACGATCCATCGAAACGCCTTCGGGGACCGAAAAGTCTTTGACTTTGTAGTTTCGCTCCGCCGGGTCGGCGTTCAGTTCAAACGGCCCGTGCGTGCTGCTAAGAAAACCCGTTCCACCGGCAAAGCTGTGGTTGTTTGGGATCGCGACATAGGGCGGCAGATCGCCGCGTTTGCCCAATTCATGAGAGACGATCGATCCCATTTGTGGGAAATCAATCACTGCGGTCGGCGTGTACCCCGTGAAGAGATGATAGGTTGCGGTAGCGTGATCCGGAATCTTGCCGACCATGCTGCGAACCACCGTCAGTTTGTCGGCGATGGCTGCGGTGGTCGGGAAGTTCTCACTGAAGACCTCTCCGGTGTTTGTCTTGGTAACACCAAACGCGCCACGATATTCCACCGGCGATTCCGGTTTCGGATCAAACGATTCGTGCTGCGGAACGCCACCACCGAGATGCAATTGGATCACACTGAGTGCCTTGGGATCCTCCAGCGTTTTACCCCGGGTCATGCTGAACGCATCACCCCCTTGCGACTGCAACCGGAGCATATCGCCTAAAGACAATGACAGCCCACCACACACACCGGCTTGGATAGCGGCGCGGCGGTTGACCATCGATCGGAACCCCTTGCAGCCATATCGATTGGGCGCATCGGTCGATCTGTTTTGACGCGACATTCTAATTTTCCTTGGGCAGGCGGGAGGAAGGCAGGATTGAGGTGGGAGTAAGGCGAGGCAGGTATCAGGTGGGGCTCAACATGACTTCATGTTTGGCAAACAAAATCATGGTTTGGGAAGGGGGTGCTCAAGAGGCGGGTTATCACGTGACCAGACCAAGCTCGGACGTCCTTCGTCTACGAGCGTCGAGATTTCTTCATCGCTTAACGCCCGTTTCCAAATCGCAACCTCATCCATTCGGCCACGCAGCGCACGTGGCGGGCGTTCTGAGAACTGTGCAAACGGCACCCAGTTACCCAGGCGGCAGACACCAGGCTTGATCGGATATTCATCTTCACGGAGCAAACTCTGCGTTACTTTCTCACCGTTGACGTAGATGTCACTGCGTTTATCCGGGACCGACGTGACCGATAAAACATGAACCCACTTCCCCACGGGCACGGGATCACCGATCCAGCGGAGTTCATCGCGTCGGGCACCCATGATGCCTCCGCGTGGCAAACCGAAACGGTTCATTTGAAAGTGAAGCACGCCGTTTTCCCCACCATTGCTATTGCAGATGGAAATCATTTCCCGGTCGAGCCGATCTACCTGGATCCAAACGGCGATCGTCATTTCCTCGTAGGTTCCCGGAATCTCGAACTCAACAAAATCCGTATCGCGATCGAACAGCAAAGCATCTTTCCCGGGCCAACGCCCCGACACCCAACGCGGACCGGAGATCTGCCCCGGGGTCACCAACGCATTTCCTGCCGCGTTGACCAACAGTTTGGAATCGTCTTGCCTTGTAAACGGGAACCAACCGATCAGGCTCGGGTCATCGACATGTCGTCTCCGCACCGTTTTCCACCGCAGAAAACCGATTTCGCCGGGTGACGGAAACTGCTCCGCGGCGGGCTCCTCACCGGGTTTGGCCTCGCCACCGGAATACCGCACCCAGTCGCCCTCATAGACGCTCTTCATCAGACCATTGTTTTTGGCTTCACGAACGTTGACCTGACCGTCGAAGACCTGCATTGTGCTTTCGCCGGTCTTCTTCGAAACGTTCAAACCGAACTCGGTCCCCACATCTTCGAAGTTCACGTCGGTCGTTTTGATGGTAAAGCCGACCGCCGAAGGAGGAACAATCGCGCGGACCGCTCCATACGCCAACCGAGCGTGCAGCAGATCGTCAATCGCCAACTTGGCCGGCGCCTGCATCACCAAATCCACCCCGCTGGCAAACCGCAGATGGATCGTTCCTTCCAACAATTCATAGTCACCAGGATTGAAAATAACGTCGTCCGTGGAACGACCGCCGGCAAACTTAGCGCCCGCCTCGTCGACCAACATCGCCGTGATTTCAGCGTTGACATGATCGACCTGGACCACTTCCACCGGCGACGAGAGAACAACCGCCTCGCCATCGATCCAAAAATTTGGCCGTTGCCCTATCAGCACGGCGAGACACCCGCCTACCAACATCACCCACGGAACCACTACCGCCGCATACCAGGTGACCCATGATGCCGACCGCGGTCGGCCCCCATTGCCACGTCGCCATGCCTCTTCGCCAGAGTATGCATGACTTTCCGGCAATCGCACCGTCGACTCCGCGTCGACGTGTTTGCCGTCTGAGACATGGCCGATCTGATCCACCATTCCACCAACCGCATCGACCGACACTTCTCTTGCGACTCCAGCCTCCAAGAGACGATGCCGGATGTAGTGCCGCCTCGCCTCTCGATCTTCCATCAGTCGCTGCTGCAGTTTGGCAAACGCTTCATCGCTCAACGTTCCGTCGATCGCTGTCGACAACAGCTCAATGAATTCGCGATCCCGACGTATCGAATGCAGCGATGACTGCTTGGACTCGTTTTGATGATCCATTACGACGCCTTTAGTTTTTGCTGGACGCAACCGAGCAATGATTCTCGAATTCGGAACAGAGCCTGACGCACCGAACCCACGGTTCGATCGAGCGACTCGGCGATTAACTTTAGAGACGAGTCTGGCTCGTAGCGCATGCTCAATAGCTGACGTTGCGGCGTCGGCAATTTCTCCATGCACCCCTGCAACACCTCCATGCGGTCATCAATCTCACTATCCATCTGCTGCACATCCAATGCAATCAATTCCAGAAGCGAATCATCAAACACCAATCGATCTCGCCCGAGACGCTTGCAATGGGTAAGGACCTGGAACCTCGCGATCGTCGAGGCCCACGCCCAAAAATTGGTGCCCATTTCGAATTCATCATGCTTGCGCAGCAAAACAACATTCACGTCCTGCAAGACATCATCAATGTCTTTGGGATCAAACAGCAAACACCGCACGAACCCGTAAAGTCGGTTTTGCGATCGAGTGAGTTCACGCACGAACGCGTCAGGAACGGAATTGTCTTTTGTGTCTGCTTGCATCATTTTTCTCCAGCAATCTCGCAACCACGAGTGAAATGCGGCTTTGCTCGTTGTAGGCACATGGCGCGACAGAACGCATCATCACACCGAAAAAGAGCGACAATGGCTGAGTTTTTCACCGAGAGTCACCCCTCTAGAAAAAGGAATGCCAGACACGAAACAACACTGGACACACGCACAGGAGCCAAAAACAGGACACACACTCTCTTTTTACACCTTTCGCGTGCCTACTTGCTTCCTGCCTACATGCTCCCTACGAACTTACCTGCCTGGCTAATTACCACAACTTGAAACACTCAGATTCGTTTTCGACCGCCAACACTCTTTGATCGACGCTGACACCGTGATGCACTTGCTGCCGCCCTCCGGGCCATCGAATCTGGAGTTGCACCGGTTCACTCGCTTCCCCTAGCCCAAACGAAACGACGTTTTCATTGCGACTCAGATAGCCATCTCCTGACGCGACACACTGCACGGCCTCTCGGTCGCCCGACTTCACCGTAACCCTGGCTCCAATCGCATCGCGTTCGGACTCTGTCCCAACCAATTGAACCTGCAGCCAATGGTTTCTCGTCGGAGTCTCGTTAACCAGCAACGCAGACGGCTGACCGGTGTGTGTGACGACGAAATCGTTCCTTCCGTCTCGATCGAAGTCCAACCGCGCTAAACCACGCCCCAGGTAACTCGCCTGCCAATATTCAGCATCATGGCTCATCTCGACTGGCAAGAAACCTGTGCCGGAATTCGCCAACAACTGGGTTGGCTGGAGAAAAGGAACTCGGATCTCGGTCGAATCGTCGAGGTGCCCGTTTGCCACCACCAAATCGAGGTCGCTGTCATTGTCATAATCAATCGCCTGACATCCAAACCCCACCATGCTGCGAGTCGGACCAGCAAGGCCGAACGCAACACTGCGATCTTGATACGCGTCACGATCCGATAAGAACAAACTCGAATTCTGATTCTCGTAATTACTGATGTGAATATCCGTCGAACCGTTGGAGTCAAAGTCACCGATGGCGATTCCCATCGATCCAGTCGCCACTCCACTGCCGTCAAACGCACACCCCTTCAACGTCGCAAGATCGCTCCAAACCTGCCCGGTAGAATCGCGCGTCCAGAGCTGGTTCGGTGTCAAATCGTTGCCCACAAATACTTCATTCCCGGCGACGCCATCGAGATCGGCGACCACGACACCCAACGCGTAACCCTGTTCACGGTCCTCACGGCGAAACGGTTCTGAACAAAAATCACCTTCGCCGTCGTTGATAACCAGTGTGTCCACACCGACGTGGTACTCGCCCGGTGACACCGCAGCGACGACACGTCCCGACGCATCCAACGGCGGCTTGCGGCTGATTTCGGGATCGTCCACATAGACGCACTGAAAAAGATCGGGCAGACCGTCTCCGCTCAAATCGGCCATGGCGATAGACGAGGGAACCCGAGCGAGATTGACATCATCCGCCAACGGACACCGCTCAAATGATCCGTCTCCGTTGTTGATAAACAATGAGTCGACGCCGATGTTTGAAACAACCAAATCAGGAAAGCCGTCTTGGTTCCAATCTCCGCTCGTCATTCCGAGACTGTACTGCGTCTCTCGCGTACCGCTCGCACCGGTCACGTCGACCAACGCCTGCCCCACGTTGCGGAAGAACTGGTTGGACTGTTCACCTGCCGCCCTCGGCGGATCGGCCGTTCCTTGTGCAAACGCCAAATCAGCCATGCCGTCCAAATCGAAATCGATCACCGCCACACCGCCCCCGAGGGTTTGGTGAATCGAATACCGCTGACGGACCGAAGACTCCGCAACTTGGTACGAGTGATCTAATCCTGCACGTTCGGCAACATTCACGAACCTGGCACCAACGAAATCTTCGTCACTTCGCATGCGTTTCCGAATAGCGATATCACCGATCGCATTCGAGCTGAGCGACGGCAACGGGAAGTCATCCAGGTGCAAACCGCACAAATGATCTTCCGTTCGTGGACGCTCCCTTCGGGCAACAACGAGCCTGCGACGCTCAGCATTCAGCTTGGCCACCTCTTCGGCAGGTGCGTCTCGATATCCCGCTTCGAGAATTTTCCAAAGCACCGCTTCGAGTCGCCGATCGAGCCTTACTAAGGTGTCAGCGAGTCCGGCCATCGCATCCACGTTGGGCTCATCCGATTGAGCGATTTGGTTGTTGTACTTCAGCGCGTCCTGAAGCGCCGACCACCGCGAATTCCATCGCTCGGCGATCTTTTCATACCCTAGAGCGATCAACGGCTGCCGAAGTCGACCGATCGAAATGAAATCCGTTGAGTCTCTTGAAACCGCTTCCGCCAACGCACGTACTGCTTCGGGATATCTCCGGTGCCGCGACTCATGGGCGCCGATCGCCGCCCAGTAGTCAGCAAACTCTTGCGTTGCCGCATCGGTTCGCCCCAACCACCATTGAAAACGCTTATCGTCCTGTGTCTCGGCGACGGCTCGCCCGTACAGAGCAATCGCCGCTGGCATTGCTTCGCCGGCACGAACGGCATCGTGCAACGTTTCGATAACATCATCGTACTGCTGCAACGCAAACTGCCGACGCGCTTTTCCCAAACGCCCGATCGGCCAATAGGGTAATGTTCCGGGCTCGAGCTTGTCGCGTTGCGACGGATCGTCATACATCGCATCTGTCAAAATGACCAACGCATGAAGTTCGTCCTGATGAACGTCTCCACATCGACACAGCGGAACAATCTGTTCGGCGGCCTCCTGCCGGCGACCTTGACGGTTCAACAGGTAGGCTAGTTGGCGACGCGGAGGGACCGCGTCGGGCATCCTCTTGATAATTTCTCGGTAGCGATGCTCCGCTTCGTCATACCGCTGCAAACGAAAGCACCAGTCTGCAGACTGCCCCAGCGCAGGCAGCCCGGCCTCGGGATGATCACGAGGTATGCTATCGAGCAACTCAATCGCTGTTTCGAAACTCCCGTCCGCCGCCCGAACGCTCGCTAAGCGGAACAACACCTCGACGTCATCTGGCTCGATCAACAACCAGTTCTGCAACGACTCGGATGCCCCGGCGAAATTGCTTTCACCCACGAGTCGTTCGGCAGTAGCGATCGCAACGGCGCGGCGCTGCACCAGTGCGGGGCCGCTGTGCTTCTCGTTGAGGTCGGTTGCCTCGTGGTTAACCCGAGCCTCACTCACCGAAGGACGTGCAACCACCTTCGGTTGCTCCTTCACGCCCTGCTCAGGAACAGACATCACGTTCGCGTCCCCACCACACCCGCACAAAACGACCACAACCGCACAACGCCTCCAAGGCCCCGAGAGGGCATGAAGGCGATGGCGGTGCTGGCAGCCTCCGTTAGCTTCAGAGGCTTGTCGTTTCGCTTTTCGCGGATCGATCAGATCAGCCTCTGCTAGAACTCACCTTCGATCACTTCATTCGAAGCCCTCGTTCCGAGCGACCCCCACAATCCATAGGGACTCTTGGAGCCTGGCGCCTGCGTGCCGCCCTTGCCATACTCCACCATTCCCGCTCGCGAATCGCCGGCATCAATCGAATCAGTAATGAACTTCACCGCACCGTCGGCCATCAACACATGGGCACCGCCTTGGTGACGACTCGACACACCCAACACACCACTGTGCCATGACGGTTGATCCTTTTGCCACGTGCAGTTCTCTCGGTTTGGCGGAAGGATGGTGAAGACCCCGGAATACGTCGGCAACGCATCCGCCCAGTGGTACCCACGCGCCGCCGCGATCGAGCCCATCGGAATCCCCGAACTCCAGAAGCTAGGACGCTGCGGATCAATCAACGGCGTCGTGTCATCGAGGCAAGCAGACGGATTCGCAATGACCGTTGCTTCGGCGGTGACCGACCCGGCGGCTTTCGGCAAACTCGTACGAACATCGTTGTCCCCTAGATCCGTCGCGATTTCACCGCCCGCGATCGTGTTGGCGAGACCATCGAGAATGTCCCGGAACTGAGTTTTCTTCAGCGTCACGAATGCTCCTCGGCATCCCGCACGGGTCCGCGAACTGTAATGATCGCCCGTTTGGTACTTAGGACCACGCTCACCACGGATATCCAGATACCCGCGTGCAGACCAAGCGATCGAGTCACCCATGCAGGCGGCGTAGTTAGTCCGCCCCAATGCCGGCAATCCCGTCCCAGGATCACTCGGGCAACGAAACGCAGGAAGCTCCGTGGACCACGGAATGTACTGGATCTCTTCGGGTGTCGGGCCAAATGCAGGCCACGGCGTCGTCCCACCGGGATCGGCGGTGGTCCCGTCGGTTCGTCCGATCAACGGGTTACTAATTTGCTCCCACAGTGCCTGCTGCTCAATGAACGGCGTGGCGCCGACGAGAAAACTAAGACGGTGCAGGTTGCCATCGTCCTTGTCGCCCCAGAACCAGTGATCCGTCGCGGACTGAGTCCCGGTCCCCTGGATCGGCATCTGATCATAAGCACTGTGGTAGTTGTGAATCGCGAGCCCGATCTGCTTGAAGTTGTTACTACAACTCATCCGCCGAGCCGCCTCGCGAGCAGCCTGAACGGCAGGCAACAGGAGCCCGACCAAAACGCCGATGATCGCGATCACCACCAGCAGTTCGACGAGGGTGAAGCCACGTGGCTTCCATTTTGAATTTCTTGACATGTCGTTTGACCGATACAGAGTGCGTGAAAAATTCGAAACACTGCTCGCGAGCTATAGAAACTGCCGCCAAACCACCGAATGTGGAACACAGCCTCGTAATGCCCTCCCTAAGGGCAGACCCGCGTGCCTGTTCTGATGGCGCCCTCACTGCTCAGATCACGCATAATGGGTGAAATATTTGAGAAAAATCAATACACCCGTATTTTGAACGAATCCGCAAAAATCCTCGACTTTCTGCGGAACACCCCTTTCCCATGCGGCATTAGCGATGGTGGAAGCAGCTCGATTGTCTGTGTTTCCACCTGATTGCATGCCCCTCGACGGAAGGGCAAAGCGTTTCTTACGGTGTTCCCGCCGCTGCAGCGAACGACCATTCTCGAATCGGCCCCATTTCAAACTTTATTTTCAAAAGGTGTTGCCATGAAAACTCTCGCCATTCTTTCTCTTCTCGTTGCTGGGTTTGCCGTAACCGGATGCGGTTCGGGCGAACCCGCCGTAATCGGTACCAGTGACCCAGAAGGCATTGCCAACTACGAAGCGATCATCGCAGAGCAACAAATGACTCAACGCGATATGAAAGAGGTCGAAAAAGAAATCATGAAAGAGTGAACAAAATCACCCTTCCGGAACTGAAGCCAATGTCGCGTTACTGACGCGACTCAGCGGGACTGTCGACGCCAGAACACATCAACCAACAGCATCCGGCCTGAACGGGAAAAGAAACACGAATTCCGCGTTGCACCCGAGTCATACGTCGACAACTTTAAAAAGGCTCCTGTCCCTGAACGATGACCCACTCGCGATCCACCGCGACCTGGCTCGTCACCTGTTCACTGCCGTCGGGCCATGAGATGCTCACGGTGACAGGCATAATGTTGTCACCTAGTCCAAATCGCACGACCCTCTCGTTGCTGCACAAATAGCCATCGCCCGACGACACGACACCCGTCCATCGATGATCTTCTTGTTCGACAACCACAACCGCACCGATCGCGTCTCGCGAGACTGAGCGGCCCACCAACCGGAAGGAAACATGGTGGTGATCGGTTTCTGTTTGATTCACCAGCAACGCGACCGGTTCGGTTTGGTGCGTGACAACGAGATCGACTTTCCCGTTGCGATCAATATCGATCGTCCACAACGCCCGACCGGAATGATTCGTAGACAGATACCTGCCGGAACGTGCCGTATCAAAAATTGAGAACCGACCATCGATGTCTTGGTAATAGACCTGCATCGGTTGCAGGTACTCCGATTCGCTTTCCGAAACGGGAAAGTCAACGTGCCCGTTGGCGACGACCAACTCTAACAAACCGTCGTTATCGAAATCGACGGCCTCGCTCCCAAATCCCACCATCGGAAACGCAGCCTCGGAAAGATTCTGCTGCAGTGTCCGGTCGAGCCAGAAGCCGCTTCCGTTTTGCTGATGGAATGTGTTGTACTCGTCTTCGAAATTAGTGATGTAAATGTCCATATCGCCATCGCGGTCCATATCTGCGGTAGCGATTCCCATCGACGCTTGCGGGTTCGATCGGTCATCGGTCGCCAAACCACGCGAAATACCTGACTCAACTAATCGCATGGATTCCGAGGGACTCCGGCTGTAGTAGTGGTTGTTGCTCATATCGTTGGCAACAAAGATATCCAACCCCGGACTGCCATCGAGAGATGACACCACCACACCCAATCCCCGCCCTAAAATCGCCGGCTCGAACCCCCAATCTTCCGTCACATCGATGAACGTGCCGTCGCCTCGATTGTGAAAAAGGTTGTCCGCTTCGGCCGAGAAATAAATCGGTGCACATGATTTGTGAATCCCTTTCGCTTCATCGACGCATGAGTCGGTCACGGGATCGAGCCCCGCGCAGTAGTTGAGGACAACGATGTCAGACAGACCGTCACCATCGATGTCCGCAATCGCCCCGCTCGATGACCATCGCGAAAGAGGGCCAGGCATCAAATCCGCAGTCGCATCCGAGAACGTCCCATCACCATTGTTGATGTAAATAACGTTCTCCCCGTAGTTTAAAACCAGCAGATCGGGAAACCCGTCTTCGTTCAGATCACCAACGGCGACGCCCTGCCCAAACCCTATATCGGTGGTTCCTGAACGCGATCCGACGTCAACTAATCGTCCATTGAGGTTCCGCCACAACGCGTTGGGACTGGAATCGCGATGTGGCGGCGTGCCACCGGCAGCGGTTAAGTACAAATCACACCAACCGTCCAAATCAAAATCAATGGCACCGCCACCGCACCCCAACTCGGCATAAATCGGAATGCCCGGTTGGTCCAAATCATCTCGCGTTCGTCCAAAGAAGTTCAACCCACGCTCGACGGCTTCGTTTCGCAGCGTCGGCATGATCGACGCGACCGTTACCGGCGGTGCAGACTTCGCAGCCAACACCGAACCGGATGAACCCTGTTTAGGCTTGGGGAGATGACTGAGGTCGCAGGCCAGCTCGGTTCGCTCGTCGATAACCTGCCATGGCGTATCACGCCGCAGCGATTTTACGATCTTCTGCCGTATCGCATTCACATCGACTTCTGGTTCATCAGCCGCGATCGGAAAGCCTAATCCGATCGCCGCCCACGCTTCCGCTTCCCAAGGACGCCCTAGCGAGAACAAAGTAGTCGCAACGTTGGCCGCTTCCACTCGCGAGTCTCGGCCCGATCGATCAAACCGTTTTTTAGCTTGAATCGCTTCGCTCAACCGGTTGGCACGCCGTTGAACGGCATCGATCGTTGTTTCCATCTGCGTAGCGGGCGTGTCACTATCGTTCATCTCAGGCAATTGACGAAGAGTGGACGCGAGTTTGGCCCATACCAACGCCACGTCCGCGTTGCGTCTGGTCGCCTCCCAATACGCCCGTGCAGCACCCGCGTAATCGCCTGCAGAACGAGCCCAGTCGCCCTGGACGGACCAATACATCCACTCCGCATCGTGCCCCCTCAAACCAGAAACGGTTTCGTCCCACTGCTTCAACTCGTCGAACCGTCCCAAATCCGCGAGCGTTCGCCCCCGCAACAACTGCGCCGGCAGATACTGAGGATGCACGTCCAAAATCTCTCGCAACATGGTTTCGGATTCCACCAATTTGCCTTGATCGAATAGCTTTTTCGCGGCTCCGATCAACGGCCGCTTGTCATCCGGATTTCGCTCCACCATCTGATCGAGCGAGTCGTTTTCGAGGTCCCGTTTTTCGGTGTTACTCAGTTCGATCAGCAACTCAGCATCAAATTTTCTTCGTCGCACCAACTCTCGCCCGTGGGGCACCGCCTCGGTATGCCGTTCAAAAATGACTAAGAAATCAAACAGCCAACGTCGTGATTCGTCTTGATCAGGGTGCCTCCGGACAGCTTCGGCGAGCAAATCCATCGCGTCAAAAACACGCCCCACCGAGATTAAACCGGTCGCCGCGCGACGAACCGAAGCAACATCAGCCAACTCGCCCGCCTGAGCCGCATCGACGAGCAAGCCGATCGCAGCATCCGGACGTTTGTTCTCGTGAGCCACGCGTGCCACCTGCGACAAAACCTCGGGATCATCGGAATGCGAGATCAACACGGCTTCCGAAAATTGATCAGCCGCCTGCCAGTCGCCTGATCGAATCGCCGCGCGCATGGAATCCAGCGGCGAGACCTCTTTCACTTCCGCCCCAACACTCGCACTCTCGCGTGCAGACTCGTCACCGCAACCGATCATCACGCTGACAACACAGAGCATCACGAGACATGATTCGATTGGTAACATTCTTCGATACCAAATGATTTCCATAGCAAGTCGATTCATGTGGAGAAAGCAATGCGGAAAATAAAGAAGCCAAGAAACACCGTCAAGAAACTTCCACCGATTCACTGATCGATCACTCGGCCGGCGGTTGAAGCATACAAAGATGAGCAAAGCAGCCTACTGTAGAAGACACAACGATTCAAACTCATCGATTCCAGTCTCTGTTTGCGAAACAAGCATCACAACACTTCCGTGAACTCGATAGCGTTCATTGTGATTCGCGTTCATCAAATCTTATGTTCACGTGTGACACGGTGCATCATGGATGTATAAATTCGGGCCACCCATCGATTGTCGTTATCGCGGGCTATCCGACGACGTTTCTTCCCACAGAATCCTCCATGATCATTCGCCACCTGACATATGTATTTGTTTTAACTGCGTGCGTTTTGTTCTGCTCCAACGCGATTGCACAATCAAACCCCACGTCTGCGATCCACATCACTGCCACTTCTCAAAAATCTCCCAATCTTCCGGTCCCCCGTGACAAACGAATCCCGTTTGGATGGCCATCACTTCCGATCGCATCTGCTAGCGATGGCAGTGCCTCGCATGTGCGTTGGTCCCCACAGAGCCTTCCTCCGGGCGACACCATTCGCCTGCGTCTGACAACGGCGCTCGACTCCCGCAAACCTCTCTTGTTGGAGGTCAGCCTGCCTGGTGAAACGGAACCTCTCGGTCAATTCAACTTTAACTTCGCACCTGTTTTCCAAATGGGTGAACTGCCACTGACGCGAGACCAAGCCCAACAAGTGCTCAAACACGGGATCGTCATCAGGAGGACCATCGGAGAGGCGCCGTTTCATTTGTTCGTATCCGCGTCAGACTCACCATCTACCCATCCGTCCACGACCAATTCAGTGCCGCCCCAAGTGGCCGCCATCCCACCTTTGCTGCAACCCCACCTGATGGTCGCGGGGGAGACAGATCGTTGGGCCGAATACAACAAACGGCTTGAGGGACTCGACACGGTTCAACCTTTTGGATGGATGGAAGGAGCATTACTCGACGGTGTTTGGGATTTGGCGCAAGCGACTCACAGTGACGGCTTCGCGAATGGCTATTCCAATCGAATGAATTTGTATCTACGCGGTGATCGATTGATCTATGAGGATCCCAAGAGTTGCCCGTGCGACGATCGGATCTTTGGCATTGAAGACACACTCCCCTTTGCCGCGATCGCTCAAACGCATCCTGATCACCCAGCTATTGATCTGGCCATCGCGTTTTGGAAAAACCACCGTCGCCCACCAGGTTTTGCCGAAGGATGCGTGCAAGACGGTGGGTTATGCAGTGCCGAGGGTTCTTACACCGTAGGCTATCCATTGATGCGGGTCGGTCGACTTCGTAACGACCCTCAACTGATTTCCATCGCTCTGGATCAGTATCGGATTCGCAAGCAATTACTCGTTGACGAAGACCAGAACATTTGGCTGAGAAACTCCAACGGTCGGCGGACGATGAAGAATTGGGCGCGTGGCGTGACATGGTATTTCCTGGGATTGATTCGCGGTATTGCCGAGGCTCCCGACTCGGTCGACACGAGCGACCTTCGTGCGGAAGCTGTCCGCACGATGGACTGGGTAATCTCACATCAACAAGACAACGGATTGTGGCGGAACCTCTTTGACCAGCCTTCACAAACAATCGACACCTCAGGTTCATCGGGAATCGCTGCCGCACTCGCGATCGGTGCCAAAACAGGCATTTTGCCGGATCGGGCACGTACAGCCGCGTTGAAAACCAAACAGGGATTGACCGATTACCTCACCGCCGACGGCCTGCTCGCTCACGGCACTCCGAGCAACCGATCGCCTGAAGCCCAAAGCAACCGCCGCGTGATCTTCCCCGTCGGCATGGGACTCTGCGCTCAAATGATCGCCGCTCTGCAAAGCGAGTGATCGCTTACTTGACTTGCCACCGGCCCCATAGCTTCGGGGTCAGTTCGGCTTCGCTAGGCACGTCGGCCGTGATCGCGGTCGCTTTGTTGCTCCAGTAAACCCGCTGAGTCGTTTGCCCGCCGGAACCGCGGAGCACGCCCATATCGGCTCGCACGATGTCGCCCGACTTGGGTGCCCAGTGCAACGTGGCCATCGGCACGCTGACTTCGTAGTTGCCCGCTTTGTCGGACGCGAATTTTACCTGCGTGGTAACGTCCTTGACCACATCGATGTTGATCGTGCGCCACGGGCTGCTGAACGCGACCGGGTTAAGGGTGCCCGGAACTTTGGACCGATAGAGCACCGCGTGCATCTTCCCCTTGACCAGCGTGACTAAGAGCCGCTGATCGGTATCGGTTTGCAGCATGAGATCAAGGCAACCACCAGTTTTGAAGAGCGCATTGGGCGTCTCGCCGCTGTTGTTGAGCAGATCCTTTTCCGTCGTCCGCCACGCCGCGAACAACCGGCCATCGGCGATACAAAGTGAACCGCTGACTTCATACGGGCGCGAGTCGCTGTTGAAGTTGGCCTTGGTACCGCGTCGATCGATCATGGCCCACTCGGCCGAGACTGGCCAATCATCGAGTTTGCCATCGACCGTCGGCGTGTCGGTCCGCATCGGCACGGAAAGGATGCCCGTGCCAAGAGACTGCTGTCGCGAGAGTTCAACGCGGGCGAACCAATCACGAGCTTTGTCGAGATCCGCCGTCGTGATCGTGATCTGTTGATCGGGAAGACGCTTGAGGCTATCGAGACCATCAACTCGCACGAGGCTGGTGCGGCCACCGTCAACGACATATACCTTGCCATCGGGTGTCTGCGTCATGCTGGGCCAAAAGTTCTCGTCGTGCAGCGAGACATCGGTCACGTCCATGTTCCGCGTGGCCACGGGCGCGGCCCAGTTCGGCCGCAAGCGAATGTCATGGAACAAGGTGCTTACAAACAAACCGTCCGCCGTGAACAGATACATGTTGCCCATGTTCCCGTTGATACCGAACATCGGACCAACAGGGCCGTCGATGAAATCACCGAGCAAGCGTGTATGGCCGACGACCATGCCCGGGCGGTCGGGCACGGCCGCCTCATGGCTGGCATGAAGCCCAGGCCATGGACTAGGGTAACTCCAACGCGGCTCGCCTTGATAGGTGCCACCAAGACCGTGCGGTGAAAACGGCTTTGTCGCGTTGGTGGAGATCGTCCATCCGTTGTGATGCAGCGTTTGGTTGCCACCACTCGAAGGCGGCTTGCCCCCTGCGGGACCGAGCCTTACGGGTGCAAAGTCGTAGCGTGGCACGCCTTTCGTGTCGATGCCCGTCGGGCGAAACATCGCGGTGTCTTCACCTAGCCGTGAAACGATGAAATCGAGATCACGAGTGACCGTCACACCGCGAGCTTGACCTCGGGTCATCTGAATTTCCGCGGCCTGCGGCTTGCCGTCTGCGTTCAGATCCATCCACAGGAAAGTGGCATGTTTGTCCGGTTTCGGGTTTGCTTTTTCGGGCTGTGTGCCGTCCGGCCACACGCTGCGGAACTCGGGCTGCTCGCGGAGATAGGGCCACGCATGCGCATCACCCAACGCGGCGACGAGTCGGGTTTGCTTGCCGGTATCAAGCCAAAGGAACGCAACGTTGTCACCGCCCGTGGGAGTATGCGTGTAACAACTGGTGAAGTATCGACGGCCGTTTCCCCGCGAAGGATACAGCGGCCAGTCGGGTGAGAAGTGACCGTAATGAGCCTCGAGCAACGGATCGGGACGGGCGAACACGCGAGCCAGCTTGTCGGTACCGTTTTCCCAATCGAGTGAAAACTCGAGACCCTTGTAAAAGAAATTGCCCGCGTCGCGAGAGTCGAGCACACCCCCGCCGCCATATTCGGTCGGACCGTAGAACGTGCGTTCGAGATCGCCATGTGCCGACCAAACCGAGACCCGGCGCGGGTAGTTGTCGTTTTCGGCAACCCACACGCGACCTTGCGAATCGATCGCCAATCCGTTGGGATTGTTCATGTGCTGCGGGTCATAATCACCGACCGTCGGTGCCCCCGCTTTACCGATCGCTTCCATGAATTTTCCGGAAGGCGAAAAAATCTTGACCTGATGCGAACTGCCTCGGTCGCTAATGTAGTACCGCCCTTCGGCATCGATCGCGATGTGCCTCGGATCTTCGAGCCCTTCAACGATTACCGTCTCGGCTTGGGTCGAATTCACTGATGAATAAGCAAGCAATCGGTTCTCGCTGAGCACCAACATCCGGCCCCGTTCATCAAAAGTAACGCCGCGTGGGCTGCGCACTGGCAGGTGGCCCACTTGCTTGCCGGTCGGAATATCGACGAAGAGCAATTCGTTTTGCCGCAGCATCGAACAAACCAACATGCCGTCGTGCGCTGCCAATCCGCTCAACACATACCGCCGATCTCCACCTTCGAAACCCTCAATCGGTTCCGGCCTGGGATCGGTGGGCTTCCTCGGGCGCGGATCATCACCGAGTTGGGTTTGAAAGATCGATTGGTCACCAAGCGATTTTGTTTTGGCTGTCAGTCGCAGCTCGCCTTCCCACACCGAGCCCACGTAACACAGGTGTTCCTTTTCGGCTTGCGTTCCCAGATCGACCGCCAACGTCGGCGCGCCGGTCCAGTGACCACCCACCCAATGCTGGCCACCGACTTTCGTGCCGTCTTCACGCAGCCACTGCAAGCCATGCCCACCTTCGGCAACGTAACACCCCATGAGAATCAGGGGCTCTCCATCCTCGGTACGGTCGCCCGAAACAAAGGTCATGCTTGTTGGCGGCGTGTGCGTCGTGAGCCAACAGCCAGTGTTGTCGGCGGTCCTCCAAGGAGGTTTGCCTGCGTTGTAGATACTGAACTCATAACGCAGGCTCAGCGGTTTACGCCACAGCCCGCGCACTGTGTACCGCCCCGGTGCGACAGGGCGCGACGGAATGTGATAAACACCGTGAGCGGCCGCCTGCGGGTCACGCAACAAATCATCGCTGCCATCCCACCATGCGATGTTCTCGCCTGCCGGAAAAGGCGTTTCACTCAACAGATTGCGGACACGACGCCCCTTGTCGTCTTCAATCACAAGCGTCACGAGGCCGGCTTCGGGCAACGTGAACCGGATCGGGATCGGCGGCGGTTCCTCGCTTTGTTTGGGCAGAACCAGACTCGCGATCTTTGCCTCACGAATTGGCGACAATGCCATCAGTTCGCCGAGCCACACGCGGCGTCCGTCTTTAATTTTTCGAACGACGTGCGAATGCCGCTCATTCGACGGCGCCGTCATGCGAACGCGAATCGCCCGCGTGCTCACCTCACGATCGAACGTGATCCAGTTCGGACCGAGTTGGCTCGGATACAGCGATTGCAGATCATGTCCGCGTCCGACACCAACCCATGACGCCTCGGAGGTTTCTCGCACGTTCGCATCGTCGTCTCCCGTGAAGGCATCGATTTCGCACTCCGCGAATCCCGCCCACAACAAACATACTCCGCTGAGCGTCACCGGCTTCGGCCAGGTCAGTGTGACGATTTCCGGATGCTCATCGGAAATCGGCAACGGTGCACCGTCTTCGGCATTCCCCCAAGCCTGCCAAGTATGGTTGTGCGATTGATCGACGATCTTCATCGAAACATCGTCCCGTGCTCGCGACTGCACCAATGCCTGCGGTGCAACGTTGCCCATGCGCTGCGGCAACAGCCACACACCGGCGAGTTTGCCTGCCGTTTCGCGATCCCCGGCAGTGGGCGTGTGACTGAATCGCAGCGCCCGTGTCATGGTTCCCGGAGGCAATACCCACACTCCATAGTCGCCGGCCTCGACCTCCGATTCCGAGACGGAACCGACTACCAAACGCTGCGCCGAAATCCATTGCGAGTCATCCGAAAGATTACCCGGATACTCCGCGTCCGGCTTCAGCACGCTCAGCGAACCGCCGCCACCGACGAGCACACTGCCCACCGGAACGTGTTGCGTGAAACCGATCCGCAAATACCGCGTGCCGGCCTCCCCCCCCGCACCGTAGGTCGTTCCCTTCCAATGCGGTTGCGATTGCTCGCACCACACAACGGCTTGGGGACCGACACGGGTGGCCGGGCTGTCACCTTCGATCGGAGACTCCGGTGCATTTCCTATGCGTTCCGCAAACGTCGCGGGATCGAGCAATGATGCGTCGAAGGCGGGGAAGAGTTTAGTGGAGGACGTTTGCGCGAAAGCGGAATGATCCCCACTCGCCCCCGACATTGCCACCGTCACCGCGAGGATCGAGGCGACGAGGCAATTAAAACGAAAACACATAGCGATGAAATCCAGATCTACTCAAGAGTAAAAGTGCCCCACGCCGCCGGTACCAAGTCGGCTTCGCCCGGGACGTCGTTCACCAATCCAGTGGCTTGGTTGCTCCAGTATTGGCGGGAAACGGTTTGGGTACCGCCATCGCCAAACAGGACACCAACGTCGGCTTTGAGACGGAGCCCCGACTCGGGCGTCACACCGAGTTCGCTCCACGGTATCGATGCTTCGACAATGAAACCACCGTGCGTGCCCCGCGATGCCAAAGTGATGTTGCGGCTGACGACAACACGGTCGAACGAAATCGTCCGCCATGGCGAACTGAAATCAAACTTCTCGTCCGCACTCGCCGTCGGATCCTTCTTCACGTTCAATACGGCGACCGGAGTCTTTCCATCCTTGAACGTCATCAGTACACGCATATTCCCCGTGGATTCCTTGGAACTTTCAGGGCCAATCATCAGATCCACCGCATCGCCGGATTTGAATAGCAAACGATCATCCTGGCCAACATTTTTCATCGCTGAACGCGGAGCGAAGACACGATAGGCGAGATACAGACTTTGATCGTCGTAGCGGGCGAGGATCCGGGCGTAGCGTTTGCGTTCACTTTCCTGCACGTCTATGGCCGGCAACTTGTCATCGAGCAACGCGGGCCATTCGGTCGCCTTGCCATCCACGGTCGCATTGCCGCGGGGGACCGTAAACGTTTTGGGCACCGACGCCTCGGCCAGTTTCTGCGACAACGATTCCTGGGCTTCGGCGAACTGCGAACGCGTGTAAGTAAACGTGCCACTGAAGCGTCGGATCGATTCGAGCCCACTGACTTTGATCACCCGAGCGTCCGTGCCACCGTTGGTCAGATACGTCTCTCCGCTAACGGTACGAATGAAGTTACCGCCAAAGCTCTCACCACCGGCCGTGATAGCGTCGAGCGGCATGCCGAGTTCGGCGTGCGCGGGATTTTCCGAAAAACCACGTGTGTCCCGAAAGAGAGACTGAATGAACAGGCCATCGTGGGTGAACAGATAGTTCTCGCCGAGGTTACCGTTGAGACAGAACAGCTCGCCCGCTTCGCCCTGCGTTTCATCGCCAACCTGAACCACACCGAGGAACGACGACGGCCCGATCAGATAGCCGGGACGCGCGGCCTTTGCCCGGTGCGAACCGTGTACTGACATATGTCGGTTGGGATATCCGCCCACGACGTGGCCGCTTTGCTCGACCATGATCAGCGGGTCTTGGTTGATATAGATCCGCCCGTTTGTGCCACCAATGACTTGCCCCTCACCATTGCCGCCGCCGATGATGTCACGGTTGGGACGAATGACCCTCGGCTTGCTAAGGTCGTAGATCGGCGCGCCAACTTCGGTATATCCCGAAACGGGAAATTGAACCAATTCCTGACGGTTTCGAACGAGGTACGTGATCGTGCCATCGGTGTCAGGAAGCTGCCCCCAATAGAAGTTACGCAGCGAAACCGGAGTCCCGTCGATTTCGATGCTCGCAAACATCAACTCAGCTTCTTGCACCAAACCGTCACCGTTTTGGTCGGCCCAAGAGTAACGCTGCCTACCGCTTCCTTCAAAAAGATGTTGGAACTTCTTGAAGCGATTACCTCGTCCTTGCCCAACGAGACCCGTGTGCGCCACCGAACGCCAGTGCTCTCCGTCAAACAGCGTGCAATGCACCTCGCTCGAACCACGCGACGAGGCGGTCGTGTAGACATACAGCATTCCATTCTTCTTCACCACACGGCTGGTCAAACGGTGGACCGACGGCGGAAACAGGTCATTGGGATCGTCACTTCCTCCCACCGAGTAAATCGGCTCCGATGTCCCGTCTTCCCAGTTCAAGCGATACACCGTGTCGTCGGCAAACCCCATCGAAGGATCAAAGGGATTTACCGTGCCGGCTCCTGCATAGCTGGTCGTGCCACTGAAGTCTTGAATCAACTCGCCGCTGTCAACATCCCACAAACTGGTCCGTTTCGGATTGTCCGTTTCTTCGGTAACCCAAAGACGATTGAGACTGTCGATCGCAATGCCCGCCGGCCGACGCATCGCCTCGGCAATGAACTTGCCGTGAAGCGGACGTCCACCCCGCTTGCCGATCTCACTGAGCAACTCTCCATCAACTGAGAAAACTTTGACGTTTTGGTCACTGCCGCGAACCGAAACATACACACGTCCATCGGCTCCTGTCGCCAGTCCCCACGCTTCAGCGTAGGCCTGCGAGGTGAACGGCCGGACGCCACCTCGATCATTCGCAATCAGAATGCGTCCTTTCGAGAGCACGAGCAGGTCGCCCTGTGACGTATAGGCGACCGCCTTCGGTTCATCAATCTCGATACCTGAGAGCTGTTCGCCCGTTTCCGCATGATACAACCGAACCTCGTTCTCCCGCGCGAAGGCGGCAGCCAACACATGATCGTGCAACGCGATACTGCGGAGGTTGGCCTCCGTTTTCGCAGCAGCCAATCCCGGTTGATCCGAGACAACGAGATCCACGTTATTGAATTCTTGCTGTTCACCTGTCGGAGCGATGTCCCATGGTGCATAACGCCCGTCAGCCAATGTGACTCGATAGATGAGCGATTGTTTTCCCTCGGTGGCCACCCACAACGTCGTTCCGTCCGTAGCCAACGAAATATGTCCGCCATCGAAAGCCACCCGGTTACCGAGCCCCCATAAACGCTGACCGTTTAGGTCGGTCGCAATGAGATGCTTACCAGCCTCGCCCATCGGTGTCGCCAGAGCCACAAAATCCCCCGCCGCCGCAGCCGCTTGCGGTGCGGTATGGTCGCCATAGAACGCTCCGCGGCCATCGTCGGTCGCCCAACTCGGATTCCCCGGGTTGGCGAACGAAAGAGCGTAGTTCAACCGAATCCCATCATGCCTCAAAGCGTGAAACGTGTAGTCGCCTGGCAGCACAGGCTTGCCCTCGTCATCCAATCCGTCCCACTTCTCGATGTTCTTCCCGGCTTGACGAGGCTGTGCGGCAACGAGATTGCGGATCCGCCGTCCTTCGGAGTCGTCGATCGCCAAGGTCACCTTGCCTTCCTCGGGCAACTCATACTCGATCGCAACAGGCCCGGTCGGCTGATCGGCAGCTTGCTCTTTCATCCATGCGGGTTCGGGAAGGTCCAAGTCACCTTTCGGTTCTAGGATCAGTTCGCCCCACCCTTTGTGATTGGTGAAAAAGAACTCTCGACCGTGCGCTCCCTCACCCAGGTTGTCCGCATATCGATGAGACGGCCAATCGCCTTGCCCCCAAAACAGCTCAAAGCCCAACTGAAACCTATCACCGGCCTCGTATTTCTTATCTGTCACGAGCGACCATGGCAGCTTGATTTCTTGCACATAGCCGTTGCCATCCTCATCTTTGCGGTAGGCGGTCTCGACACCACCGTCCAACTTCCATCCATCCTGTTGAAACAAACTTTCGGTACCGCCACCAAAGGGCGTGTCTAAATCTTTTCCGCGATCGACGTAAAAGCCCGGCTTCTTTTCATCCGCAAAGTACCACGCAGTGAGGTGGGTAATGCGGTCGGTCTTAAACCGAATCTGCACACTGTCACCGGCCCATCCCCGGTTCGCTTGAAAGCGAGGGTCGTGCCGGTTGCCCATCGGCGTCGTGTCCGTGAACTCAGCGGAAATATAGATACACTCCGAGTCATACATCACCGCCACTTTTGCGGAATACACATCCTGCAGCGACTCCAGGTCATAACACATCAGCGTTTGACCGGAGAGATCCCAATCCGCGAGGTCACCGTCGATAACAACGTCTCCCGGAACCGGCACCGCGTGCAATCCACGATTATCCGTTTGTGTAGCAAAGGCAGTCGAGGAACAGCAAAGAACGGCTGCAGCAACAGAGATAGCAAGATGCCTGAAATCAAAGATCATTGAGAATGGAACTTTCATTAGACGGAAAGGGAAACACCTTGGCGTCGCCACCTGCGACACAGATACTCTCGAGGCGCAGTTCTTGCTCCTCGAGTTCAGGTGAAAAGATTGGTTCAATCTCGAGCGTGTGATTGCGATCCGCGGCTAGATCCTCAGCAATGACGGCCACATGATGCGTGTTGCCGTTCGCCCTGGCTGAAACACTCGCCGAATCGAACTCACATATCGGCTCTTTGCCACCAGGCTGCGCCCGCTCGACGAGCTTGCCATCAATGTAGGCACGGTACCTCACCGACTTGGTCGTGCCTTCACCAAACAGCAATACCATGTTGCCACGAAAGGAAATTTTCAGTCGCTCGACTTCCTGCAAAGAGGACCGCTTCTTCCCTTCAGCGTCCTGGACTCCGACGCGATTTGACGCAACCACTTCATCCTCGAGCCATCGCGACATCAACATGTCAAAGTAGGCCGACGTGAGATTCGGCGACTCTTTGCGCCATCCCCTGGGAAGTTCGCCAAGCGTGGAAATGCGCACACGCGATTGCGTTCGATACGTTTCGCCGTAGACCATTTCCTGCGGTGCCTCGCAGACAACATCACGACGCACGCCATCCTCAAAGGCCGCCCACGCTGCATCAGCGAAAAGCTGATAACCGACATCGCCGGGATGCACGAGATCAAATGGCCAAATTTGCTTCACCGTCACCTCTCCCGCCTTCACTCGCTGCACCGCGAGCGAGATCGCATCACCAACCGTGGTGCGATAAACCTGGGAAAGCGACCGATGCGCTGTGCGGCGTTTCATTCTTTCGAAATCCGCCGCCTTCACGTTCCAACCAAACTGGAAGATCAACTGCACTACCGGCGCGCGTCCTTCCTCAATGATCCGCCACAACAGCGACTCATACGCGGCCAACTTTTCAGCATCCGCGGTATTGATATCGTCGTTGGCCGAGAAATCCAGAAACACCAAGTCTGGCTTGTGCCGCAGAACATCACGATCCAACCGAAACACGGCCAACTGCGAATTTGTCCCGCCAATCGATGCGTCATGAAACGAGAAGTGCGCGTCCGGATACGCATCCTGCAAACGCCTAGCAACCTTCGCGCGATACGAAGTCAATTGCGGATCAGTGGCATTGGATCCCCATGTGAGCGAAGCCCCAAAAAAGACCACGTTCAACCGTTCGCCCGCCTTCGCGCGTCGGTCAAATTCGCCAAACGACGCCGACGTCATGCCCTGCGCATCGGCAACAAACAGGAACACACATAAAAGAACAGCCAAAGAAAAAACCGGAGAATTGCGCATGCGAATGTGTTTGCCTAGCCAGAGATTTGGTCCTGACTGGCATATGGCGCACCGATCCGAAATTACACCTGAAATAGCGGAAGGATCGCAACCTTTTTCGTAAACTCCGCTGCCCTCCCGCTGTCGTCTTGCCTAGCCCGCCGGGCTGGAGAGGAGCAACTGACAACATTCGGGTTCGCAGACGCCTGAGATCAGTTGCACCGCTTTATCGCTGCTGCTAACGAATTTTTCACACGACAAACCGAGAGTCGCATAGCCCGCGTCCGTGATTGTTTCGCAGGAAGCGCCATAAGCAATTACGCCTACCTTTGCCAACAATGCCGTCGCAGCACACATCGGGCACGGCTCACCACTACTGACTAGAACGTATCCACTTAAATCCGGTGTATTGAGTTTTTTGCATGCCGCGTTAATCGCGTTGACTTCACCATGGCGACTGACTTCGCTGGTTTCCGAAACCGTATTGTGCGCGAGCGCAACCATGTCTCCCGATGGCGAGAAGACTCCGGCGGCAAACGGAGACTGCCCTTCCTTCAAACCGCTACGCAGCTCGTCGAGCACTACGAGCATCCAACGCTCTAACGTTGACAAATCGATATCCTGTGGGCTGGCTTCTCGCTGTGCTGTCGCTTTCATCGCTTTTCAGTCTCCCTTTCGTCGGTTCTCAGACATTCCGCTTCGGTACGGTTCTTGCTGAACAAACTCGGCAGCAAAGCCCGTGCCCAAGAAACCGGATGAGAGAGCATGTCCACGATGAACGCAGATTCCCAACAACAGAGTACGATCGATACGCCCGATGGCAGAGGCCTTCATCTACGACGTTGGGGCGAAGGGGCCGGCGACATCGCGATCGTGGTGGTGCACGGACTCGGTGAACACAGCGGATGGTACGACGAATTCGGCGAAATGATGGCCTTCGAAGCCATCTCCAATGACAACATCATTACGTACGCCTATGACCAGCACGGCCACGGCAAGAGCCCCGGTGTTCGCGGGCATGCCCCATCGCTGGATCGGCTCGTCGATGACGTCCAGGTCGTCTGCGATTATGTTGCCGAGGCTCAACCCGGCGCCGAAATCGTTTTACTCGGACACAGCATGGGTGGTCACATTACGCTCAAATACCTTCTGCGAAGCAACAGTCATCCGGTCCATCGCGCCATCGTCACCAACCCAATGATCTTGCCGAAAAATCCTCCTACCCGAGCGCAATCCTTTGCGGCATGGCTGACGGCAAAGATCATTCCGAGAGTCCGAGTCTCGGCAAACATCGAACCGACTCAGTTGACTCAAGACACCGAAATGCTCACACAACTCGCGCACGATCCTCTGATGCATGAAAAGCTGTCAATCGGAATAGGAGGGGAATTGATGTCCAGCGGCCATGAGATTCTCGAAGAAGCCTCCAGCCTCACCACCGAGTTGCTGTTCCTCACCGGTAGCGATGACGATATTTGTGACACGGAAACGAGCCAAACGTTCTGCGAACGCGCAGGAGAAAGCTGTTGCACAAAAACCTTTAACGGACTCCGACACTCGCTCCTCATCGAAGCACGCCGCGACGAAGTCTTCGAAACCATCAAAACATGGTTGTCCCCGAACACAGACCGCTAATGCCTTCCTGCAATGCGGAGGATTGAGCCGCCTGCTGCGAGTCACCTTGCCGCACCCTCGAACGTTGCCTAGCGGGATCGCGTTCGAAAGGGTGCGATTTCTTTGCGTTGTGCGAGATCAACTTCACTGGTCAGATAATTTTTGCGTTGAGGTTCCCCCCTTCCGCATTCGCTTCTCGGATTGGAAAACCGCATGTCGGAAATCCCAGAACAGATCGATTACCATGTCGCGGCCCCATCCTGATAAGTTCACGCGGCGTCAGACCAAAAAGAACTGCACAATGTCGAACCCACCCGTTCCGCAGAAAGCTCGCAAAGTAGCCATCCAGCCCTCACGTGCGCCCACCCGCCGCGCCCCGAGCCAACATCCGCGTGACCTGGATTGGTGCCAGCAATCGATCGCGTTGGGAGTCACCTTCGCGGTATCCGTCGTGGCAACCGTCTTGATCACTCCTTTCATTCCCGCCCGATCCCATCAGGATGCGTTTGGGAACATGGGTGGATCCACACCAATCCCTCTGGCCACCACCAAGGCAACGCAAGTCAAGCAGTCCTCGGGCGCGAATCCTCCACGTATTCCCATCGTCGAGCGACTCGATCAAGGATTGGTTGCGATCGTCCAACCCAACGAAAAGGTGTTCCTCAGCTGGAGAATGCTGGGACTCGATCCGACCGAGATCCGCTTCGACCTTTATCGCATTTCAGGGGACCGAGAGGTCCGGCTCAACGATTCGCCTCTGGTGAACACGTGGTTTATCGACGGCGGTTGGGACGGTTCCGTCGAAACCACATACCGGGTCGTTGCCGATCCAGAAAATGCGGGCCACAAGTTCGATAATACGTTCACACTGCCCGCCAACGCGGAGGCGCAAAAATGCCTGGAAATTCCTCTGCAGCAACCCGAGGCTGGAACCACTCCCGACGGGAAGGACTATCAATACACCGCAAATGACGTGACCGTCGCCGACCTCAACGGCGATGGCCGCTATGAGTACATTCTTCGCTGGGAACCGACTAACACTTGGGGTGGCGGGCACCCCAAACGTTACACAGGTCCCGTGTTGATCGACGCCTACACATTGGACGGCGAGCGTCTGTGGCGGATCAACTTGGGGACAAACATCAATGCATCGGCTCACATCACGCAAATGAATGTGTACGACTTGGATGGTGACGGTCGTGCGGAAATCGCATTAAAAACTGCCGATGGGACACTTGACGGCCGCGGTAACCTCATCGGCGAAGGCGACCGTGATTATCGAGGCGACGATGGCGTCGTGCTGCGCGGGCCCGAATACCTGACCCTATTCGACGGCCTGACGGGAGCCAAACTCCACACGCAATTATTCATTCCGCAGCGTCATCCGGACACGCACAGCCCAACACGCGACCAAATTTGGGACATTTGGGGCGACAACTATGGCGGGCGAATGGATCGATTTAATTCCTGCATCGCTTATCTCGACGGCGTCCATCCCTTCCTTGTCACCGCCCGAGGCTACTACCACGGCAAAAAACGAGGAGGCCGCACCTGCATCGCCGCGTGGCAATGGAAGAATCACCAACTGGAGAACGTTTGGGTCTTTGACACACTCGGACATCCTGAACTCGCCGGTTATATCGGCCAAGGAAACCACCAAGTCTCCGTGGCGGACCTGGACGGAGATGGCCGAGACGAGATCGTGTTCGGTGGTTGCGCGATCGACGATGATGGCAGCGGGCTCTACACCACCGAATTGGGCCACGGGGATGCTTTGCACGTGACCGACATGGATCCGCAAAATCCAGGCCTCGAGGTGTTCGACATTCACGAAGGCACCGACCACGACGCCGGAATTGAATTTCGTGCATCTGACGGATCCGCGATCTGGAAGAAGTACCCGCACCGAGACGTTGGACGCGGCGTCGCGTTCGATATCGATCCAGAACACAACGGCTTTGAGTTCTGGTCAACGGCAAGCAGCAAACTCTTCAACGTCCGCGGTGAAACCATCAGCGAGAAGAAACCTCGTTGGACCAACATGGGTATCTGGTGGGATGGTGACCTACTACGCGAACTCGTCAACGGCACGATCATTGACAAATGGGATTGGAAACAACGCACCGACCAGCGGTTGCTTACCGGGTACCGTGATCCCTATTTCGCGTCGCAGAACAACGGCACGAAAGCGAATCCTTGCTTGATCGCAGACGTGCTCGGTGACTGGCGAGAGGAGCTGATCCTACGTTCTCGCGACAACAACCGGTTGTTGATCTTTGTCAGCACAATCCCCACGCAATATCGATTGCGCACGCTGATGCACGATCCTCATTATCGGGTTTCCGTGGATTGGCAAAATGTCGGATACAACCAACCCGCCCATACCGGGTTTTACTTGGGTGCAGGAATGAAACTGCCGCAACCCCCCTATGCAGTCCAGTACGCCGCACCGAAACGCCGATAGCCTAGACGCCGCAAACGCACATCCGGACACACTCGGCGATGTCCCTTCCGAGTCGACAACAACCTGTCGGAACTCGAAAACGACGCGCACCAGTTAGAGCGACAGTGGATGCGCATAGTTGATACTTGTTTGCGCAAAGGTTTAGTGACCAGGCCAAACCGCACGGCTATCCTTGGCGAGAGTGTCGCCTCAAACGCACTCGCCTGCTTTCCGATTCAATGTCCCCACATCCAAATTTGGTCTCTCTATCTCATGGCAATTTCCTTGATTCGAAGACTCTTTCTACTCGTCGTGACGGCAAGCATGACGTGCGGCATCGCTCCTGCCACCGAGGTTTCCGATTTTGACTCCATCAATCTCTACACGCTGACCAACCAAAACAACATGGTGGTGAAAATCACCAACTATGGCGCGACCATAACCTCGATCATCGTCCCCGACCGCAACGGCGACATGGCGGACGTGGCTCTCGGTTACGACAACGTGGAAGGCTACATCAACGCGGCGAATCGACCGTATTTCGGCAGTGTTGTCGGTCGCTACGGCAATCGCATTGCTCGAGGCAAGTTCACACTCGACGGCACGGAATACACTCTTGCAACCAACGATGGTGAAAACCACCTTCACGGAGGACAGATGGGTTTCGACAAAGTCGTCTGGGAGGCCGAACGAGTCGACAACGGTGTCAAAATGACTTATCGAGCCCGTGATGGCGAAGAAGGCTACCCGGGAAATTTGACCTTGAGCGTCACGTATACGCTGACGAACGAAAACGCGATCGTCATGCACTACGAAGCCACCACGGACAAACCAACGGTCGTCAACGTCACCAATCACACCTACTTCAACCTAGCCGGAGAAGGGGAACCGACGATCAACGATCACATCCTCCGAATCGACGCGTCCAAATTCACACCTGTCGACGCGGGACTAATCCCTACCGGTGAACTGCGTGACGTAGCAGGAACACCTTTCGACTTTCGCGAACCCAAACTGATCGGGCGTGACCTTCAGTCAAACGATTCCCAACTGCAACACGGCCTCGGTTACGACCACAACTGGGTACTCGACCGGGAAAAGGCTGGACTCGAATTAGCCGCTACTTTGCATGAAGCGAAGAGCGGACGCGTGCTCGATGTGCTCACTACCGAACCCGCGATTCAGTTCTACGGCGGAAACTTTTTAGATGGAAACTTGATCGGCAAATCGGGCAAGGCCTACCAGCATCGAAGTGGATTGTGCCTGGAAACACAACACAGCCCAGACAGCCCGAATCGCCCCGAATGGCCGAGCACTACCCTGCGTCCAGGCGAGAAGTACGAGACCACCACGGTCTATCGTTTTGGAGTGAAATAGCGACAACGCAACGCGTGTGACGCATCCTCTTGCTATGCCGCCTGACATGATACACCGCGAATAACCTTGGATGCCACGCTCGCGATGTGTACCGCGTGGCCTCGACCTCTCCTGACGAAACGAAATGCGCACCATACTCTGCTTTCTTTTACTCACTGCAACTGCAGTAGCTGTCGAACCAAGACTTCCGTGGCAAAATCCGATTCTTTGGCAACGCGCCGACCCGCACGTTACCTTGCATAGCGACGGATGGTACTACTTCACCGCAACGGTCCCGCAATACGATCGCATCGAACTGCGGAAAGCAAAAACGCTCGGCGAATTATCCAACGCCCAGGCAAAAGTCGTCTGGCGAAAACACGACCGCGGTCCGATGAGCCATCACATCTGGGCTCCCGAGATCCATTTCATCGATGGCAAATGGTACATCTACTTCGCAGCCGGACGAGCTGAGGCGATCTGGGATATTCGCCAATACGTACTCGAGTGTGATGCGTCCGACCCACTCAAAGGTCAATGGGTTGAAAAAGGCCAGATCAAAATGAACCGGGAATCATTCACCTTGGACGCCACAACCTTCCGGCATCTCGGCAAGAGATACCTCGCGTGGGCGCAAAGCGTTCCGGAAGAACGTGGCACACGCATTTTTCTCGCTGAAATGGATACGCCTTGGTCCATCACCGGACAACAGGTCGCAATCACGAAACCGGATCTGCCTTGGGAACGCATCGGACACAATGTCAACGAGGCCCCCGCGTTCATTCACAGAAACGGAAAACTCTTCATGACGTATTCGGCCAGCGCAACAGATTCGAATTATTGCCTTGGCTTGCTCACCGCTGATGAGAATGCCAACCTGCTCGACCCACAATCTTGGAGCAAATCACCGACTCCCGTGCTGAAGAGCCATCCCGAAACCAGCCAATTTGGCCCAGGGCACAACTGCTTCACCACGTCACCCGACGGAAGCACAGATATTTTGGTTTATCACTCCCGCGACTACGAAACAATCAAAGGCGATCCTCTAAACAACCCAGACCGTGCGACGCGCGCGCAGGTGCTGCTGTGGAACGATGACGGTACACCCAACTTCGGCGTGCCCGTTGCGAACGACCGAAAATAAAACGCCCGCTCAACCGAATCGCTGCTCAACCGAATCGCCGGCCACGCCTGCGGCACCGACGGCGTATCGAAAACCATCTATCTAGGATCACGCCGAGAAAACTGGGAGCGATGCTCCTCACCGCAAAGTGCCGCCAACGAACCGGACATCCCCTCGCGGTTATTGGGTCTCAACTTGTTTGAATCTCACCGCGATTCGAGGCCACTTGGATCAAGACCTCTTCGTTGAAACTCATTGGGTCGCCACGACGCTTTCATCGGCAGACAGATCATGAGCCTCTTGGTCGGCCTCAACACACAGCCATGTCACGTTGGGCTTCAATCCCGGATAACGTTGCTGCGTTCCACAGGCCCACCTCACTACAACGTCGCACTCACCGGCGGACTCGCCTAGCCCGACCCGCAGAATCCGCTGGTTGCTGCAAAGGTAACCATCGCCCGACGTCAGCGGAACCACCCACCGCCGATCGTTGGATTCAATTTCGACAACAGCACCAATGGCATCCCGCGAGCAATCTCGCCCCACCAACTGCACCCCGATCCAATCACCAGACTCTTCGGTTTGATTGACCAACAATGCAACCGGTTCGGTTTGGTGAGTGACGACTAAATCCGTCCGCCCGTCACGGTTGGCAACGACAGTCCACAGGGCCCGCCCGACGTGCTTGGCACTGATGTACTCTCCGTCAATCAACTCAGCAACCGATTCATAATCATCGACGGTATGTCTCCGAAAGACTTGTATCGGCTGCGCATACGAACCGGACTTTTCACCTGGGTAATGATCCACGTGACCGTTAGTGACAACGAGTTCGAGCCAACCATCATTATCGAGATCCACGGCCTGCGTCCCGAACCCTACCATCGGCAATGTGTCTGAGTACAGTCGCTGCGGCATCGTCTGGTCTCTCCAGACCCCCGGACTCAGTTGGTCATGATAGGTATTGCACTCCTGATGGAAATTCGTGACGTAGAGATCAAAGTCTCCGTCACGATCGAAATCTCCTGTCGCCAACCCCATCGACCCTTGATACGGCGAATCGTTGCTCGCCCCCAATCCTCGTACGATCGCGGATTCGCTCAAGGCAAATTCCTTACTCCCGGCTCGACTCCAATAGTGGTTGCTTGACTGATCGTTGGCGACAAAAAGATCCACGCCGGGTACTTGGTCAAGGTCACCCGCAATCACACCGAGTCCTCGGCCGAGGTTCGACGCGGTGGGCTGCAAAGACGTCTGGTGAGCAAACTCTCCCGTTTGAGAGTTTAGGTAGAATCGATCCGCTGCCGCTTTGAAATTCAACGGGGCACACGCACGTGCAAGACGTTTGCTCGCCCCAAAACACTTCTTGGTTACCGGTTTGAGACCACTGCCGTAGTTTAAAATTGTCAGATCCGCCAATCCGTCTTGATTCCAATCAGCAATCGCACCGCTCGATGACCAAACGACTTCCTGGCCATCGCTCGGCAACCGTTCGCTCGCGTCAGTGAATGTTCCATCGCCGTTATTGATGCATAGAACATTCGGACCGTAGTTCAATACCAACAAATCAGGAAAACCATCTTCGTTGACATCCCCGACCGCGACTCCTTGCCCAAAACCGGTGTCATCGGTCCCGGATTCACGACTCACGTCGGCAAAGGTGCCTCCTCGATTGATCCAAAGTGCATTCGGACTCGAATCTCGATTTGGTGGGGTGCCGCCCGCCGCCGCGAAGTACAAATCCGGCCAGCCATCGAGGTTATAGTCGATGGTCCCGCCACCACAGCCCAACGTTTGGTAATGCATCACGCCTGGACGATCCAGGTCATCCGCCGTACGCCCAAAGAACGTTAGTGATCGCTCATTCGCCTCGTTCTTCAATTGCAGACGTTCGGAACGCCGGCGGATGCGGATTTGCTCCTGGTCTCGTTGACCAGCGATTTTTCCAGGCGAGTCCAATCGCGGCGAAACGAGATGGCTAAGATCCATCCGCAACTCGAGGTGTTTTTCATCGATCTGCCAGGGGGTGTCTTTTCGCAATGAACGAACGATCGACTCACGAATTTGAGCAACCGGCACAGACGGATCGCCCGGTAGCCGAGTTGCAATCGCGGCCCAGGCTTCGGCCTCCCATAGACGCCCCAGGTTTTTCAAGGTTTCGGCAATTTCAACCGCGATAGCCCGCGAAGGATAGGTGCGAAACCGTGTCGTCGCATCGTTAAAAAGGGTCAGCAACTTTACTCGCTCCTCAACGGAGTGAAGAGTCAAATCATCAATCCCATGACTACCGTGGTCGAGTTGCTTCAGCGAAGTCGCTAGTTTGAGCCAATATTCGCGACCATCCGCGTCCCGCCGCGCCGCCTCCCAATACGCTCGCGTCGCTTCCGTTTGCCGACCTGCATACCAGCACCAATCACCCACCGCTAACCAATAGTCAGGATAGTCATCAATGCCGTCAGGCAGTTCGACCGCGAATGTCGCAAACTCGTCGTACGCAGCCGTTGCGATCAACACACGACATCGCAGTGCGTTGGCAGGCAAGTGTTCGGGGTGAGTCTCGAGGACTTGACGGAGAGTCGCTTCTGCCTGCGTGAACTCGCCCTGATCGAAACGGTACTTTGCTTCGGCAAGGAGAGGTCGTTTGTCTCGCGGATGACGCTTGGCCATCGCCACAAAAGACTCCAATCGATCCGTTCCCGATTCGGTGGAACTGAGCGTCAATAGCAACGGCAAATCAAACTGGCGATACTTCACCAAAAGACGACCATGAGGAATTGCTCTCCGTCGGTCTTCCGCGCCCCAACACATGTCGTAAAAGTATTGCCGAATCTCATGCAACTCGGGATCGACTTCCAACACATCTTCAAAAAGGTCCAGACAATCGAATAGCCGCCCGACCTTCAACAGCGCTTCCATCGCTCTCTTGATCCCGGCCACATCTTGAAAATCCTCTGCGCGGCATGCATCCACCACGAGTTCTGCAGCAACGTCAGGCTTTCCAACTTTCTGAGCGACACTTGCGACCAGGTACATCACCTCCGCGTCATCTGGATGTTGCGTCAAGGCAGCGTTAGAACATTCCCACGCCTCCTGCCAACGTTGCCGCTCCACGGCTACACGCAAATGCTGTAAAGGATTGACCGGCGAGTCCACCGGAACCGGATCCAACTTCTGCTCTGCCGGCATACTCTCGTCGGTTCGGCTGCAACCGATCTGCACGTACAACACCAACGTGGCACCGACGATGAGCCAAACAATCTGATTACGATGAACAAGCAATGCACTTACCTTTTCGCGATGCTCAAGACCTCCTGCGCCAAGAAACCGATTCGAACATGAATTAGCCGATCGGTGGTAGCCGCGGTTTCCAGGATATACCCGAAACCAGCGATTGAGGGGCGATCAATTTACCGAGGTGATCGGATAATGCCGAATTGTCGCCATGGTGGAAAACCGCAAAGCACTTCGCCGCCCCACCTTCAAACCGCCCCCCCCTTCAAACCACGCGACCACCGCCCGACCGAACCCTTAACGCGGTTCGCTCACGCGTCACACTGTACGCAAAAACGACATTTTTGTGCGCAATGCCGGATAGAATCCCCGGGAACCAAACCTATAATTGGCTCTAATGTTCAAGAGTGTCACCTAAAGGGCTTCCTCCTGGACAGCCCAACCCGATACCGGGAAAGGCGTTATTCCCCCGTCAAAACTGTTTTGATTGGTGCCGCGGATTTGTTTCCAGAACACCTTTCGGTCTTTGCCGATTAGAAACAGTCCGATTTTGTCCATCGTTATACATTGAACTGGAGATGCAGACATGAGTCCTCAAAGAGTTTGCCCACGCAAGGCAAGAGAAGCATTCACACTGGTGGAATTGCTTGTTGTGATCGCAATCATTGGCGTGTTGGTCGGGTTGCTACTGCCCGCCGTACAAGCAGCCCGTGAAGCTGCACGTCGGATGAGTTGCAGCAACAATTTCAAACAAATTGGATTGGGCATCCACAACTACCACGCGGCGTTCAATCAAATCCCGACGCATATGAGCGGAACCGCATCCAGCGGTGGCGGCACGAACCAACTTAACAACCAGCAGATCCTTAGCTACCTCGTCGGAATCTTACCATTCGTCGAGCAGCAAGCATTGTGGGAACAGATTTCTAACCCGAACGCTAGTAATGCCGATGGTTCGGCAAAGTCGCCACCGTGGCCTGCGATGGGCCCCGCCCCTTACATTGGAACGTACGGTCCTTGGGCGACGGAGATCCCCACCTTTCGCTGCCCAAGCGATCCAGGGAAGGGACTGCCATCGCTCGGCCGGAGCAATTACGCCGCATGTGTTGGTGATGACGCGATGACCAATTTTGGCCCCTACCACCCTTGGTTCGGGGGCGAACGATGGGGTGACATCCTCGTCAACGATGCACGGGCACACTACCGTGGCTTTTTCAAGCCGATGCTGAAATCAAGATTCCGTGATGTACTCGATGGCCTCGCCAACACGATCGCCGCAGGTGAAATGAACACCGACCTCGGTGACCGAGACATCACCACCGCCGCGTTGAACAACCCAGGAGCATGGTGGAGCCTGACGGACAATCGCAACCACTGTGCCTCTTTGATTAGTGCCGAACGACCGCAATTCTGGGACGCCTCGGTCCCTCAAGCCTCACCGGGCAGCGACCCGGGCGATGGTGGACTCGTAAACTCAGACTTTGGACGTGGCTATATGTGGGCAGTCGGCGAACCACTGCAAACTTCCTTTACCACGATCAAGGCTCCGAACTCGGAATTGTGCATCATCGACGGTAACCCTGGATCTGAAATCATGGCCAGTGCAAGCAGTCGTCACCAAGGCGGGGCACACGTGCTGATGGGTGACGGTGCAGTCAAATTCATTACCGACTCGATCGATACCGGTTCCCACAACGGCATGGTTTTCTGGGACCACGCTACCAACCGCCCAGGCGCACCGACGGTTCCTGGTTCACCAAGCCCATTCGGACTTTGGGGAGCTCTCGGCACTCGTGCCAGCAAAGAAGTTATCGATCAAGAATTTTAATTGGGCCGAGCTCTACGCTTCGCTGATCCTACCTTATACGTGAAAGAGAATTTGATGAGAAGGAAGTCTTGGCTGCTGTTGGCCCTGTGCGCTCTCAGCCTGCCGACCGCCGGCTGCGGACAAGAAGAAAACACGGTGATCCAAACGGATACCGCGAGAGAGGAGCGTTTTAGTAACTACGGGGAAACTTCCAAGGACGCCTCCTCAGACCGCTCTCGAGGATCCAGGAGCATTCCCGATCAACAGTAATTCGGCGATGCATTGAACAACGACAGACACGCTCGCAAGAGCGTGTCTTTTTTATGCCCCGTCGCATTCAACGATGATGCGACCAGTCAAAATCACTGACCGCGAAAGGAATCAAACCGCCCAAGCCCGGCAACACGTCACCGGCAAACATCTTCCAGGGGCGCCTTAGCTCGTCTCGTTCCTGATTTGACGGCGAAACCTCGATGGCGTCACACCGTGAGCCGCCCGGAACACTTGTATGAAATAGGACGGCGTTCCGAATCCGATCGCGTCGGCGATTTGCGGAATCGGCAAATCAGTTTCCAACAAAAACCGCTTGGCTCGGTCCATGCGCACACGCTGCAGCTCTTCATGCAACGTCCGCCCAACGACCTTTCGAAAACGCGTTTCGATATTTCTCCGGGAAATGGCAACATATCGGACCACGTCATCGATCTGAATCGGCTTGGTTGCGTTTTCATGAATGAAACGTATGGCCGCGGCAACGTCAGAATCTTCGATGGCAAAGATGTCTGTCGATCGGCGTGTGACAACGTGCAGCGGCTTGGCCAACAACCGCTGCGGCTTGCGCACCTTCCGTTTCATCATCTGATCCAACAACGCTGCCGCACGGAACCCAGTGCCCTCGGCATCGAGCGCGACACTCGTGAGTGGCGGATCAGCGAGCTCACAAAGAAGATCGTCATCATCAACCCCAATCACCGCAAACTCCTCGGGCACTCGTATTCCCGCGTTGTAACACGCCTCGAGAACCTCTCGGCCCCGGTCGTCGTTGCACGCCATTACGCCCGCTGGCTTCGGAAGATTCGAAAGCCACTCGGCCAATTGGTGCTGTTCACGGTCCCACTCTCGCTCACGTTTGCTCCGCGGGCCCCGGTAAACCTCAACCGAATACCCCGCCTCCTCAATGTGCTTGCAAAAACTCTGTTCGCGGAGATCGGACCAAACACGCCCACGCACACCCACGAACGCGAATTTTTGGAATCGACGTTCGAGCAAATGCTGTGCAGCCAGTTGAGCAGCACTATAAGAATCAGACGATATCTCGCTGAGTTGCGACAAAGGATGATCGGGTTCGCGTTCTTCTTGCTTTAAGTCCAACGCGATCGTGGGCAACCCCGATGCGAGAACGTCTTTGGCGATTTGAGATGTCTCGAGTCGCGCGATGATCCCGGCTCCACCCCAACGTTTCATGCGAGGCAAGGCTTGCTTGAAATCACCAGGCACGAGGTAGAAATCCCACGGCCCGTGTAGTCGTGAATAACGGGCGATTCCACGCAACAGTTGCCGCCCATAACCTCGCGACGTCTCAATCAGTAACGCCACTTTTGCCGAGTCGCTCACGTGCCACCTTTGTTTACGCAAAAGTGACATTATTGTGCGCAAGGTTTGGATAGTCAACGTGCCCAGACAGAGCTAACATCGTCTCATGACGTGCGAGCGTCGCAACCACTGCCTTCATGACGAAATTGAGGGCTCTTAAATCCCCTCAGCAATGACACAGAGATGCTCGACCGGTTGAAGAAGGAGGTATGCGAAGCGAACCGTGACTTGGTTCGTCATCACCTCGTCACACTGACTTGGGGTAACGTCAGCGGGTATGACTCCGATAGTGAACTCGTTGTTATTAAACCGAGTGGAGTCTCGTATGAAGAGCTAACACCACAAAAAATGGTCGTTGTAGACCTGGATGGAAATTCCGTCGAAGGCGACTTAAGACCGTCGAGCGACACCGCAACTCACGTTTTGCTGTATCGTTCGTTTGTCGGCATCGGTGGGATCACTCATACGCACAGTCGCTACGGCACGGTGTACGCGCAGGCAAGGCGTGAAATTCCGTGCCTGGGAACAACGCACGCGGATCACTTTTATGGTCCGGTACCTGTCACCCGTCCGTTGACCAAAGAAGAGGTCGAGACCGGGTACGAAGCGAATACCGGGGCAGTGATTGTAGAACGATTCGCAAACCTGGATCCGCAATCGATGCCAGCAGTGTTGGTAGCCGGACACGCACCGTTCGTGTGGGGACCGTCGGCGAAAAAGTCGGTCGAAAACGCCGTCGCTTTAGAGGCGGTTGCAGAAATGGCATTGGCCACGCAGCAAAGCATGCAGCAGGGCACGCACAGCGCCCAAGAGTTAGAATCCTATGTGCTTGAAAAGCACTATCGTCGCAAGCACGGTTCGGCCGCCTATTACGGCCAACCCTCTAACTCCTCTGCAAGCACTCAATACTGATTAGGTCCCCAACATGCAAATCTTTGACTGGGTTGTTGTCGCTATTTATTTCATGGGATTGGTTGCCATTGTGCACTGGTCCTCGAAACAAATTTCATCGACATCGGATTACTTCCTCGCTGGGCGACACGCCAGTTGGTTTGTGATCGGGGCATCGCTCTTTGCCTCGAACATCGGTTCCGAACACATCGTAGGATTGGCGGGCAACGGGGCGTCCTCCGGGATGGCAATGGCCCACTGGGAATTACACGCCTGGGTGATGCTGTTGCTCGCGTGGGTGTTTGTCCCGTTCTACTATCGCAGCGGTGTCTTTACGATGCCGGAGTTTCTCGAACGTCGATTCGATTCCAGAACGCGTTGGGTACTGTCAATCGTCAGCCTGCTAGCATACGTTTTCACCAAAGTATCAGTGACGGTGTACGCCGGGGCACTCGTCTTCATGAGCCTGCTCCCCGATACGTTTGGCACCCCCGAAAATGCGTTCTGGGTCGGTGCCTTCGTTACCGTAGTTTTGACGGGAGTCTACACCGTTTTCGGTGGACTGCGTGCGGTGCTTTATACCGAGGTGGCACAAACGGTGGTGCTGCTTCTCGGGTCATTCTTCATAACTTGGTTCGGACTGCGGGAACTCGGCGGATGGGGAGAACTGCAGGCGACCGCATCGGCATCAAAAGCTGAATTCGCATTGTGGCGTCCACTCGTTCAGGAAGGCGTTCCCTGGTGGAAGAACGGTGACTTCCCTTGGCTCGGAATCTTGATCGCCTCGCCCGTGATCGGCATCTGGTACTGGTGCACCGACCAATACATTGTCCAACGAACACTCGCTTCGAAAGACCTGACCGAAGCACGACGCGGTGCGATCTTTGGCGGTTTCCTCAAGGTCTGGCCGGTAATGATCTTCTTGATCCCCGGCATGATCGGTTGGGCTCTTCATCAAAAAGGCAGCATCTCTATCCCAACGCGGAGCAGTGGCGAGATTGATGGCGACCAAGTCTTTGCCACGATGGTGACCGGACTGCTTCCGATCGGCCTGCGCGGTCTCGTGGTCGCGGGATTGATGTCGGCCCTCATGAGTTCACTCGCATCACTATTTAATTCGTGCGCGACACTGTTCACGATCGACATCTATGAAAAGCTGCGACCGGGTAAAACCGAAAAGCACTACGTCTACATCGGTCGCTTGGCAACGGTTGCCGTCGTGATCGCGGGCCTGATCTGGATTCCGATCATGAAAGCAATGGCAGGCGGCGGCATCTACAAATACCTGCAAGGTGTCCAAAGCTATCTCGCGCCTCCGATCACCGCCGTCTTCCTACTCGGACTCTTTTGGCGACGGGTCAATGCGACCGGAGCATTCTGGGGTTTGATTATCGGGTTCGTACTCGGAATGGGTAAACTGACCGTGGAAGCGGTCACGACCTCCTTGGAGGTACAAAGCGGAATTTGGAAAGACATCGCGGACTTCAACTTCCTTTATTACTCCGGCGTTTTACTACTGATCAGTGTCGCCATCGTGGTTGCCTTGTCGTTGCTAACGGAATCGCCGGGAGAGGAAAAGACGAACGGCATTACCTGGGGCGGGCTGTCGACGGAAGACCGCCTGGCAATTCGAAACAGTTGGACCGCCACCGATGTCGTCGCCTCCCTGGCTGTCCTCGGTATGGTCATCGGCGTTTACCTCTATTTCAGTTTTTGGTTGAGTTGACGCCCTCGCCACAGCGGGCGCCATTACCGGCACACGCGGATCACACCGCGTTGGATGGCCGAACAGAGCATCTACAAGGAGCACAGAAAAATGTCATACACGCTTGGAATTGACTATGGATCCAACTCCGTTCGTGCGATCGTAGTGGATGTTGCCGACGGATTCGAACTGGGCAGTTGTGTCTTTAATTACCCCAGCGGACAGCAAGGCATCTTGCTCGATCCACAGGATCATCACCTCGCTCGCCAACACCCCGGCGACTATCTTCTCGGTCTGGAACAATCCGTGCGAGGCGCCATCGAAAACGCGTCCAACGTTGCCGGTTTCTCCGCCGACAAGATTGTCGGCATCGGCGTCGATACCACGGGATCCAGCCCCATCCCGGTCGATGAAAACAATATCCCGTTGGCGTTGAATGAATCGTGGTCGGAGAACCTGGCGGCGCAGTGTTGGCTTTGGAAAGATCACACCAGCCACGAGGAAGCGGCAACGATCACCGAACTCGCCAAGGAACATCGGCCGGATTACATCGCCAAATGCGGAAATACCTATTCGTCGGAATGGTTCTGGAGCAAAATTTGGCACTGCCTGAATTCATCACCCGACGTATTCGACGCCGCGTTCAGTTGGGTCGAACTGTGTGACTTCATCCCTTCGGTGCTCGCTGGAGTGAACGATCCGCGGGAAATCAAACGCGGGATCTGTGCCGCCGGGCATAAGGCGTTGTACAGCGACCAATGGGGTGGCCTGCCGGACAAAAATTTTCTATCAATGCTCGATCCGGCACTGTCCGAACTCCGTGATCGCCTCTACGAAACGGCGTACGATGCCACCGAAGCCGCCGGCACCCTGTGCGACCAATGGGCGAATCGACTGGGGCTGACTGCCGGAATCCCGATCGCCATCGGTGAATTCGATGTGCACTACGGTGCAATCGGTTGCGGTATCGACGAGGGAACGCTCGTCAAAGTCATCGGCACCTCGACGTGTGACTGTGTGGTCGTCCACGAAAGCAAATCGATCGCCGATATACCGGGCATCTGCGGAATCGTGCCAGGCGCCATTTTGCCAGACTACTACGGTATCGAAGCTGGACAAAGTGCAGTCGGTGATATCTTCAAGTGGTGGGTCGAAGGCGTGTGCGGGGGTGATGCCACACTGCACGCGAGACTCTCTCTCGAAGCCGAATCTCTCGCGCCCGGCCAAAGTGGTCTGCTCGCTCTCGATTGGAACAACGGCAACCGCACAACGCTGGTCGATCCGATGCTCAGCGGTTTAATGCTCGGGCAAACGCTGCACACCACTCGTGCAGAAATCTACCGTGCGTTGATCGAAGCGACTGCCTTTGGAGCCCGAACCATTATCGAACGCATTGCAGAATATGGTGTCACGATTGATCGAGTGGTATGCGCCGGTGGTATCGCGGAGAAGAACCCCTTACTCATGCAGATCTACGCCGACATTACCGGTTGCACAATGCTCGTTGCCGGATCGAGCCAAGCATGTGCACTCGGCGCCGCCATATCGACTGCTGTCCTCGCCGGAGAACATCCTGACTTCCGCACCGCGCAGGACTCGATGACTTCCCTTAAAGACGTCTGCTACAGTCCCATTGCCGCAAATCAAAAGATTTATGACCAACTCTTCACGCTCTACCGTCTCATCCACGATTCCTTTGGCGGCGTCCGCCGTTCGGTAGATCTCTCCGGCGTGATGAAGGAACTCATTCAAATCAGAACGTTGTCGCAGAAAACCGATCATCCCTCTGACGCCGACACTCAACCAACCGAATCCCGTCCCCACGTCGAACTCGTCCGCTCATGAGCAACATGCCAAAACCCGAAATCTGGTTTATCACCGGTTCACAACACCTTTACGGCGAAGGGCCTCTCAAGCAGGTCGCGGAAAACTCCCTGCAGATCGTTAACGAATTAAATGCATCGGGACGTTTGCCATTGAACCTGGTCTTCAAACCGATCGTCACCCGACCTGAGGAAATTCGCGCGCGTTGCCTGGAAGCCAACAGTTCCGAAAACTGCGCAGGCGTCATTCTTTGGTGCCACACCTTTTCGCCTTCGAAGATGTGGATCGGTGGCTTGCTTCAGCTCGCCAAGCCGGTGTTACATCTGGCCACGCAGTTCAATCGCGACCTGCCTTGGGCAGACATCGATATGGACTTTATGAACTTGAACCAAGCCGCTCACGGTGATCGCGAACACGGGTTCATTCACACGCGTCTGCGGCTCGGACGGAAAGTCGTCGTCGGCCATTGGAGTGATCCGGAAGTCCAAGACCGCGTCGCCGTATGGATGAGGGTCGCCCACGCCTGGGCTGATTGGCAGGGAGGCAAGTTCTTACGCATCGGCGACAACATGCGTTACGTTGCTGTGACCGAAGGCGACAAGGTAGCGGCCGAAGCACGCTTCGGTTTCTCCGTCAACACGCACGGCGTCGGCGATCTGGCTGAGGCCATGAACGGGATCGACGAAAGTGCGGTCACTGATTTATGTGCGCAGTACGAATCGGAATATGATGTCGCCGACGGGCTCCGGAAGGGAGGCCGACGCCACGACGCACTCCGTTACAACGCTCGGCAAGAACTCGGACTGCGCGCGTTTCTCGAAGATGGCGATTTTATGGGCTTCACCGACACGTTTGAAGACCTGCACGGCCTGACGCAGCTACCAGGCTTGGCAGTCCAACGATTAATGGCCGACGGCTATGGATACGCAGGTGAAGGCGACTGGAAAACCGCTGCACTCGTCCGTGCAATGAAAATCATGTCGTCCGACATGCCTGGCGGGACGTCATTCATGGAAGACTATACCTATGAACTGAACCCCCAAGGTCAACTCGTTTTGGGATCTCATATGCTCGAGATCTGCCCGTCGATTGCCTCGCATAAACCGGCGATCGATATTCACCCGCTGGGGATTGGTGGCAAGGACGATCCCGTACGAATGATTTTTGATGCACACGAAGGTGCCGCAGTCAACGTCGCGATGATGGATCTCGGAAATCGGTTCCGGTTGCTGGTCAACGAGGTCGATGCGATCAAACCACCTCATGATCTGCCCAAACTTCCGGTGGCCCGCGCGGTTTGGAAGTGCAGGCCTGATCTGAAAACGGCTGTGGGATCATGGATTTATGCCGGTGGTGCCCACCACACCGGATTCAGCTACAGCGTGACGACAGAGTACATCGAAGACCTTGCAGAAATCGCAGGAGTTGAAGTCGCGATCATCGATGCGGAAACCAAACTAAGAGACTTCAAACAAACGCTCCGAAACAATGAAATCTACTATCACATCGCCCCCGGACTCAGCAGGATGTAGACGCAGGAACGAAGTCCTCCGACACGAAACTGCAATTCACTGATAGACGCGAACGTATTCAATTTCATATCGTGTTGGAAAGGTGGTGCCCGCCGGATCGCCACCGTTGGCACCACCGATCGCAAGGTTGAGCAAGAGATAGTGAGGTTGCCGAAAGGGATTCTTCGGTCCCCGGTCAGTAGGATTCAATGTCTTGCGAACATCGATCGTATTGAGCAGCCGATCATCAACAAACAACTTAATGCTGTCGGCATCCCAATCCATTCTCCAAACATGGAACCTTTCATCCCATTTCGGATCGCCAAAGGAGTCTACCGGCTTCTTGACGCTATCCCACTTTGCATTCCAACGTTGTCGCGTCCCCCAGCACGCGTTCGCCAAAATGTTCCCGTCGTAGTACTCCATCAGATCGATTTCACCGTTACTCGGCCATTCTCCTTCCACACCTAGAAACCAAATCGCGGGCCAAAGCCCTGGCTGTGCAGTGATTTTCGCTTTTACTTCAAACCGGCCGTACTTCCAACTCTGTAGGCCCCGGGTCGTCAACGAAGCAGACGTGTATTCGGCGAACTTCCTCTGTGTCTTCCAGTTTCTACTGCCCGCTTCATAGTTGGGATTTTCCCTACGTTCTCGGCGACCTTCGATAACCAACCGACCGCCTTGGCAGTAGGCATTCTGTCGCTGGTACCACTGCAGTTCACGATTGCGAGCGAAGCCACGTTCGTAAGTCCAGTTCATTGGATCGGGTGCACCATCAATCTCAAACTCATCCGCCCAAACGAGTTGCAAGTCATCGGCAGGCGTGTTGGTACACAAGTGCGAAGCTGACAAATGAAACACCATCAGCACAGCAATATGAATTCGCATTGAACGCTCTCTCGTTTTCGTTTGACAGCGATGCAAAGTGGACCTTCCACCTCGCGATTCCTGTCGTTTTTTCTTTTATCAGGTCAAGAAGATTAAAGACGTCGGGCACTGCGGCATCGATCGCCTGCGCGGACATAACCGCTCTCGGTTGTAGAACATTGATTCAAACATACCCACAGAGCAATGCCTCCAAGACCCAACACGGGGCACCGGCGTGATATCGACATTTTTCTGCGTGAAACTGCATTGAACGATCAAGCATATTGAGAGAGCATCAATCCGTCGTGTTTGATGCAAGCGGTTTGTCCCTCGCAGATCACGATGCCCCCTATCCCCACTCGCCTTGCTAAAGGGCACCCAATGTACAACACGCTTGAACGCGTACGCAGAGCATGCTTCGTCAAATACAACGCCGCGTTGGCACTATCCACCTTGCTGTCCCTCACTGCATTTAACTTGGCGAACGCGGAGGGAACCGCGGAGATCCAAATCTTCTGCGATCAACCTACCGTCGACCTCAGCCCTCATTTGTATGGCCTGTTTTTTGAAGACATCAACTATGCGGCCGATGGTGGATTGTATGCAGAGTTAGTGCAAAACCGCTCATTCGAATACTATTCGCTTACAAAAAATCGTCGCGGACAAGGACTCCATCCTCTCTACGCTTGGAACATGATCCAACGACGCGGCGGTCAGGTGGAAACCCGAGTTACCGACGCCGAACCACTCAACCCAAACAATCGCAATTATGCCGAACTGCAAATCACAAAGAGCGGTGAAGTTGGTGTGGGTAATAAGGGCTACGACGGAATCCATTTAGATCAAAACGCCCGCTACAACGTGTCACTCTACGCGCGTGCGAAGTCCTGGTCCGGTGACTCGTCGCTAACGATCAGGCTTGAAGCCGAAGATGGTTCAGACTGCGGGAGCGTTTGCCTGCAAGGTCTTGATGGCGATTGGAAAAAGCTGGAAGGCGTCATCACCGCGAACAAATCGACCGACGAAGCCTCCCTACTTGTCATCACCGAAGGTGAAGGCACGCTGCACTTGGACATGGTCTCGCTGTTCCCGCAGGATACCTACAACGGGCACAAGAATGGATTGCGGAAAGATCTGGTGCAGGCGCTGAAAGATTTGAATCCAAAGTTCCTGCGGTTTCCCGGTGGTTGTATCGTGCACGGCCATGGATTGGACAACATCTATCGTTGGAAAGACAGCGTTGGTGACGTCGCTCAGCGGAAACCGAACTGGAATCTGTGGGGCTATCACCAAACCTATGGTCTGGGTTACTTCGAGTACTTTCAACTTTGCGAAGATTTAAAGATGGAACCACTGCCGGTGGTGCCGATCGGCGTGGGTTGTGGGTTCCGATGTAAAGAATTTGTTCCAATTGACGAGTTGGGACCGCACATCCAAGATGCGATCGACCTGATCGAATTTGCCAATGGCCCGGTGACGAGCACATGGGGCAAGGTGCGTGCGGACATGGGGCATCCTGAACCATTCGACCTCAAGTATATTTGCCTGGGCAACGAAGAGCATGACACGCCTGACATGCGTCAGCGTTTCCCCTTGTTTTCCCAAGCAGTGCGAGAGGCTTATCCCGACATCAAAATCATTGGTACGTCCGGGCTCAGTCCATCGATTCCGATCTACGATCTGATGGCACGCGATAAGGTCTACAGCTCGGACGAGCATTATTACATGTCACCCGCATGGTTTTTAGCAAATCAAGATCGCTTTGATGACTTTGACCGCGACAAACCGCTCATCTTTGTCGGCGAATACGCGGCCCACGATACGGATCGCAAAAACACACTCTATTCTGCGTTGTCCGAGGCGGCTTTCCTGAATGGGATTGAACGCAATGCTGACATCGTCGACATGACTTGCTACGCACCGTTGTTCGGTCACAAGAACCACTCTCAGTGGAATCCTGATCTCATTTACTTCGACAAACGTAATGTGATCCGCACGACCAATTACTACGTGCAGCAGATGTACGGACAGAACAAGGGCGATGTCTATCTTCGCAACAGTGTGGAGATGAAGGCATCGGATGCTCCCTCGACGGTATCTGGTCACATTGGGATAGGCACTTGGAACACGACGATTGAGGTGGACAAAGTCTCGGTGAATGGTCGGCAATTGGCACCCTCTAAGTGGCGGGTATCCAGCGGCGACTATTCCATGAAAGAAGGTCAATACGTTCAATCAGACGGACGAGCAACCCCAGCGATGAGCATTAGCCGCGAGGCGTTTGACGCGGAAACGGTGACCATCGAAATACGAGCTCGCAAGACAAGCGGGGCGGAAGGTTTTCTAATCCGATTCGGAGCGGATGAGAAAGGGGAGGGTGGTTATTGGTGGAATGTCGCGGGATGGAACAACAGTCGTCACGGTATCGAAAATTTCTCCGGTGGCAGCGAGACGGTTCAAAGTGTCAATGGATCAATTGATGCAAACCGTTGGTACGACACGAAAGTGGAACTCACCCCCGGTAGGATTCGCTGTTATCTCGATGGTCAGCTCATTCAAGACTACACCATCGAACAAGCCTCGCTGAGCCTGTCCTCGACGTTCGATCGCGAGTCTCGCGACGTGATACTGAAGCTCGTTAATCCGACTTCCGAGCCGATTCAGGCGCAAATCAACCTTGCCGGTACCAGTAGCGTTGCGTCCGAAGCGAGCCTCATTTCGCTCTCCGGTGCGAAGGACGCCACCAACACGTTTGAACATCCGAACAAGGTTGTTCCTGAGAAAAGCACCATTTCGGCTGGTGACGAGTTTATCCATACGGTTCCGGCGTTTGCAGTGGAGATTATCCGCGTGAAGGTGAAGCGGTAAGGATGCTACCCCGCTTTCATGCGTTTTGATCGCTCAACTCACGTGCGATGGGCAGACGTACATTTCTATAGAAAAGGCCCTTGTCATGGAATCGACGGACGACGACGTGCATCTTACATGTTGTTGTGAATTCGATGGACGAGGTTGTTCACCGTACGCTGGCAAACCAATATGAAAAATTCGTTAGTTACTTTCACTTGTTACTTGCTGTTGGCCTGCTTGGGCGTTTCGCAGACTCAGGCTCAATCAGCACCGCCGCATTGGAAACTTGCACCGACACCGCCGATGGGCTGGAACAGCTGGGATACCTTTGGCACCTCCATTACCGAGAAGCAAGCCAGGTCACAGGCGGATGCGATGGCCAAGCATTTGCTGCCGTCTGGCTATGACATCTTCACCGTCGATATTCAGTGGTATCAACCCACCGCTAAAACCCACCACTACGACGCGGACGCCATCTACAGCCTGAGCATGGATGAGTACGGCCGATTGACTCCTGCTGTCAATCGTTTTCCCTCCGCGGCAGGTGACGCTGGGTTTAAGCCCTTAGCCGATTACGTGCATTCGAAAGGGTTGCGATTTGGTATCCACATCATGCGAGGTATTCCCAAGCAAGCTGTCAAGGATAACACGCCGGTGCTGGGTACGGACGTTCGCGCCAAGGACGTGGCCATCACCAGCTCGACGTGCCCGTGGAATCCTGACATGTACGGCGTCGATGCCTCCAATCCCAGCGGACAGGCATATTACGATTCGATCGTCCAGCTATATGCCTCTTGGGGAGTGGACTACATCAAGTGCGATGACATTTCCCGGCCCTACGACGATGTGCAAAAGGCGGAGATCGAAGCTCTGCGCAAAGCCATCGACAAGACGGAACGTCCGATTCTGCTGAGTCTTTCCCCCGGTGCCACACCACTTTCGGCCGGCGAGCACGTGATGAACCATGCCAACCTGTGGCGGATCACTGACGACTTTTGGGACCGCTGGGGATTGCTGCGAGAAATGTTCGAACGGGTGCACGCATGGGAACCGTTTCGTCGTCCCGGGGCTTGGCCAGACGCCGACATGATCCCGATTGGTATTGTGGACTTTGGTCGTCCGACCAAGTTCACACCTGACGAACAAACCACACTGATGAGTTTGTGGAGCATCGCCCGCTCTCCCCTAATCTTTGGCGGGGACATGACCAAGCTGGATGATTTCACGCTCAGCATGTTGACCAACCCCGAAGTGCTGGCTGTGAACCAAAGCAGCACCAACAACCGGCAAGTATCCCGGAAGGATAATCTGATCGTTTGGGCGGCCGACGTGCCCGACAGCTCTGATCGCTACGTTGCCTTGTTCAATGCTCAAAGCAACGATGATAACTTGGATTTCGCATCCGCGGATTACGCCAGCCCGGTGATTGCCGGTGCAGGCAACTCCCAGGAGATCAGCCTTTCAATCAAAGGTGGCAAGAAACTAGTGTTGTTTGTGAAAGATGGTGGCAACGGTTTCGAGTACGATCACGCGGTTTGGATGGCCCCGGTCCTACGGGGCCCCGCAGGCGAGCTCAGTCTGACGGAACTTCGCTGGACCCATGCGGATTCCGGCTGGGGGGCACCACGCGTCAACCGCACCTGTGAAGACCAGCCGCTAGTCGTCCATGGCAAGTCGGTGACGGGAATTGGAACGCACTCCGATTCGACGATTCTTTACGAGTTGCCTGCAGGTTATGAAACGTTCACAACGACGGGCGTGATGACCAACAAAGGTTCTGTCGTATTCGGTGTCTTGGTCGACCGTGGTGAGAAAGAGGCTTCCGACCGCAGTAAAGTTCAGATTGACTTGGATCAACTCGGAATCAGCGGCAAAGTGAAAGTCCGTGACCTTTGGGCACGCAGAGACATCGGTACCTTTGAAGATGGTTTTGTGCAGAGCTTGCCACCGCACGGTGCTGGACTCTTTCGACTTTCGCCATTAGCAGATGATTGAGTGATACTGAACACAACACGAACCGCCAGGACAAAATTTGAGATGACGAAACGGATGATTCGCGTGATGCTTGCAAGCGTTTGCTTGCTGGCGCCGTTTCAAGTTGCTAGCGGACAAAGCGTTGCTCCCGAGCAACCAGCTGAACTGTTTTCGCTCTCGTCGGTGCGGTTGTTGGATGACAGCCTGCTCAGTACAGCCGTGGAAGCCAACCGAGATTATTTGCTCGACCTCGAACTGGATCGTTTGTTGGCTCCGTTTCTCCGCGAAGCGGGACTCAAGCCGAAAGCTGAGTCGTATGGCAATTGGGAAAACAGCGGTCTGGATGGGCACACCGGCGGGCACTACCTATCGGCACTGTCGTTGATGATCGCTGCCGGCGGGGATACCAACGACGGTGAACTCAATCGACGACTGGACTACATGCTCGATGAATTGGGACGTTGCCAGCATGCCTATGGCGACGGCTATATCGGCGGGGTTCCGGGAAGCCGGGAACTGTGGGAAAAGGTGGCGAGCGGTGATACCGGCGCGGTCTGGAAGAGATGGGTGCCCTGGTACAACGTGCACAAAACGTTTGCGGGTTTGCGAGATGCGTATCTTGTGGCGAACAAGCAACAGGCACGCGAGCTACTCACCGGACTTGGTGACTGGTGTATCCAAATCACCAGCCAGCTTTCCGACGCACAAATGCAGAGCATGCTCAACAACGAGTATGGCGGTATGAATGAAGTGATGGCTGATATCTTTGCCATCACCGGTGATATCAAATATTTGAAGGCCGCTCGAAGATGGAATCACCGTTCGCTTTTTGATCCGCTGGTAGCGCACCAAGACCGTCTGACTGGAATGCATGCCAACACCCAGATTCCCAAAATTATCGGAATGGAGAGGATCGCGGCATTGACGGAAGACACGAGTGAACATTCCGGTGCCAAGTTTTTTTGGAAGACGGTTTCAGAGAATCGCTGTGTTGCATTTGGTGGCAACAGCGTGCGAGAACATTTTCATGCTCCAGATAACTTCCTCGAGATGCTGAAGGATAGGGAGGGCCCCGAAACCTGCAACACCTACAACATGCTGCGTCTGACGGAGCAACTTTTTGCAGCGGAACCCAACGCAGCGTACGCCGACTTCTATGAGCGGGCGTTCTACAACCACATTCTTTCCGCGATCAACGTGGAGCGTCCCGGATACGTCTACTTCACACCCATTCGGCCAAAACATTACCGCGTTTACTCTCAACCCGAAAACTGCTTTTGGTGCTGTGTCGGCACGGGAATGGAAAACCCCGGTCGCTATGGCCAATTCATATACGCCAAGGCAAAGGATGGCGTCTACGTGAACCTGTTCGTCGCCTCGGAATTGACGACCGATGCCGGGATGGTTATTCGCCAAGAAACTGCCTTTCCGTACGAATCCAAAACACTGCTTGAGATCAAAAGGAGCAATCCGGAGACGTTCACGCTCTACCTCCGACATCCTCAGTGGGTGGGTGAGGGCCAATTGCAGGTGAAGATCAACGACGAAGTAGTCGCTACACAGTCCTCACCTTCGTCGTACGCCCAGATCACACGTCAGTGGAAATCGGGGGATGTCGTTGAAGTCGAATTGCCGATGCACACACGTGTCGAACGCTTGCCGGACGGTTCCGATTGGGTGGCAATCTTGCACGGTCCGATCGTGCTGGCTGCCCCGGCGGGAACCAACGATTTGCCCGGACTGTTCGCCGATGGAGCCCGGATGGGGCATGTGGCTTACGGGCCGAGGATCCCGCTAAATGAAGTGCCGTTACTTTTCACAACGGCCAATGACTTGCCCACACACGTCGTACCGGATCACGAGACCGGGCCGCTTCGTTTTCGAATCAAGGATGTCGTGTTCCCGGACACGCCAGACGGCATCGCTCTGGAGCCGTTTTTCAGTCTTCATCAGCAGCGCTATCAAGTGTACTGGGAGCTTTCGACTGCACAGAAACAAGCGTCCCTTGAGGAACAACTTACCGAGGAAGAGCGTGCACGGGCGGAGCGTGAAGCGGTCACCATCGATCAGATCGCGGTTGGTGAACAGCAACCGGAAGTCGAGCACGATTACCAGGGTGAGGCTACGGAAACGGGCATGCATGAAGGACGCAAGTGGCGGCACGGCGCGATGATTCAGTACACACTCAGCACCTCGGGTGAAAACGCGGCGGATCTGGAGGTGACGTACTGGGGCGGTGACGTCGGTCGCGGCTTCGATATCTTCGTCGACGGCATCAAGGTCGCCTCTCAGGAACTGACCGGAGAACACCCCGGC
>JBICHZ010000006.1:0-3494 GCA_043101355.1 Rhodopirellula sp. JB044
GGTTGGCTATTCCTGCTCACCCTGGGGGACCTTTTTGAGTGCGTCGAACAAAACGCACAGTGGCTTTAAAAAGCAACAACCACACTTTACGACGGGTGCCTTGGCATAACTCGACTCTGGCACAAGGCATTTCTTCCGAAAGAGCAAAACCCGCACGGCGGTTGCTCGGTTCTCAAGGACCGAGTGAAGCGATGGATCCGGTTCGTCAGCGGTTTCGAAAACAAACTCCTCGAACACGCCAGACGCAACGAATGTGATGGCGCGATCTGCGGTCACATCCACACCCCCGATATCGTTTCGGGCGACCAGATGTGGTATCTCAACACCGGCGATTGGGTCGAAAACTGCACCGGACTCGTCGAACGGTACAACGGTCAAATTCAGTTGGTACAGCGGTACAACGAGGACATGTTCCTGCAGTTACCGGCCAAGGACGATGCACCGCAGACGCAGGCGTCAACTGAGCATATCAAAGCACACGAACTCGAAGCGTCACTCGGACAACCCGGCCAACCGGTCGGTGCGTCCGATTCGGCTCGTGAATACGCGGCGTAACACGAGCCAACATCCGTCCCCTCGCGTCCCTCCTTCAGACATCGCGTTCTCGCACGCGATGCATCCGACCGGCGTTATCCAACGGCGTGCGCGGCAATCCGTGAACGACCGCGATCCGCTTTGGCGCAGCCTTTCTCTCTCGACAATCTCTTTCGATCCACTCAAGTGATTGCACGAATTGCAACCATGCCGCTGGGTCAGCGATCAACCGTCGACGCTTCGCCCGCAATTTGGATCGACACGACTTGAGCAATGTCCGCCGCACTCCACCTTCGTCACTGATGGAACGCAACTTGCGATGATCCAAGTCGTGAACTGTTTTTCAAACACACGTAGGGAGCCTCCCATGTCGAACCGAATGAAATTTAGCGATGCCGCAACCGTTGGCCCACAACCGAGTGAAGCGGAATTGAAATCGCTGGCCGCCGACAACTATCAGGCGGTGATCAATTTGCGAACCGAAGGGGAAGACGACCAACCAATGTCGCCCGCGGAAGAGGCCGACGTGGTTCGTGCACACGGAATGGAATACCTACACCACCCGGTTTCCATGGATGCCATCGACGAGTCGTGGGTCGACGCCTTTCGCCGACAATACGTGGCTCTCCCCAAACCGGTGTTTGTTCACTGCAAGAGCGGTAAACGAGCCGGTGCCATGATGATGATGCACACCGCCGCCGAGAACGGCATGTCCGGCGAGGAGGCACTCGAAAAAGCCAAAGAGATGGGTTTCGAATGCGACCAACCTGAACTCGAAAAGTTCGTCAAACAGTACGTCAACAACCGTTCGCAGGCCAAGACCACGTAGCGTCCAACCGACAACGCGGCTTCACTCGAGCGTGCGGACGAGAGCACTTCGAAATCATCCCTGCGGTGCCGGTCATTCGTCCGCGTTTGCCAAACAGGTTCCCAAGCAATGGAGTAACCCACCATGACGTTGATCTTTGAGACGATTCAGACCGAAGGCATCGCGCAGATGTCTTATTTCATCGGTGATGATTCGGCGGGCTGTGCGGCGGTGATCGATCCACGTCCCAACGTTGATGTGTATCTTGAGTTAAGCCGCCAGCACGATGTCGCGGTCACACACATTTTCGAAACCCACATCCATGCAGACTTTCTCAGCGGAGCACGCGCTCTCGCGAGACGAACCGGCAACGCGAAGATATGCGTCAGTGGCGAAGGCGAGGCGACCTACGGTTTTAATGCCCAACAAATCTGCGACGGCGAACGCTTCGCATTCGGCGAGGTCACTTTAACGGCTCGACATACGCCCGGTCATACCCCCGAGCATCTTTCGTATGAGCTTTCGAACTCTGATGGCGATGGCGGACCGTGGGGAGTCTTCTCGGGCGATTCCCTTTTCGTTGGATCCGCCGGGAGACCTGATTTGCTCGGCGAAGATGAAACCGAAGAACTGACCCGGGCTCTTTTCGACACGCTCCAAAACTACTACGCCAAACTCAATCCAGGCGTCATCATCTTCCCATGCCATGGTGCAGGATCGGGTTGTGGCGCCGACATCGGTGATCGCCCCACAACCACCATCGGCTATGAACGAAAGCACAACCCGTTCCTCCAAATTGATGACTTGGAAGAATTCAGATCCTACGTGAATGAAGGCGCGCCACCGGTACCGCACCACTACCCCATTCTGAAGAAACGCAACAAGAACGGGCCTGATGCGTTCGCGAACGTTCCCGTCGTCCCTGGCATTTCACCCCAGCAATTCCACGAATTGTCTCGCGAAAATGCTTCGGACACCGGCCGAGTCCAGATCGTGGACACGCGTCAGATGCTTGGTTTCGGCGGAGGGCATGTCCCTTCCGCGATCAACATCGGCGATCGCCCCGAAATGTCTGTTTGGGCGGGTGACATGCTCGATCACAACCGACCGATCGCCTTAATTGTTGAAGATGCTACCAAACTCGATTGGATCGTTTGGCATTTCACCTACGTCGGACTCACAAACTTCGCCGGCTACCTCGTCGGCGGTATGAAGGCTTGGCAGAACGCGGGCTTGCCGTTGGAGACGGTTTCGCAACTGTCTGTACACGACCTCCACGCCAATCTCGATCGATATCAGATACTCGACGTACGCTCACCTGACGAGTACGAATCGGGACACTTTCCGAACGCACGCCACTGTCACGTCAGTGACATGCGAAAAGGAGAACATCACAAAGTAGGTTTGAGCAAAACCGATCCGATCGCTGTTTACTGCGGCAGTGGATATCGAGCGAGTATCGCCGCCAGCATCTTGAAACGGGACGGCTTCCAAGACGTATCTAACATTCCGGGCAGCATGCAAGCATGGAAAAACGCTGGCTACCGCGCGGCATGAACCGGGGCTTGACGTTCCTCGCCCCATCCGCCGACCTGCGTACGCCACCGCGACACGATACGAACCGCCAAACGCTCACAGGCGAAGCAGCTTGCCAAGGTTCGGATAGGTTCTCACCGATGGGTTAGCACGTTCGCTTGTCCGCATTTCGTGTTTGTTGCGTGACTGACCAACGCACTAGCGGTAGACCTTATAACTACGGTTACGCCGCGACTCATCTGCGAGGCGTCGTTTGGTACCTGAATTCATGTGTGAGCGATTTGTTTCTCGCGACCGATTTGGTGTGCAACCACACTCAGCATGACGTTTGCGGGTACCGATCCCCAGTCGATTCACTCGTCATACCACCATTCGCTCATGAACGTTTTACAAAGAGTCTTGCTCGTCAGTGTCGCTGGCATCGTTTCGAGTTTTATCGGTAGCGACAGCATCGTGCTCGGGCAGTCCCGTTCGATTCTCACCGGTACCGTGACGAATTCTTCCGGCGAACCCATCGCCGGCGTGAGTGTGAACACAACGGTTCCGGTACCTGATTCTCCGCGTGGGCGTTACCGCGAGGTGGGTCCGGTGCAAACGGATGCGCAGGGCAGGTTTG
>JBICHZ010000007.1:0-11856 GCA_043101355.1 Rhodopirellula sp. JB044
TCACCATCATGTTGATGGTATGCCTGTTCGCTTGTTGGACAAGGAACACGTTCGCGACCGAACCGGACCGGGATCTGTTGAGATTCATTTTCATCACTTGTTCGGTCGAGGGTAAATTCTTTGAACCGGTGAAGAAGGGGATGCGAGATGCCGCGGAAGCAATGAAAGTTTCGTGCGACTTTGTCGGCACCGAAGGCATTGATGTAAAGAAGCAGGCAGAGTTGGTTCGTAAAGCGATCGCGGATGGCTATGACGGCATCGCATTGAACTTGGTCGACCCGAATGCATTTGACGACGTAGTTCAGGAGGCGATTGATGCCGGTGTGCCAGTGGTCGCGTTTAACGTGGACGACCACGATTCGCCCAATGCACGGATCGCTAGCGTGAACCAGCGTCTTTATGCCGCCGGTCAATCGCTCGGCGAATATGTGTCACCCCACATTCCCGCGGGAAGTCACATTCTAATGACCATGCATGACGAAGGCGTTAGTGCATTGGAAGATCGATTGCGAGGGGTACAGGATGTGCTTCGTCGGAAAGGTATTCGCTGGACGGTCGTGATCACGGGGAACGATTCGGTAAAAGGTGCCGCGGTTATTGCCGACGCGATGCGAAACCACCCCGATATCCGTGTTGTCGTAGCAACCGGTCAGTCCGATACCGAGGCGTCCGGTCGCGCGATCAAGCAATCGTTTTCAGACGGCAACTACTGGGCTGCTGGGTTTGATCTGTCACCGAAGACCCTACAACTGATCCGAGAGGGACATATCCGCTGCACTGTCGATCAACAGCCCTACGTTCAGGGCTTCTATCCGGTCGTGCAATTGACTCTGCTGAAACGATTCGGCGTTGTTCCGACAGACGTTGATGCCGGCGCGGCAATCATCGAATCATCTGAAGTGGAGCAAGTCGAACGTCTAACGCAAGAAGGATATCGGTGATGTCGAATCGACTTCGAGATCGCTGTGTGGCAATATTGGAAAGGCTCTTTCTACCTTGACACGATGACACGTTGCGCAGCGTTGTGAACAAACATCACGTGATCAAATCAACAGACATCGCATCGATGACCAACCTATCCGAAGCGTATTGCCGCAGCGGGATGTGAAATCAAAACAACGCGATATGATCAACACATGATTAAGGACGCTCACCGAACCGTTAGTGGATCAAACGTTCGTTGCGAAAGTTTGAAAACAGTTCGAACAGACCGAATCTTTTACCGCTCGCCCGAGTCAGCATGCCGCCGTTCACCACGAAACGTCACGATCTGCGTCGTGACAATCTCCCACATACGATCAACAACTACTGCAGATAAAAAGGGATGAACATGACAACCATCAAGAAGATTGAAACAGGCGACGCTCGCTTTCCTTTAAAACCCGGCGAAGGAGTCGATGCAGTTCACAGCGAGCCGATCTACTCATACGCCGTCACGCGTCTACTGACTGACACGAACGACGCCGGTACGGGTATCGCGTTCACTCTGGGTGGCGGAAATCAATTGGTCTGTGAGGCGATCGAGTTACTTACGGATCGATTGGTTGGCCAGGAGATTGAGGACCTGATGAGCCGCTGGGGGACCGTGTCACGTGAAATGGCCGATCATCCGCAATTGCGTTGGCTCGGGCCGCATAAAGGCGTCGTGCATCTGGCCCTTTCGTCGATCACCAATGCATGCTTTGACTTGTGGGCGAAGGCTCGACAAGTTCCCCTGTGGAAGTTGTTGATCGATTTGTCGCCCGAAGCCATCGTCGACACATTGGACCTAACCTATTTGGAGGACGTGCTGTCGCGTGAACAAGCGATCGAGTTGTTCAATTCCAATCGTCCCGGACGTGAAGATCGAATGGAAGTTGTTCGGGACGGATACCCCGGATACGACACATCAGTCGGGTGGTTTACGTACGCTGATGATCTGATCGTCGCCAACGCGAAAAAGGCACTCGACGCAGGATTCACCGCGATGAAGCTAAAAGTAGGGTCGGCGGACAGTGCACGTGATCTTCGTCGCGCCGAACTCGTCCGAGACGTGGTCGGCGATTCCGCACGTCTGATGTTCGACGCCAACCAAGCGTGGAATCTTCCGCGAGCGATGGACATGTGTCAGAACCTGGCAGACTTGAATGCGTTTTGGATTGAAGAGCCGACTCACCCGGACGACGTTTTGGGCCATCAAAAGCTTGCGAAAGCCATCGCCCCATCGGCGATCGCGTTGGGTGAACACGTTCCCAATCGCGTCATGTTCAAGAACTTCATCCAGGCCAACGCGATGCAGTTTGTGCAAGTTGACGCGGTCCGTGTCGCGGGAGTCAGTGAATTCATTGCGATCAGCATGCTTGCTCGGCAAAAAGGCTTGAAGGTCGTTCCGCACGTCGGCGACATGGGGCAACTGCACCAGCATTTGGTTTTGTTTAACCATATTTCCTTGGGGCATGAGCGTGTTTTCCTGGAATACATCCCACACCTCCGCGACCATTTTGTTCACCCGGCGCATGTCGAAGCAGGCATCTACCACACACCGGACGTTCCCGGCGCAACCTGTGATTTAAAGTAGATCGAAAGCATTCAGGGCCCCCCCTCGCGTTCATTCAACTATGTATCATCTCATCAAGAGCGCATCCGTAATCCCGCACGTGTTTGGAATGCTTGCCATTTCTGTACTGGCGACTACCCATGTGAAGGCCCAAGAAGAACCGTACTATGATCCGAATTGGGAATCGCTTCAGAAGTATCAAATTCCTGATTGGATGGCGGATACCAAATTTGGAATCTTCGTCCACTGGGGACCGTCGTGTGTTTCCGAACACAAAACCGATTGGTATCCACGCTGGATGTATGAGGATGCGGTCCAGCGACATCACGTGACCGGTGAAATCAAAGTCCATCAACCTCATCCCGCGTACCTGTATCACGTGCAGACTTACGGCGATCCGTCCGAGGTGGGTTACAAAGATCTGATCTCCATGTTCAAAGCGGAAAACTTTGACGCGAAAGAATGGGTGGACCTGTTTGTCGAGGCCGGTGCGAAGTATGTCATTCCGGTGGCAGAGCACCATGACGGCTACGCGATGTATGACTCATCGCACACACGCTGGAACTCGGTTGAGATTGGTCCCAAACGTGATCTGTTGGCCGAACTGCGTGATGAAATTCGGCGACAAGGATTGATCTTCGGCGCGTCATCGCACTACGCGTTCAATTGGCGGTACTATCCGCAAGATCCCGCTTATGACACGGGCAATCCACAGTTCTCTGACCTGTACGCGCCGCAGCACAAACAAGGCGAACCCGCGAACAAAGAATTCTTGGAAATGTGGTGGGTTCGCACCAAGGAAATCATCGACAACTATCAGCCCGACATCTTGTGGTTCGACTTTGGACTCGATTCCCCCGAGTTCGCTCCCTATCACCCGAAGCTCGCCGCGTACTACTACAACCACGGGCGCAAACGTGGTGTGACCACGGTCTTGCAAACCAAAAACCTGCGTTTCCCTTCGTATCCCAAGGGAACGCATATGCTGGACCTGGAACGCAGCAAGTCCGATGAAATGCTGGACGAACTTTGGCAGACCGACACATCGGTGGGCAGCAATTCGTGGTTCTACTGTGACGATTGGGAATCCAAGTCCGCGAACTCGTTGATCGATGACTTGGTCGACATCGTCAGCAAAAACGGTTGCTTGCTACTGAACATCGGTCCGGATAGCAGTGGTCGCATCCCAGACGAACAGGCTGATGTTTTGCGAGAGATCGGTCGCTGGTTGAAGGTCAACGGCGAAGCGATCTACGGCACGCGGCCTTGGAAGGTCTTCGGCGAAGGTCCAACGAAAGTCGCGACCGGTCACCTTAGCGAAGGCAAAAACACGGAATTCACCAGCGACGATATTCGATTCACGACAAAGCCCGATGCAATTTACGCAACAATCTTGCAGGCACCCGCAGGAGAAGTCCTGATACGATCACTTGATACATCGGAACACCCTGAGTTGGAACGCGTTGCGTCGGTTTCGGTGCTCGGGTCGGATCAGGATCTTCAATGGCAAATGACGGCTGAAGGGCTTAAGATCAAATCAATCGTCAAGCCGCCATTTGAAAATGCAGTCGTGCTAAGAATTGACTTAACCTCGTCGCCGGAACGCTCGAACGTAGAGAGATAGCCAGTCTATGATGGTCCGTTGACTTGCTTCATTGGCTCCGTTTGTTCCCGCAGACGCGTGAAGCAAACCCAATGGTACGACGTAATCCGATGCGATGGTCATTGCCCTTTCAGCCGATGGACGAGGTCGGCAACGACTGGTTTGGAACGACCGTAAGATGCGATTTGAACGTCGAGACCATGTCGGCGATACTTTGCATACGCCCGTTCGATCGCACCGACAATCCAGTCGTCATCGTTTCCGAAAACACCTCCACCGAGTAGCGTGAGAAAGACGTTGTTGACTCCCGTTCGGGATGCGTTGAGCACTGCCGCGCAGAACGTTGCTTCATAGGCGGCGTCGAGTATCAATCGTGCGAAGTCGGCCCACAGCGGTTTCGGCTGTTCTCCGTACGCGACCGGCAGTGCCGAGCAGTAAGCTTGGCTGACTTTGTGATCAGCGTCATCGATGGTCACATCGGTGTGCCATTGACAGCCGATCCGCAGTTCACCACGCAGGTGATCGAGTTCACCTTCAGACATCGATTGTAGCGTTGACGAGATTTTACTTAGCCCTTTCTCGCTTGGCAGCAGATATCCATTCCGCATGACCCAGAGCTTGTCATCGTGATTGCCGAGAGAACGCCCGAGATCGGCAGAACAATCGATTTGTTTCTTGGCCGTTTGTCCGATTTGACCATCGACGTCGGCGAAATAGTTACGGTAGATCGTGCCGGCTCCGCATGCGATCGCGCAGGCCGGCCCTTGCGTGTGATCGTTCTCGTAAATACCGACGCCTTGTTCTGGGGTAACACCAGGACTGGTCATCTCCAGCAGATTGAATTGCGACGCGACCTGAAAGAGGGCGTCGGCGTTGGATCGATCCGCATGAAGGTGTGTGACGTCGGCGACCACCTCGCGGATCGTGGATTTGCTTGATTCGATCGCACAGTCCGCAGCGGAAACGCGGAGCTGCGATAGTTTCGGTGTCTCTAATCGACCGAAAGCCGGTCGCCTGCCGTTGGGGCAGATCAGACAATCACCGTCGACGAACAACGTCTCGCGAATCTGATCCGGTGAGCCTTCGTTGATGCCGGTAAGCTTCGTAAACCACGTCATCGTGTCGCCAGGTATGAAGAAATATGGAAACGGTTAGAGCTGCTACGACGGTTCGGCGAGCACCTTCCCCGTTCGTGCGTCAACGCGGTGCAGGTGTGTCACTTCCCGAACGGTGCCGTCGCCCGATTTTAACGAGACCAACCAATAGGGATCATCGGGAACGTTTGCCGCGATCATCGCCGCGAGAACGTCCGGATCCTGCACACCATTCTCGCTGTAGAGTTGAGCGTGAAATTCCTTCTCTTTTCGGATTCGTTCGGAATCAAAAAAGACCGCGGAGCATTTCGTTCCGGGTGCGATGTTTCCGAAGTGCTCAATGACGATCATGATCGCCGCCTTCTGGTCAATCTCTCGCTTCGCCAATTCGTGCCTCTGTTTCGTGCCGCGTTCTGCTTCGGTGTGGAATGTTGTCATGAATTCTATCGCGTTTCCCTAATCCCCCGGTAGTGGACGACGCGACGAGCCTCAGCGAAATAGGTCTATAATGCGAGCGACTCCTCGCGTGGTGCATTGATTTGATTGAGCGCATGGTAGAAAAAACAGATCGAACTTGGCCGTTGCCGAAAACACCCTGGGTGATGCGGATGACTTGGTCGGAGTTGCTGTTTGCGCATTGGGCGTTGGACCCTGATGTGGTTCGGAGTTGGCTTCCCGAAGGCGTGCAACTCGACACTCGCGATGGCAAAGCTTGGGTGGGAGTTGTGCCGTTTCTGATGTCAAAGGTCGCGCCACGGTCATGCCCACCGCTGCCGAAATTGAGCCGATTTCTCGAACTCAATGTGCGTACTTATGTCAGTGTCAATGGCAAGCCGGGTGTCTGGTTCTTTTCGTTGGACGCGGAAAGTCTTTTCGCGGTGCGGGCGGCACGGGCAACCTTTAGTTTGCCCTACATGGATGCGGTGATGTCGATGCAGCGATCAATAAGCGGCGAGATCCAGTACGAAAGTCGTCGAACTCATCGAGGCGAACCAACGACTCAGTACGCGGCATGCTATTCAGCATCGGGCGAAACTTTTTGTGCCACGCCAGGATCTCTCGAACACTGGTTAACGGCACGTTACTGTCTCTACAGTGTTAACCGTCGCGGAAAGATCTATCGTGGCGAAATCGATCATCCGCCCTGGCAACTTGCCCAGGCGAGCTACCGTGAAACCCAAAACACCATGGGCTGCCCTTTGGGGTTTGAGTTCGAAGGAGACCCACACGTACTCGTCGCAAAACCGATTGAGGTACGAGCGTGGGCCCTTTCGAGGTGCGAGGTCGGATAAGTGTCAGATCGGGTTGCTGCCAGACAACGCGATCGCCTGCCTCAAAGTCTCGCGATATCGGCGGCATCATCCTCCCATACGCTTTAGAACCAAACTTCGCTCAGTTGGCCTGACTCGAGTTCGTTGGCATAGCTGAGATAGTAGTTGCGGTTGGGAGCGTTGTATTCACGTTCGGCCAGTCCACGCAACGCCGCTATTTTTGCCTTGCGAGCCAACTCTCGGTCGGCATCGTCCAACCATTTGACGTGGTCGGATAACTCCAACGTCCATTGATAGTCTTCGGTTGCCAGCGCGGTTCGCATTTGCTGCGTCAGCTTTTGTGTTCCACCGGCCAAGTCTGCCAATTTGTGAGCTTTGATCTTGGGGGCTAACGGGCTCGGCGTGGCAGGATTTCCATCGAACCATTCCAGCAGCTCGGCGTAGATCGCTCGAACGGCGTGAGGGACGGACCCGCAGAATTCGATCAGGTAGGGTTCGTTGCTCAAGTGTTCGGGCAGTTTGACCTCGAGGCCCAGTTGATCGGGGTTTTTGCCCTCGTTGATTTTTAGTGAACGTCCTGATCAACCAAGTGCAAGAAACAATCGGTGAGGTGCCAAACTTTTTTGGCAATCATTCGATGGATGGCTTTACCGGAGGTGCCAGGAGATTCAAGAGCGATCAGGCGGCGCTGCGTGTTGCTATTGCAGTCCCGCAAAATAGACCGGCCAGGTTTGGTGAGGCCGACCCGCCGCGAGTGTAAAGTGGCTTTCGTTGTCGTTGGCTCCCTCGCGGATCCCTTGGTAGATCCCGGCGATGATTGTGCCCAAGAAGTCGCCGAGTTCGGAAGTTCGGTCTTCTCGATATTCGTCGACCGACATTGAGCGAAATTTGAGATCCAATCCAAACGCCTCGTTGATGTAGTCGGTCAACTCCTGTTGCGTGATCGCATCACCATGCAGGTTGTATGTTTGCCCGTCGTGTTTGGATTCCGTCAGCATGCGTGCGTAGGCATAACCCAATTCGGGACGCGTGGTGTAACCACACTTCCCGTCGCCTGCACAGTTCGCAATTTCGCCGTGTTTCTTGTAAGTGTCGATGTAGTCGATGTCCGGTTCAATGTAGATGCCGTTGCGTCCGATCACCCACTGTAGGCCACTGTTGCGGACATCCTCCTCCGTCTGCCGATTGCTCGCGACGACCGGAGAGAATGCGGTTCCTTCCTGTGCGCCTTGGATGCTCGTGTATACGATCTTTTGAACGTTAGCGCGTTTCGCGGCATTGATAACGTTGCGATGTTGCTCGATGCGTTTTTCAGGTGCATCCATCCCGGAAACCAATAGAACTGCAGAGACGCCTTTGAGCGATGCTTCGAGATCGCTCGGCGAGTTGTAGTCGCCGGGACGGATCTCGATACCGAGGTCACTGGCTTTGCTGGGCGTGCGAGCCAATCCGATTACGTTGGACGGCCCTACCAGATCTTTTGCTGCGTTGACAATTGCGGTTCCCAATTGCCCGCTGGCTGATGTGATGGCGATTTGATTCATCGTATTTGCTTCATGAATTAGTTTTCAAGACACGAGCGTTTATGGTCACCGGCAGCAACAGGTAGTTGCTCGGTCGTTCGTGTTATATCAGTTTAGAACGATGGACACCGTGGCGATCGATCAATGGTTTCCATCTCGGAGTGCCGTCCGTGACGCGGTCTGCGAATGAATGATGCGAACTAGGATTCGAAATGCGGAAGGATCTCTTCGGCGATTTGCTGCATCGTTGGTTCGATGGGCTCGCGGTTGAAACGCAGGTTCAAGGCGACATGGTTGACCCCGATTGCCTGCCGCTCGGTCAGATACTCACACAGATACCTGCTACCCATTCGAAAACCGAGGTGGATCGGTTGCGGTGGAGAGTTAGGATTCGCGGTCAGATCCACATAGAGTGGCTGCATGACCGGTTGATTGGGTCGACCGAGCCGCTCGAGGTCTTCTCGCCAGTGACGGATTGCATCCGCCTGCGCATCGAGGGTTCGAGGGTAAGTCATCCATCCGTCGCCGTTTTCTGCGATCCACTGAGGTGTCTGTTGGCTGCCTCCGGTAATCAGCATCGGGAGTTTGCCCTCTACCGGTTTGGGAAGCATGTCCATATCGCCGCGCAGTTTGCCAAAACGATTATCTAATGTCGGTGCGGTATGGCTCATCTCGCGTATGTATTTGAAACTCTCCCGGAACGCCGCACCCCGATCCGCGAAAGGAGTTTTCAGAGCCGGATATTCTTCGGGGCGATCACCGGATGCAACGCCGAGAATGAGTCGACCTCCTGACAACACATCTGCAGTCGCAGCGGCTTTGGCGACGTGTGCCGGGTGACGCAGCGGAAGGATGATGCTGGCAACCCCCAACGCGATTTGCTGAGTCTGTCCGGCTAGCATGCCGAGGTAAACGAACGGATCGTAGGTTTGTCCGGCATCGCCAAAGGAAGGGACGTTGAATGGCACGTCACGCAGCCAAACCGCCGAGAAACCGAGCCTCTCGGCGAGTTGCACTCGTTCGATGTGCCTTTGCATCGTCGGTACCGGACGAAGATCATAATTCTCGATCGGAACAACCAAACCGACACTCAAGCGATTGACACGTAATGCCGAGTTGTAACCGCGATTGATCGGTTGGAATTCGCTGTCTTGGAAACGGCTCGTCGTCGAAATCATGATTGCGTCCGGAAAAACTTTTGAAGTTGCGAAGGTGATCGCTTAGTTTTCGATCACAACTTTGCCCATTCCTTTGCCGCTCTCGAGACGTGCGTACGCCTTCCCAGCGTCTTCGAGTTGGAATTGCTCTTCATCGAGTACTGGGGTGAGTGCACCCGCTTCAGAGATTTTCGCTAGCTGCCGGAGGATCTCTGCGTGTTCTTCGCGTTTGTGATTGTGCAGCATCGGGATCAGCATGAAGACGACATGCAGAGAAAGCCCTTTGAAGTGAGCCGGTGTCAAATCGAGTTCGCAAAGCGAAACGGTTGTGGCGATGTTCGCGTTCAACGCTGCCGCTTCGAAGGAATTCGTGAGGTTGGCTCCCCCGACCGAGTCGAACACCAGATCGAAACCGGTGCCGCCGGTGTGTTGGTCGACATAGTCTTCGACCGTTTCCGTTTTGTAATTGATCCCTGTTGCACCGAGTTTCTCAATCAACGCGATTTGTTGATCGCCTCCGCCGGTCGAGTACACCTCCGCGCCGAAGTGTTTGGCGAGTTGGATGGCGACGTGCCCAACACCGCCAGATCCGCCATGGACGAGCACCTTTTGACCTTGGGTGATGCCCGCACGCATCAGACCCTCGTATGCCGTGATTGCCACCAATGGCAGGGCGGCGGCCTCCTTCATCGAGAGGTTTTTGGGTTTGTGTGCAATCAAATTGGCATCGGCGACCATGTGGTCGGCGAGTGCACCGGGGAGGTCTGCTAAACCGCCGGCACACCCGTAGACTTCGTCGCCAACTGCGTAGTCATCGACTCCTTCACCGACGGCTTCGACGGTGCCTGCAAAATCCATCCCGAGGATCGCAGGTGTATCGGGAGACAGTGGCAGATCCTTGCCCATGTTGCGGATCATCGTGTCGACGGTGTTGACGCTCGACGCAGCGATCTTCACAAGCACATGTCCAGGTTTGACTTCGGGTGTCGCGACGTCACTGAGTTCGAATTCGGAATCTTTGCCGTAGGTCTTGATTAGCATGGCTCGCATCGTAATGTCCTCGTGGATAGGTTTCGGTTGAGAAGTGGTTCAGATATGGAAGTGGTCGTTCGTACGTTACTCGATCGCCTGTGTCAGGATGACAATGTCGTTCCAGCGACGTTGATTCTCGATGTCGTTCTGAAGCCCGTCCCTGTCTGCGTTGGCAAAACGTTTGATCGCGGGAGTTTGACTGGTAGCCTGATACAGCCAATAGGCTTCTTCTTTCAGAGCGTCTTGGATCGGTAAGTCGATCGATGCGATCGCAGCTTTTTTGCACGCGCGGATTGACTCGGCCGGGAACTTTGCAATTCGGTTAGACAGTTCATCGACGTAAGGACCGATCTCGTCAGGTTCGAGTGCTTTATTAATCGTTCCATACGCTTGTGCTTCGTCGGCATCGAAGTCCCGTGCGCTGAGAATGATCTCGAGGGCCCTTCCGAGTCCGACCTGTCTCGCCATTCGTGAGGCTCCGCCTCCGCAGGGAAGGATTCCCATGGCGACCTCCATCTGCATGAACATCGCTTTGCCGCGAGCAGCAAATCGCATGTCGCACGCGAGGGCAAACTCGTGTCCACCGCCTCGGGCACATCCCTCGATCTTGGCAATGGTAGCCTGCGGGAGGTCGCTGATTCGTTGCAGCACCTTCTGAAGGTAAAGCAGTTTTACTTCATCGCGTGAAACCGCTTGGGTCGACATGTCTTTCAGGAAATGAGTGTCGGCGTGAGCAACCCAGATTTCCGGATGGGCCGATGCAAAAACAACGACCTTGACCGTTCGGTCTTCTTCGAGGCTTTCAGCAAGCCTGTCCAGGTCGTCGAGCATAGGGATTCCCTGCACGTTTACCGGGGGGCAGTCAAACGTGACTGTCAAAACGCCGCTTTGCAGTGAAGTATGAAACGTTTCGTAGTTGTCGTAACTCATCTCGTGTTCCTGTGTGCAAGGCGGTTCGGCAGCGATTGATTCACGGCGATGCACCGGGAAAGGCTGACTCGATCGGTTGTACGTTGTGATGGTAGGCGTAACACGCGTATCGACAAGAACGCACTTTTAAGGTGCTTAGTTACAGATTGGATACCACTGCGGTCGATCGGCTTCCTCTAGGTACGTGAGAAAAGCGGATTGGAACGGCTTCTATCGCTCGAGAAATTTAGATGAATAGTTCGTGAACAAGTTTGCCGTTTTGATCGAAACACGCTCTCGCATTCGAATGAGGCAGAGGGAGAGGCAATGGATACGTCGCATGACAAAGGTCCGGTGATCAAGACACGCGTTTGCTCTTCCGCCGAGGTGTTTGCGTCGGGAAATTACGGGTTTTCGCGTTAGTGGAATCTGCTGGGTGAAACCATATTGTCGTCGAAATGTTGTGCCTCGAGTTTTCGCGAACCGTTCGGTGTAGCGGTAAACGAGTCCTGCATGAACGCCCTGCTTGCAGGTTGCTGACATGCCCGAAGGCAAGCCTAACACGTTCGATTGGGAGCGTTTGATGAAGACGAGGTTTCGTAAACTCCCGGTCAGTGGGAGATTCGGCTACGCTTGCCCGCATTGTCGAAGTCAGACGACCTGACGTTGCACCGGAGGGTCTTCCGACTAAACCGTTTACAATGACAAACGTCCGCGACTCATCCACGGCG
>JBICHZ010000008.1:0-8391 GCA_043101355.1 Rhodopirellula sp. JB044
CGGAATCGTTTGCTCGGCGTCGGGTCGATCGCCTTGCGAACCCAGTCGATGAAGTCTTGGTGCAATCCTTTGCGGAATTTTGCGTACGACGGCAAAGGCGGTTCGAACGGGTATTCGGGAAGGACGCCGGCGAGCATTCGATACGCGATCAATCCCAACGCAAACACGTCACTTCGCAGCGTCGGTTTGCCCATCGCCTGTTCGGGAGCGATGTATCCGAGGGTTCCCGATGCGGAGACCCGGTGGCGGCGGGTTTGGTTGCGAGCCAGTCCGAAATCCGTCAAGCAAATTCGGTTTCCGGGGAACAGGATGAAGTTCTCCGGTTTGATGTCCCGGTGCAGCACTTTGTTCTCATGTGCATGAGCGACGGCCTCGGTCATCTGCCGGATGTAATCCACGGATGTGGTGCGTGCCATGCGGCGCGAAAGTCGATCGTTGAGGCTTTCCTCGCCGAGGGGGAACACCATCACGAATTGTCCGTCGATGTAACGGGCGTCTTTGAGCGGCAGCACGTTCGGGTGCGATAAGGCCGCCATGATGCGAACTTCTCGCTGCACGTCGTCGAAGGACTGCTGCAAACTGTCGCTCGAGAGGTCAGGAACCTTGAGAGCCACTGACCGATCTTCGATCGTATCGTGCGCTTGGAAGACGACGGCAAAGCCACCTTCGCCGAGTCGTTGCACTAAACGGTATTTGTCCAACTTCGTCCCAACTCGCAGTCGGCGGGAAGGTTCGGGGTCGGGCATCACTAATCGAAGCTTTGCGGTCACTCGCGTTATCTCGATTCAGAGTTCAGGGACGGTCCTTGTCATGCGTGCGTCCGCCGTCATCCTGACGGTGGCACATGTTCGTCGCGGTGGTCCGCGTCTTCGCGTGGGTTCCGCGAAGAGAGCATGCCAGGCACAGTTCCCACATCGATCGTTGAACCGGATCGGCAACCCGGTTCAGCGGCAATGCGAGAGTTAATTCTTGGTTTGTTCAGCGAGCATCGGATGAGCCAGCGGCGCGTCCGTTTTCCCACAACGGGTGCTCACGTCGATTCGCACGGCCCAACGGCCTTCGGCATCGGCTTGAACGATCCAGTGTGGCATCACACAAACGCTTTGGTGAACCAGTTCAAAGCCACCTTCGCTCTGACTCACCGTTTGGATCGGGAACGCCCAAATGCCGCTGTCACGGTCGCAGGTCAGGTCCACGTCCACGTCGAGCCAGCGATCCGACAGCGAAAGCCCGCGTGCGTCGCTGAGGTCAATTTTCTCGCCGAGTTGTCCGAGGCGGTTGCCGTTGGCGTCGCTGAAGTAACGGTCGTCGGCACCGGAAGGCAGACCGGCGAAGTTCCATTCGATCGCAAAGTGCAGCGGGCGACCGGGCGGCAAGTTTTCGAGTAGATAGGCGACCGACATCGTGTCGCTGTCTTGGCAGATCGTGACCGCTTTGGTGATCGTGATCGGGATGCCCCAGGCGTTTCCGTCGCGTCGCATTTGGGCCTGGACCCGGTCGCCACCTCGGCGAAGTTTGGCTTCAAAAGGCAGGTCGACGAAATCGCCTCGTTCGAGAGAGTCGCCCGACATCACCGACTCGAGGGTTGCCTCGTTGTCGTAGAAGTGGTCCATCAGACTCTTGCGAGGGAACCGGTCGTATTGCACGCATTCGTCGAGGCCTTCTTGTTTGAAGACGACGCGGTCGTGAATCGACGCGACATCGCCGTCGCCCGAACTCGGGCCGGCCAACACCTTGCGATGATACGCCTCGGGACGACGCTGCAGTGTCGACAACAGGTTGTGGTTGATCGCACGAAGATCCCACTCATACATCCGACCGCCGCTAGCCGGGTCGAGCCAGAGAACCATTTGCTCGTTCGACAGACGGACTTCCTGTTGACCGTCGAAGTCGTAGTCAGACGCGGTCGCGGTCGCGATTTTAACGGTGCCTTCGACGTTGGCGAGGATCGTGTCGGCTGCGATCAGGTGTTCGTAGATCGCGTTGCGAAGGTGTGGCAAGTAGATGCCGCCGAACGCACCATGCCAGTATGGGCAGTTGCACTGACCACGGTACAGATGGTCGCGTGCTTCGGCGAGAACGCCTGCGTCCAGGCCTGCCTCTTCGGCTTTCTTCAATCGCTCACTGACGTGCATCATGCGAGCGTACATCTCGTTGGTTTCTTCGTACTTCGTTTTGAAGTTGCGCCAGAAACCTCCCCGCACGAAAGTCTCCAGGCGTGGCCATTCGGAGCTTTTTTCGAGTGCGTGAGTCACGTCCTCGAGTGTTTCCTGGGCTTCGACCGGCAATGACCATTCGGTCATCTCGCGATAGCTGCAATCGGGCAGATAGGCTTTTCCCGCAGCCGGCACGCGGCGGATCGCTTCGGCCATCGTGACCGTGTGTAACCACTCTTGGTTTTCGCTCAGAGCGTCAAAGAAGGAACGCAACCAACCCTGGTCATAAACGTGCGATTTGGTGTCCGGCCAAGTGCCGAATTTTTCGCCGTCGTCGCCGAATGTCATCACCGCACCGGGGTGACGGTGAGCGATGTCCTGCAGGTACGAAATCGTTTCACCCACGGGACGGAACGGAATCGTGTATCGCAGGTGCTCGCTGCCGGGGAAGATCCGCAGCAACCGCCCTTGGTCCTCGACGAGGTAGTAACTGGTCAGGTCCTCGTCCTTCATCCCGGCCGCTTTGAAGTGATAGTCGTCGAGCACGGTGTAGTGGATGCCCGCATCGACGACATCGCTCGTCAAGCTCGACTCCCAGACCCGCTCGGGAGTCCACATTCCACCCGGGGTCACACCGACATTGCGTTGCAGCCACCGGCTGTACGATTCGATTTGGCCGACGCGGTCACGGCTAGGCAACATCGTCAGGATCGGTTCGTACTGCGGCCCGCCAACGATCTCGATCCGGCCGGCTTCGACGAGCAAGCGAACTCGGTCGAGGTATTCCGGGTGCCGCTCGGCGAGCCACATCATCAACGGACCCGACGTGTGCAGCGAAATCTGCAACGACTCGTAAGGTTCGAAAACTTCGAGAAACGGCAGGTAGCTGTCTTGGTACGACTGCTCAAAGACGCCGTCGAAGTTGCCGATCGGCTGGTGATTGTGCAGAACCAAGCAGAGGTGAACGTGCGGCGTCATGGCGTTTGCGTCAAAACGTGGAGGGGAAGGTCGTGAAATCAATGGTGCGCATTCTAAGGTTACTTTCGTTCGTATCGAATCCCGTCAATGATCGGATTGGAACGAATGGTCCGGTTTTTTAGCCGGCCAGCTATGCTTTGCCTGAACATCCCGACAAGATGAGGCAACACCGAGAAAGCACGCAATCGCTAAAGTCGCGTGCCCATCAGAGGATGTATCGACCGCCGGTGCAGAAAAGTTGAACGTTTGCCAATATCCGCTGCCCGCCGGCGAATATCCCGGCGGTAAGTTTCGCGGCGGTAGCAGGTCGAGCACCGTTTTCGCTTTCAAACGCCTGCTTCGTTATGATGACAGCATGCGATCCGCGAGGCGGCGGGGATTCGACAGCGATGCAGACGCGCATCGCGGAGGCCCATCCAAACGCACGCCAATTTCCACCCTCCCCGCAGCAGGAACGCAGCACGATGAGTTGGGCCAGCACCGCAGTCGAACCCGAGCAATGGAGCATTCCGGGCGAAAATGCCAGCAGATTTCCGTCGCCGAGTCTGGCGGGGTCGGATGATCCGCGGGAGGAAAACGCATCGCGGCGCGTGAGGATTGCGCGAATTGGGGCCCGCGGATGGAAGTGGTGCGCCGCGGCGGTGTGGAACATGTGGTGCTTGGCGAGCCTCGTGATTCTGCTCGCGGTGGTGACCGCGATCCCGCTGCTGCAATTGACCGTACTTGGGTACCTGCTGTTGGTGGCCGGTCGGCTGACCAGTGGGCGTTAGGTCCGCGAGAGCGTCCCGGGATTGGATCAGGCCGGACAGATCGGTGTGGTCTTGGGATCGCTCGGGCTCGCCTCGCTGCCGATCCGATTATTGGTGCACTGGGAATCCGTCGCTGCGGTGATCGAACCCGATTCCACGTCCGCAACCGTGCTCCGCGCGGTCGCGATCGTGTTCTCAATGGCCGCGACGGTTTACCTGTGGTGGGCGTGGGCTCGTGGCGGACGACTGCGGCATTTTTTATGGCCTGAACCGATCCGGTTTTGTACGCAGGCATGGCGGCCTTCGCTGTGGACGGACGTATCCGATCGATTGTGGAGTTTCGTTGTTTCCTTGCAACTGCCGCGGCTGTTTTGGCTCGGCGCGCGCGGGGCGGTGGGCACCCTTATCTGGTTGTTTCCGGCGATGGTCATCATGAACGTCACGAGGGAAGGAAACGAAGCCGCCGCCGGATTGGTCGGCGTGATCGCCTTGGTGACGCTTGGTTACATCCTGATGACTCTGCCGATGCTGCAAGCTCATTTTGCCGCCGAGAATCGTTTTCGAGCGATCTTCGAGTGGCGCCGGGTCCGCCGCGAGGTTCACGCCGCTCCGTGGAGTTATGCGGGCGCGATGTTGGTGAGTTTGGTCTTGCTGCCGATCCCGTTGTATCTGCTGAAAATCGAAGCCACCCCGCAGGAGATCACGTGGTTGCCGTGTCTCGTGTTTGTCGCGTTCATGTTGCCCGCCCGAATCGCAACAGGGTTGGCGATGCGGCGCTGTCGAAGGTTGTCTCTCGAATCGCAATCGTCGGCGATGGAGAATCCAGATGCCGACTCAGACATCCACTCGCCGCGATGGCGTCGATGGTGGAACACGATGTCTCGTTGGGGCGTTCGGTTCGCGGTCGCACCGGCGATCGTCGGCGTGTATTTGCTGGTGCTCTTTGCGAGCCAGTACACCAGTTGGGACGGAGTCGACACGTGGATCCGTCAACATGCTTTATTGGTTCCGGTGCCGTTTGTCGGAATTTAATCGGTGGATGGTGACCGCTTCGTGATTGTTAGAGGCAGTAGGCACGGTCACTTTAAGTTGGATGCAGCGCCAACGCCAGAGATCGAATTCGCGTTTGAACGTTGTCAGCTCGCGACATGAAAACGATCGGGCATGCCGCCCCGGCGAGCATCCCGCCAAACCGACAATCGGCGGTGTACATGATCGCTTTGACCGTCAAGTTGGCCGACAAGAGGTTTGGGAAAACCATGGCATCGGCCGATCCGATCACCTCGCCATCGAGTCCCTTTCTCTCACCTGCGGTTGTGGAATAGGCCAGGTCGAAGGACAACGGGCCTTGGACGTGAATGTCCGACGAAGTCACGATGGTAGCCGCAATTTGATCCGTCAGATGCGTTTCCGGCATCGCGTTGGTTACCTTTTCGCTCGCTGCCATGATGGCTATGCGTGGGGATGTGCAGCCGAGCGACTTCGCAACTTGCGCCGTGGATTCAACGATCTCGGTTGCCTGTTGAATGGTCGGTTCGATCGTGATCCCCGTATCGGCCAACAAGAACTGTCGATGGTCTTTGGGGATTTCCATCATCACAATTTGACAAATGGTTCTTCCCGTCTTCAGTCCCGATTTGGAATTGAGGACCGCACGCATGAGATCCGGTGTCGCGATTCGGCCTTTCATCAACGCCACCGCTTGATCACGGCGAATGCACTCGACCGCTGCCACGGCAGGTTGATCGGAATCAATGATCTGAAAATGGTCCAGGGGAACGTTCTCTGCCGCCGCGACGGATTCGATTTCCGCCGCCGGTCCGCACAGTATCGGAAGTGTCCAACCACGGCGAGTTGTTTCCGCCAGGGCGTTGAGAACGGTTGGGTCATTCCCGCCCGCGACAACGACGGGGCACTCGCGTCGGTTGGCGTCGGCGCGAGCGAACAGTTGGTCGAAAGTTTGCAGTCCCATCGGTCACGGTTTCCAGACCGGGTCGCGTTTTTCTAGAAAAGCACTGATGCCTTCTTTCGCGTCGGGACGCATCGAGTTGTCGGTCATCACCTCGACAGCAAACGAGTACGCATCGGCTTCTGAGTAGGAGGCCTGTTGGTAGAAAGCGGACTTCCCGATCGCGACGGTGTCGCGGCTGGCCGATGCGATCTTTATTGCCAATTCACGGGTCGCATCCTCGAGTTCCGAAAGCGGAACGACACGGTTGATCAGCCCCAGTTCGTATGCCCGCTGCGCTGCAAGTGGCTCTCCGGTCATTAACATTTCCATCGCGACTTTAGGAGGAATCGCTCGCATCAGTGGGACCATCGGCGTGGTGCAAAATAGGCCGATCTTCACGCCCGGCGTGGCGAACCAGGACTGTTCACTCGCGACGGCGAGGTCGCAGGAAGCCACCAACTGGCAACCGGCGGCTGTTGCCAATCCCTGCACCTGAGCGATGACGGGCTGTGGGATTTGTCGCAGACGCTGCATCGATTTGGCGCACTGAGTGAATAGTTCTTCGTATTCCTCTCGCGACCGGGCAATCATTTGTTTCAAATCATGCCCGGAAGAAAACACCGGTCCGGCGGCGCGTAGGATAACGACGCGTGTTTCTTGATCGCTAGCGAGTTCGTGCAGTCGTGAATCGAGTTCGCCGAGCAGTTCCAGCGAGAGTGCGTTGCGTTTGTTGGGTCGGTTCAACGTAACCGTCGCGATCGCATCAGATTTTTCGATCGTCAATTCGCTGGCGTGAGCCTGAGAGTGAGCTGGATCACTGGACTGAGTCGACTCCATCGCGGGGCCTTCAAACAGAGAGCGTGTGGATAATGATGGTGAGCGCACATTATGTCGGACCAGCTATCCAACGACCACGCGGGAATGGGGTGCCTGCAACGACGAACGTGGATGAGTAGGCGGTCTCCGGTGGCGCATTCCAAGCAGTTCGTACGTGTGATTGCATTGTTACCTGGTTGTTTTGTGGAAACCGCGGCGAACGTCGGTCGGCGGATGGGGGGATCGGTTTCCGGTTACCGCAATCTCATGAACCACAACTTCGCAGAGATTTTATCTCTCGCCTCTTGGATCTTCATACGGACGGTTGATGTCTGGTGTGCTGTACTCAGGCAGGATGCAAAATCGCAACCGGTGCCGAGCACTTGCGTCAAATCGATATCCTTCTCAAACGTGCGTGTTCCCAATCATGGCAACTCGCTGTGGTGTTGCTGTAGACGGAAGAACATGGCGGTGAAGTCGCTTCGTTTGACGGCGACGCTGTGGTTGATCCAAGCGACCTAAGTTCGATTGATCGGAGCCCTTGAGATGGCATCCACAGTGCGGCCAACGCTTCATTCTGATTTCACTGGCGCTTCACCGAAGGCTGCTTTGTGACCGGTAAGATTTCCGCCGATCCAGACACCCTGTCACGATCAGTTCCCACAGTCAATGAAAAGGAAATCAGATGTCACAGTCATTACGATGCATGACCGCGTTGTTCGCAGCGTTGGTCTTCGTCTCCGCCACGCAAGCACAAACCCTGAGCAAGCCGTTCCGCAAGACGGCCGTGTCGTATTTCGAAACCGGTGCGCAACAGCAATGGGATGAGTGGGAAACGCCAACTCCCGACGCACAAGATTCGGACTCGGAAGTCAATCGCGACTTCGGTACCTGGCGTTCGGATCTCGAATTCAACAACCCCGACAACTACCCATCGAACCCGGCCAACATCTGGACGGCCGCTTCGCAAGACTCTTGGATCGACGACGCCAGCGGCAATTTTTGGTGCTATGGCTATGCTCTCGCGTCGATCTACGTTCAGGGCGATGCTGAGTCCGATTCCGAAAGTCGCTTTCGCTTTGACGTTCAACTCGATAACCCAGGACGTGTGGTCCTGCAGGGCATGATCGGCGTCTCCAACTTCTTCGGTGGCGACCAAGCCCACGATACGTCGGGTGAAGCGAAAGTGGTTGTTCGCGTGATCGACCGCAGCAACAACACCAATGTTTATCGCAAAGTCATTTCGATGAACGCGGTCAACTCGGCTCGTTATATCGAAGAATTTGAATTCGACGACCTCGAAGTCGAGTTGTCCCCAGGAACCTACCGCGTCGTGATCAACGCGTTCGCGTACGATGAAGCGATCTACGACCAAGTGAACTTCTCGCTCGCCAATGCGTTCGTTGAACTCGAAGGCTGGGTCGAAGAAGACTGATCCCAACAATCACGGACACGTGTTTTACATAGAAAGGTCGGCGTCGTTGACGTCGGCCTTTTTGGTCGTGTTCGAATGAATCGAACTGTTTGTTGGCAATGGCATCAATGCAAACATGGAGCTCTTCCGGTGTCGTTCACTGCAACCGGACGTCGGCTCGTTTTTACGGCGAATGAGGCAACTCACCACCGGATTGCTGTGTTGCTCCGAACGATCGATCGGTCCCAATCGAATTGACTGGTTATTGGTTCTGCGAGTCGTCGCTAGGGTTTGTTGCTTGATCAGCGCGGTTTTGCAGTTCTCGAA
>JBICHZ010000009.1:0-9014 GCA_043101355.1 Rhodopirellula sp. JB044
GCCTGCGACACCCATTCGCCGCCAAGCATCCCGTGACCAAATCGCCACAAAATTCCCAACGCCGCAATCGACAAAACCGCCAACACACCCGCCCACCCCCGCAATAGTCCTTTGCCCGCACCGGGCGATTGCGTAGCGGTCGCGTTTGCGTCTTCCGCACCGGTGGATTCCGATCGCCGGAACAGCTTTCTCCGCATCAGCCAAACCAACGCACCGACACCGCCGACAACGACCACGGATAACACACCACTGCGACTGCCCGTGGTAAAAAGGGCCACTGCCAACAATCCTGACAATACGCCGAGCATCACACCGGTCAAACTCCCGACCGAATTCGCCCCGTCGTCGTGCGTGCCAACCGCCTTTCGGTTGGCAATCACTGAAATCAACGCTCCGATCGCGAGCACCAACGAAATCGCGAGCGGTCCGGCCAGCGAATTGGCCAACGCAAACGTCCCCGTCGGCCCGCCATCTCGCATCCGGTTTTCAAAGATCATCCGCGCCGCCGAACCGGCCTCCGCGTCGATGCCAATTTTTGCCAACATCCCTTCAGGATCGCTTTCGTATTCCCGGATCGTTTGTGGAAACGAAATGAAGCACTGGTGCAGCGTATGCGACGCCAAAAGCGCACCGGCTCCCAACAAGACACCGACCGCGACAACGGATCGCGAATGGTTGGCAAACAAACGTCTCGCGATCACGAAACACGCCACCGCCGCGACCCACCACCAAACCTCATTGGTCGCCGCCCGCACGTCGCCACCGACCGACGGAGTCCACGACGTCAGATATCCAGTGCCGACCCATCCGGCAACCATCACCCACGCGGCCAACAGAACCGGAGCAGCGTCCAACCACCACGACGACGAACGCCATCCATCTCGCGCCGACGCCACGACCGACGAGAAACCAAACGCCCAAACCGAACACGCCGCCCAAACGATCAACCCCAACGACACTCCCAACGCGTCGCCCTGCTCGACCGCCGTCGAATCCGCCGGGTAATAAACCGTCCACACGATCCCCGCACAGAGACCGCCGAAAACCGCCGACTTCGCAACCGCCAAACGCTCGTACCTTTCGCGTCCCGGCGGTTCGCCGGCCGAAACGTTCGCATGATCGTCGTGCGCATGAGAATCGTGCGGGCCACCCGCCTTCGATTCGCGACTCATCCGGCCACTACCCTTCGACGCTGTTTTGCGGCCCGTCAAGGCTTCGACCCACGACCGCGTGTGGATTCCAAAATCGCGACCAACGTCAACATACAACCGACGATCCCCAACACCGTGATCGCTTGCAGCAACGTCACATGCGTCAACAAAATCGCCGACAACCCACACGTCGCGGTAATCAAATGAATAGTCGCCACCGCGGCGGTTCGCGACAGCCCCAAGTCAACCAAACGATGCGACAGGTGACTGTGATCACCGAGGAACGGGCTGCGTCCTTCTCGGATGCGAATCCATAGGACCGAAATCATGTCGTACAGCGGAACGACCATCACACACAACGGCGCCAACACCGCGTGCGGACGCAGCGTCCCATCGTCCGACGGACCACCCACAAACGTCGCCATCAACATCGCCACCGCGATCAAAAATCCGACGAGGTAACTGCCGCCGTCGCCCATAAAGATCTTCGCCGGTGGGCGGTTGTGAAAGAGAAACCCGAGCAACGATCCGGCGACAACCAACAACAGCCCGGCGACCAACAATTGAGGTCGCCCCGTTTCGGGATCAAACGTGGTCATCATCACCACGGACATGGACGTCGCGATAATCGCAGCAATGCCGCCCGACAACGCGTCCATGTTGTCGAGCATGTTGAACGAGTTGATCACCGCAACGATCCAGATCACCGACAGCAGTTTGGTCATCCAACCGACATGCAAGTAAGCCGTCAACTCGATGCCCAAACCCAACACGACCGCCGCCGCCATTGCGAACTGCACGCCCAAACGAACGATCACCGACAAACCTTTGCGGTCGTCCCACAACCCCAGGATCAGCAAAACGGTGCTGGCCCCGAGCAAACAAAACACATCGGTCGATCGCAACCAAACCCCCGGGGCGTGCAACACCGCCGCGGCCCAGTAGTTCGCCGGCACCCATCCGCCAACCGACTCGCGCAGACTCTCTGCACGCTGTGGATCCTGCAACAACCACGCGGCAAACAGACCGAACAACAACGTTCCCGCGATCCCACAGTAAATCCCAATCCCGCCACCGAGCGGAGTCGGAACGGTGTGGCTGCTGTGCCCGCCGGGTCGGTCGAGCAATCCCAACTCGCGGGCGTAGTAACGGACCGGATACAGCACGATCCAACTGATCAACATCGCCAACAACGCAACCGCCATGATCAGCAAGACGGTAACGGACATAGATCAGGCCAATCAGTTGGAATAGAAAAGTTACAGTCGAGTTCGCAGGTTCCCGGCATGGTCCGGACTGACCCAGAGGCCGGTTTACCAAGCCCTTTTTGGTTCGAAAGACACAGCCTCGGGTGGGCAGCGTCGTGCGTTACGCAGGCCCGCCGATTTTGTTCACTAATTTAACGACTCTCGCGAAAGCCGATCGACCTCCGCTTTCGATCGCGCAACCGTTTCCCACGATTCCGTTTTCCTTCTGCCCGTTCAATTGTTACAATAGGCAGCCCTTCCCAATCGCGAATCACCCCACCCCCACCTTTCTTTCGCGATCGCCCTCCTACCAATGACAAACATTGATGCGTTTGTTTACTTGCCTTCGCGGTGCCCTGGCGTCGTTGCTGGTCATCTGCTGCTTGCCGATCGCGTCGACACCGGCGTTCGCCGCCTCTCCCGACGAGGCAACACGAGTCCCCGAATCCTCGCTCGAATTCCTGCAAACCAACTGCATCGATTGCCATGACGGCCCGTTCGGCGAAGGTGGATTCGATGTCGAATCGGTGAGCAACGACCTCGCGAGTCTACAGACTTTCGACGCGTGGGTCAGAATATTCGATCGGGTCGAAAAAGGCGAGATGCCGCCGCCCGATGACGCTGACCTCGATGAAGCCGCACGGTCTCAATTTCTAACCCCCACCCGGCGGGCTTTGATGCGGGCGTCCCGAACCCGCCGAGCCGAGAGTGGACGCGTTCAAGGACGCCGGCTTTCGAACGAGCAACTCGAACGCACGCTGCAGGACCTCCTCGGAATCGACATTCCGTTGTCTCGCTTGATGCCCGCCGAATCGCGAAACAGCGGTTACGTGCACTTGGCGGACGCACAGACGATGTCGCACTTCCAACTCGAATCGCACCTCAACGTCGTCGACACCGCTCTCGATGCCGCGTTCGATCGTGCGCTGCGTCCGGAGCCGAATTGGTCGGTCGACCTCGAACCGAAATCGATCGCCAACAAACCGCGGGGACGCCGCAACCGTGAACCCGAACTTCGCAACGGCCTCGCCGTTACCTGGTCATCCGGTCTGCCGTACTATGGCCGCGTGTCTTCATCGCGAGTTCCTCGAGGCGGAACCTACCAAATCTCCTTCACAGCCTCGGCATTGAAACCGCCCGCCGAATCGGGAACACCGCAAACAGGGACACACAATTCTTCCGAGCCGTCTATCGCCCCGGGAGTTTGGTGCAGCGTCCGCAGCGGCGAGTGCGTTTCGAGGTCACCGCTGATGAGCTGGATCGGTGGTTTCCGCGTCACCGAACAACCCAAGACGTACTCATTCGAAGCATGGATCCCGGAAGGTCACATGCTGGAAATCCGTCCCGCCGATGCCACACTGGCCCGTGCCAAGGTACAAGGCGGCAACGTCGGACTGGGTGAATGCGAAGACCAAGACGTGCCCGGAATCGCGTTGCATCGATTGCAGTTGAAGCAAATCCACCCGCTCGCAAAACGGCCGACCGTACAGAATCGCCTGCTGCCGAATGTTTCGCTACGACGCGACAAACAAACACGAACGCTACTTCCCAATCTCACATCCATGGGCAACGCCGACGTACGTGAGCAATTGGCCGATCAGCTCACGCGGTTCGCCAACATCGCGTTCCGCCGTCCGACGTCCACCGCCCAAATCAAACCGTACATTGAATTCACGCATTCGGTTTTCGACGAAAGTCTCGCCAGCGGTGAGGACCGGCGTTCTTCGTTTGTCGCGGCCACGCGGGCAGGCTATCGCGCCGTCTTATGTTCGCCACGTTTTTTATACTTGTGCGAATCAACGGACGACGACGGACGCCTGGATGATTGGTCGCTCGCCTCGCGACTGAGCTACTTTCTGTGCGGTTCCATGCCCGACGAGAAACTGCGTGCCGCTGCGGACCAAGGCAAACTTCGCGACGCCGATCAACTGAAACGACAAACCGACCGCTTACTGAAAACTCGCCGTGGTCGCCGGTTCGTTGAAGAGTTCACCGCACAATGGCTCGACTTGATCGACATCGATTTCACCGAACCCGACCGGCGACTCTTTCGCGACTTCGACACGATCGTCCAAAACGCGATGCTCGGCGAAACGCATCACCTCATTCAACACTTGCTCGACAACGATCTTCCCGTCCGAGATCTCGTCAACTGCGACTACAGTTTTCTGAACGAACGTTTGGCGCGTTACTACGGGGTTGCACAACGCGTCGATGTCGACGGCAATCAACTCGGCGATGAACTGCGGATGGTACGCTTCGGTCCCGACTCGCATCGTGGCGGACTCTTGTCGCACGGTTCCATTCACAAAGTCACCGCGAACGGAAACGATACCTCTCCGGTTCTTCGCGGCATCTGGGTTTGCGAGCGCATCCTCGGCCAAGAAATTCCTCCGCCGCCGAACAACGTCCCCGCCGTCGAACCCGACATCCGCGGCGCGACTACGATCCGTGAACTGCTCGCCAAACACGAATCGGATCCGTCGTGTGCTTCCTGTCACAAGAACTTTGACCCGCCCGGCTTCGCGCTAGAAAACTTCGACGCCGGTGGCAAATGGCGGGATCACTATCGGCAACTTCGCGGTCGCAAATACGTACGCGGCGCCAAAGTCGACCCCAGCTACACGATGGTCGATGGAACCGACTTCGATTCCTTCGAACGATTTTGCGAATTGATCGCGAAAGATGACGACACACTCGCGGCAAACCTGGCGACGCAAATGCTGACGTTCGCGACCGGTGCGAAACTGCAATTCGCCGACCGTCCTGTCGTTGAATCGATCGTCTCTCAAACTTCCGCGAACGATCACGGCGTCCGCACGATCCTGCACGCGGTAGTTTGCAGCGACACGTTTCTTAACAAATAACGCCACCAACCAGGCCCACGATCGAATTTCCGATTCGCCGTCCAGCACGCTCAACTCAGCCCCACCCAACTCAGCGATTTCGAATGACACATCCAACCCGAACCACTCTTTTCAACTTCCGCAAACGCTTGCGTCGTCGTACCGTTCTGCGTGGCAGTGGCGTGGCGATGAGCCTGCCGTGGTTGTCGGCGATGCAATCGGCGTTTGCGAGCGAGAATGAAAACGTTACTGGCCCTAATCCCGCACCGCAGCGGATGGTCGCCGTGACCGTGGGACTCGGGCTGGTTGCCGACAACTGGATGCCCGAGGGAACCGGCAAACAATACACACCCTCGCGTTACCTGCGTTCTCTCGACGACCTTCGCGACCGGATGACGATCGCATCGGGTGTTTCGCACCCGGGGGTCGGGGGCGGACACCGTGCCGAAGCAAGCATCCTGACGGCGACCCCGATGGGCAGTGCAGGCCGTGCGGTCAACACCATCTCGCTCGATCAAATGCTCGCCAAACATCGCGGCGACGCGACACGCTATCCGTCGCTCGTTCTCGCCACCGGAGGCACCAACAGTCCCTGCTACACCGAGAGCGGCGCGATGATCCCGCCGATCACGTCCGCCTCTCGGTTGTTCGCGGAGCTATTCGTCGACGATTCCGCAGCCGAACGTCACAAACAGGCGGCCCGCGTTCGACAAGGCCGCAGCATCATGGACGTGGTCGCCGAAGACGCCAAGTCGTTGCAACGAACCCTCGGCCGTGGCGACCGCGATCGACTCGACGCGTACTTCTCCAGCGTCCGCGGTTTGGAAATGCGGATGCAACAGTCCGAACAATGGGCGAGAAAACCCAAACCGAAAGTCGACGCTGACCGTCCGGTCGATAGTCGCAACCCGAACGACCTGATCGGTCGTTTCCGGACGATGTGCGAGCTGATCCATCTCGCGTTGCAAACCGACTCGACTCGCTTCGTCACCTTGCACTTGCCGGCCGGTGGCGGCGTGATCCCGATCGAAGGCGTCGAGGAAGGCTACCACTCGCTCAGCCACCACGGACTCGACGACACCAAACTCGATCAACTCGCACTCGTCGAAGAAGCCCTCGTCGGTCAATGGGGCGAGTTCCTTCGAACACTCGCGAATTCCGACGACGCACGCGGCAGCCTACTCGATGACACCACCTCGTTCTTGACCAGCAACCTCGGCAACGCCTCCAACCACAGCAACCGGAACATGCCAATGCTGATCGCCGGCGGTCGGTTCCAACACGCCGGTCACCTCGCGTTCAGCCAAAACGAGAACTACCCACTGCCGAACTTTTACCTGACGTTGTTGCAGAAGTTCGGATTGGAAGTCGATCACTTCGCAACCAGCACCGGAACGATGGACGGGCTGACCTAAAGCCACTTCCACCAACCGAGCTCGTTCGAACATCGAGCCCGCGTCTCGCTGAAACAGACAGCCCTGTTGTCACCTCGTCGCACCCCCTCACACGCGACGATGTCGATCCTGTAAAATCCACAGGAACCAACGATCGACTCCTCAACTTGGGTATCTCTTCAGATGAAATCCACCGAACCTGTCAAAAACGATGCCCCCGCCAAGGTTGCACCGGCTGGCGAGACGGCCGTCGAACGCAACGAACGGTATCACTCACTCGGTGCTCACCTCGAAGTTCGCGATGGCGTCGCCGGGGCTCGGTTCGCTGTTTGGGCTCCCAACGCGACCGAAGTCAGCGTCCTGACCGAAGGCAACGGTTGGCAACACGGTTCCGATTGGTTGCACGGCAGTGATTCGGGAGTCTGGTCGGGGTTCATCGCCGGAGCCGGTGTCGGCACGCATTACAAATACAGCATCCGGACCAAGTCGGGCGAAATCCTCGACAAAGCCGACCCGTACGCGTTCTCCGCTGAACACCCGCCGGCGACCGCGTCGATCATCCACGACCTCGATCAATATCAGTGGAAGGACGAGGACTGGATGTGCCGCCGGGGTCTCGTCGATTGGCTCAAACAACCTATCAGTGTCTACGAGGTTCAACTGTCGTCATGGAAACGTCCGTGGGACGGTCGTCGGTATCACACCTACCGTGAACTGGCCACGATGCTGGTCGACTACGTCAAAGAACTCGGGTACACCCACATCGAATTGATGCCGATCACGGAATTCCCGTTCGACGGATCATGGGGATACCAGGTCACCAGTTACTTCGCACCGACTAGCCGTTTCGGCGGCCCTGACGAATTCCGATACTTTGTCGACCACTGCCACCGTAACAACATCGGCGTGATCATCGACTGGGTGCCCGCCCACTTCCCCTACGACGATCACGGGCTGGCGTACTTCGACGGCACCGGACTCTACGAACACGCTGACAAACGGCAAGGGTTCCATCCCGATTGGAACACCCACATTTTTAATTACGGCCGTCAAGAAGTCCGCGACTTCCTCCACGCCAGTGCCCGGTTCTGGTGCAAGGAGTACCACATCGACGGACTGCGAGTCGACGCGGTCGCCTCGATGCTGTACTTGGACTATTCCCGCAACGAAGGCGAATGGGTGCCCAACCAGTTCGGCGGCAATGAAAACCTCGAAGCGATCGAATTCCTCAAACAGTTCAACACCCACCTGCACGCCGACTTCCCCGGCGTGCTGACCATCGCCGAAGAATCGACATCGTTCGGCGGAGTCTCCAGCCCCGTGTATAACGGCGGGTTGGGGTTCGGCATGAAATGGGACATGGGTTGGATGCACGACACGTTGGAATACCTCAAACGTGATTCGATCTATCGCAAATATCACCAAAACGAGTTGTCGTTCCGTTCGGTGTATCAGTTCAGCGAAAACTTCATGCTGCCACTCTCGCACGACGAAGTCGTTCACGGCAAAGGCTCGCTGCTTTCACGGATGCCCGGCGACCAATGGCAACGGTTCGCCAACCTGCGATTATTGTACGGCTACCAGTACGCTTCGCCCGGCAAGAAACTGTTGTTCATGGGATGCGAATTCGGGCAATCATCCGAATGGAACGCCGAGAGCCAACTCGATTGGTCATTGCTGCAATTCGACGTTCACGACGGAGTGAAACGGTTCATCGGCGACCTCAACCGCATCTACAAAGACTACCCCGCGTTGCACGAACTCGACTGTGACCCAGCCGGGTTCTCATGGATCGCCGCCGACGACGCCGACAAGAGCATCTTCACGTTCTGTCGCCTCGGCTCAGACGGCAGCACGGTCGTCGTCGTTTTGAACTTCACACCGGCACCGCACGCAGGCTACCGAATCGGCGTCCCACAATCGGGCAAGTACATCGAGATCATCAACAGCGACTCCAAGATCTACGGCGGCAGCAACGTCGGCAACCTCGGAAAAATCAGCAGCGAGCCGATCCCGGCGCACGGTCGCGAACAAAGCCTCAAACTCAACATCCCACCGCTCGCAATGGTCATGCTATCGGCAACCGACAACTCCGAACCAGACAACGGAACAACCAGCCCCCGATAGCCCCAGAAACACGAACGCACCAAGCAGCAACCAGCCACGAAGTGCAACAGGTCAAGGTGTCATACAGATAGATGGCACACGAATGACACCATCCACTTCCCATCAGGACAATTCGAAAAACCTACCGACAGCGCGGTTTGTACGTTGTTGGTCGATGGTTCTACGTCGATGCTCGATGGTCGATGGTCGATGGTCGATGGTCGATGGTCGATGGTCGATGGTCGATGGTCGATGGTCGATCGATCACGC
>JBICHZ010000010.1:0-10904 GCA_043101355.1 Rhodopirellula sp. JB044
GGCTCGTCCGTGACAACTGCCACGCAGTCGTCGCTGGTTTGTCGAAACAGATCCACCGCAGCGCGGACCGGTTGCGACGGATGAAGCAAGAGGTCCGGGGGTGTTGCCAGGTCGCCTGCTCGCACGAGATGATCCGAAGTCGGGTCAAAGAAGGCTTGGTTGAGCAAGTCGAATCGGATCAGACCGACAACGCATCGGTCATCATCGACCACCGGAAACGTATTGTCGTGAGAGTGCTCAACGAAGTGGACGACCTCGTTGAAATCTGCGTTCTCGGCGATCCCGTCGACGCTGCGACGCATCACCTGTTCGACGCGCATGCGTTCCGACAGGGCGGTCTTTTTATTGAGAAGACCTGCCGAGCCGGCCAACCGAGTGAATACGTTTCGCAAGGCGCTCAGTGGTGTGCCGAAGGTGTGATGGATCGAGTTGGCGATCGGCATTTCTCCGCTCCGCAGGACGGCGGCACGCGTTAGCAACGGACCAAAAATTTCAAACACCACGACGGTTCCCAGGACGATCGTTTGAACCTGACCGGCGATGTCGGGGTTACGTGAGGTCGCCGTCGCGCTCAGTGAGATCGCCACTCCCGCCTGTGCCAACAATGCCGGTCCTAACCATGTTTTGATTTGTGGCGACGCACCAGTCTGCGAAGCAACGAGCCAGACGCCAAAAACTTTACCGACGCTTCGCAGAACAACGTAGCCGGCACCGATGATGCCGACGTCGGCGAGCAAGGCGAGGTCCAATTCACTGCCGTGCACCGAAAAGAAGACAACCGTCAGCAATCCGCCGATCGAATCGAGTTGGCCGGTGATCTTTTGAGTGCCGCTGGACGAGTTCACGACGACAACGCCGACGACCAAAAACACCAGCATGTACGGGAGCCTCCACGTCTCGCTGAGTCCGAGGAGCAAAGCCGACATGCCGACGAGGAGTACGAGCCAACGGCGGGTGTGCATGATTTCGCACGCGTAACTCATGACCAGACCGCCGACTAAACCGAGCGAGAATGCGCCGCCGAGCGATTGCACCAAACGCATCAAGGTCGCGCCCACCGATTGCGACTGAACATCGCTAGCGGTCGAGAGTTCGATTCCTAACCAAACCAATTCGAAGGCGATCACGGCCACAAGGTTGTTCAACGTCACCAACGTTCCGGTGAGGCTGGTGACGGGGCCTTCTGCGTTCGTTTCCCGCAGGACGAACATGGTTGTGGCCGGCGCGGTCGCAATCGCGAGCGTGCCGAGCAGCACCGATTGGGCTGGCGACATGCCGAGTAAGAGGATTCCCGTGGTAACAAACAACGCGGTGAAGAACATCTCACCGAGCGACAGCGGGATCGCTTTCTTCCGCACTCGTCTGATTTGATCAAATGGAAACAAAGTTCCGAGGTAAAACAGAACGAGCGCCATCGCGAGCTTCGTCAGCGGCTCGAGAAATTGATGGTGATGGTGGGGGAGCACATCGAAAACACTAGGCCCCAGCAGCAAACCCGCGACCAGATACGCGGTGACCTTGGGAAGTCGCAGCATTTCGCTGGCGAGCCCAGCCAACAGACTGGCCGCCAAGAGCAGGCCAACTGTCGTTGCGATGTGCATCGACTGCGTCGGAGAAGACGTTGAAGTGGACGCGACGTAAAGAGTCTCGCCCAAGCGGCAGCCAAGTAGGGATCCAGCCGTCGTCATCGTGTCCAACGCCATCATGGTCAACACTGAGATCGAGTGAGTGGCACATGCCAAAAAGGGTCATGAACGACATCTGGCGGGCACGCCACCGAGCGAACATCGAACAGTTTACTCAATCTCCCGTAAAGGCGTAGTAGTTGCGTGGTCGATCGAGCCTGGCACGGATCCCCCACCCATACGTAGTCGAGTCGTTCCAAGACTCGCATCTACCAACGATGCTAACCGCGATCTTACGAGTAGTTCGGCGTTGGCGGCCGATAGTCATCCAGATTGATCGTCTTGAACCAGTCGATGGTTTGCTTCAATCCGGCATCCAGTTTGATCCCGGGTTCCCATCCCAATTTGTCTTTGGCCAGGGCAATGTCGGGGCGGCGACGTGTGGGGTCGTCGGCCGGTAGAGGCGCGAACGTCAGCTTGCTCGATGAACCAGAGAGCTCGATCACCTTTTCCGCCAGTTCACGGATCGTGAATTCGTCGGGGTTTCCGATGTTTACCGGACCGACGAAATCGTCTTGGTTCATCATGCGGATGATGACTTCGACGAGGTCATCGCGGTAACAGAACGAACGGGTTTGGGTGCCGTCACCGAACAACGTAATGTCTTGACCGGCGAGAGCTTGGCGAATGAAGTTGGATACGACGCGGCCGTCGTACGGGTGCATTCGCGGGCCGTAGGTGTTGAAGATACGGACGATTCGCGTATCCACATTGTTGCTGCGGTGGTAGTCCATGAACAACGTTTCGGCGACCCGTTTGCCTTCGTCGTAGCAGGCTCGGATACCGATCGGATTGACGTTGCCGCGATACGATTCGGTTTGCGGGTGTTCTTCCGGGTCGCCGTACACCTCGCTGGTGCTGGCCTGAAGAATTCGGGCGCCGCATCGTTTGGCGATGCCGAGCATGTTGATCGAACCGAGCACGCTGGTTTTGATCGTCTTGATCGGGTTGTACTGATAATGCCCTGGAGCGGCCGGGCATGCCATGTTGTAGATCTTGTCCACTTCCAAATGGATCGGCAGTGTGATGTCATGCCGGACCAATTCGAAATTAGGTCGGCCGAGGAGGTGTGCGACATTGGTCTTCTGGCTGGTAAAGAAATTGTCCAGACAGATCACGTCGTGACCTTCATCGACGAGCCGTTCGCAGATGTGGGATCCGAGAAAACCAGCCCCGCCCGTGACGAGAATTCGATCGATCATGGAAATGCTTTCGTGTGATATGGAAGAGGAGCCGATATAGTGCTTCGGTTCGGGGAGTCTGTCGACCCGCGGACGAGGATGCTCAGGTGGAAGGTGAACGTGGCGACGTTAGGAGCCGTGTGATCCTGAAAACCGTCACTTCGGAGGACGCGTTTTCGTGATGAATTTAGCATTCCTTCCACCCGGGCAGGCAGGCTGGTACGCTTTGCCACTACCGCTGATGGATCGTTCATCGCGACTTTTTGTTGGAAACTTCATCTCCCCGCTCGCCGAATATTCACGTGCCCTACGCTCAAATCGGTCCGATCGCCGTTCATCTGCCGCCACGGGTGGAAGACAACGACAGTTTGCAGGAGCAGTTCCCGAGCTGGGACCTGAAATTGATTGCGGAAAAAACAGGGATTCAGCAGCGGCACATTGCCGCTCCCGAGGTGACCGCCGCGGACCTGGCCTACAACGCTGCGGTGGATCTTTTCGAGCGGGAGTCGATCGACCCGGCATCGATTGATTTTGTGCTGCTGTGCACGCAGACCCCGGATTACCCATTGCCCACAACTGCGTGCCTGTTGCAGGACCGGCTCGGTTTGCCGACCCGCTGCGGGGCGATCGATTTCAACCTCGGCTGCAGCGGCTACGTATACGGGCTTGCGATGGCCGACGGCCTCTTCCAAAGCGGCGTCGCCAAACGAGTGTTGCTGCTGACCGCGGAAACCTACAGCAAGTACATCGACGAGAATGACCGCAGTTTGCGTACGATTTTTGGGGATGCTGCGGCGGCCACGTTGCTCACGGCGGGCGACCAGCCGAGCCTGTGGGGGTTCCAATTCGGCAGCGACGGCAGCGGCGCGGACATGCTGATCGTGGGCGACGGAGGGGCGCGTGCCCCTGAGGACGTTATTCCGCCTCGTCACCGCAAACGATGGAAGAGCCGGTTGTATATGGACGGCCCGAGTCTGATCGGGTTTACCGTCGAGGCGATCCCGCGACTGGTGGATGAAATCCTGGAGGCGAACTCGCTTTCCGATGGGGACGTGCATCGTTACCTCATGCATCAGGCGACGTGGAAAATGCTCGAACAACTGCGGCAACGCATGAACGTTTCTGAAGAACGTCTGCCAATCGACTTGGCGGATATCGGGAACACGGTATCGTGTACGTTGCCGATCTTGATCGATCGCCTGCGTCAACGCGGCGAGTTCACCGCTGCCGACACCAAGATGTTGGTCGGTTTCGGTGTCGGGCTGTCGTGGGCGGGGTGCCTGTGGCAGGATCATTGGGTCGGCAAAAGCTCCTGAGGGTGCCGCACGGCCAATCCGTCGGTCACCTGATTGAGTTTTCCGCACTCATCTCTTCGCCTGCCCGTATTGTCGACGCAGGGTGTCGAGTCGGTGCCGGAATTTGTTACGACGCATACCGATCGAAAGGAAAGGGCCAGAATGAGTGAACCTCAAAACTGCACCGGTTGCTTTCTCGTTGCGTCGCCTTACCTCACCGATGGGCATTTCTTTCGCGCGGTCGTGTTTGTCATTCGCCACACCAACGAAGGCGCATTCGGTGTCGTGATCAACCGTTGCACGTCGAAACGGTTCGGCGAAGTCGTTGAAATGTCCAGTCCCTCCTGGCAATCGAGTCTCTCCGATGTCTCGCCTGCCGGTGTGGAGAAGCCATCGTCCGGCGCCGACGGGGAAACGGGAGGCGGCGGATCGCATCGCGACCAAATTCACATCGGCGGCCCCGTCGAGGGACCGCTCTTGGCTCTTCATGAAATCGCCGGTATCGGCGAACCGTGCGGGAAACCGGATGACCCCACGACCGCGACCTCGAGTGAGAACGATCCCGCCGGGACTCACACGACGCTGCATGATCATCCGGCCGAGCCTTGGGGATCGATGTCGATTCAGTGGTCGGATGTGCCCGCGTGGATGACCGCCGATGAAGACCACCTTCGCATTCTTCTGCGTCGTGACGATACACGGCTGAAATTCATCGTTGGCTATTCGGGGTGGGGGCCCGGGCAACTCGACGGCGAACTCCGTGCGGGCGGATGGCTGGTGACTCGTGCGGAGTCAGACTCCATTTTCGAGACCGATGAGGACGTTTGGGAAAAACTCGTTCATCGCTGTGGTCATGCGATCTTAAAAGACCTTCGCCCTGATCTCTCGTTCCCCGACGAGAATGAGGGGTTTGACCCGAGCGTGAACTAGTACGTCGCATGGCACGTTATGTTATCGGCGACATTCATGGATGCGGGAAAGCATTGCGGTCGCTGCTTGTCGCTCTGTCGCTGAGCAGTGACGACGAAGTGATCTTTGTCGGCGATTACGTCGACCGTGGCCCCAACTCCCGAGACGTGATCGACCAATTGATCCAACTTTCGCAAACCTGCAAAGTCATACCTTTGCGTGGCAATCACGAGGTCATGTTGCAGGGCGTGGTCATGAGCGGCCTGAGTGACGAAACATGGTTGCGCAGCGGAGGGAAGGCGACCGTGACCAGTTATGGCGGTTCGGCGACGAAGATCCCTTCGAGCCACCTGGACTTCTTCTGCAATTTGAAACGCTACCACGAGACGGATTCTGAAATCTTTGTCCATGCGATGTACAACCCGCTCCAGGATATCGCCGACCAGGACGACGAGCTGACCTATTGGGCCCATTTGCCCAGTCCCCTGCCCATGCCGCACGTCAGCGGCAAACGGGTCTACCTGGGCCACACTCCGCAGGCCAGCGGCGAAATACTTTGCAACGCACATCTCGTCGGGGTCGACACCTATTGCTTCGGTGGCGGGTACCTGACGGCGGTCGACCTGGAGACTCACGAGGTCACGCAAACAGATCGCCACGGCCATGTCCGCCGGGTTCCGATCGAGCATCTGATGCACGCCGTCGCGAGCTGCTTCCGCTGGCTTAGAAAGAAATAACAGACGCGTGGTAGAACGCTGCCTCATCGTGCGCTGCAAACGATGCGGAGGAACCAATCACCACCCGAGATTACCGCCTACGGCCGGGCACCACTGGAGGTGGTTGTTTGATGCCCGGCCTCGTTATCATCGTCGGACATCTCACCTTCGTCGTTTCGAGGCTTGGGGGTTGCCTCCAGGACAGTCTTCAAGACATCGATTAATTGGTCCAGGCGAAACGGCTTGTACAGTACCGCTTTGGGATGCAGCCCGTTTTGTTTGGCTTTTACGATCGAGTGCCCAGGGTCGTAACCGAACCCGGTCATCAAAATCATCGGCACGTGATCCATCAACTTGCCCAGACGCAGCATCAATTGGTAGCCGCTGTAATCGGACAGCCGAATGTCACTGATAATGGCGTCGTAGGAGTCCTCCCCGCCGCTGCGGCGAACCATCAACACTGCCTCGTCACCGGCGTGAGCCGTTTCAACCACGCACCCGTATCGTTCGAGTAGCCGGTGGGCATCCTCGCGAACCTGCTCATCCTCATCGACGACAAGGATCCGTTGGCCGCGAAGGGCCGCGTGTTGTTCCGATTTTTCGTCAGCGGCGACAGCATCGAGCGGGGTCATCTTTTGACCGATCTGCTGGATCGTGCGTTTGATGTCACGCGAGTTCTGCAGGATCCGGCCGAGTCGGTCCATCACCTCGGGGCTGTGTCCGATGTAACCTTCCATCACGTGGACGGCGTCATTAAGGATCGCGTCGACCGGCATCGCTACGGCGCTGTGAATCGCGTCGCAACTTTGTTGGGCCGTGTTCGCCTTTTGCGCCACTAGCAATTCGAGAGTATTGAGCGCGAATGCGATGTCGCGGGCAAAGATTTCGAGGAACTGCAGGTCACTGTCCGAGAACGCCGACACCTCGGGGCTTTCGACGTTAATCGTTCCGAGCACCTGATCGTGCAAAATCAGTGGCACGGTCAGCGAACTGCGTGCATTCGCAACGCCCGGGATGAACAGTGGATCGTTGAGGACATCATGGCAGATGTAAGGAACACCGCTCGCGGCGACGTAACCGGTGATCCCGTTCTCGTGCATTCGGGCCAGCAGTCGCCGATCGGATGCCTCCTCGTCGATCCCAACGCTCAACAGTGGCAGCAGGTCGCCGGTGGATTGTTCGAGAACGCGAATCTCGATGACCTCGAAATTCAGTAGATCTCGGAGGTAGTGTTGGATGTTGTCTTTGAGCAGGTCGATCCGCTCATCGACTTCCATCATGAAGATTTCGTTCGGGCGGAGATCCGCGAGTTCGCGGCCCGCCTGGTGGATCGCCGCGAGTTTCTGCTCTTGCAAGATCTCTTCGGTGATATCGCTGATCGTCACGATCAGGTGCCGAGGGGCATCGGCGGAGTGAATCGGAGCGGCGTGGACCTTGAAATACTGGCTGCCCGCGCTGTGTAGCGTCGAGTGACTCTGGTCACCGGTCGCTAGCGAGGTATGGAACGGGCAAAAATCCGGTCCCATGATTTCTGGGTTGTGCAGCAACTCATAGAAAGTCATCCCCAACGGCATGCCTTCCTCGCGTTCGGCCCATTGGAGGAGTTGGCGGTTGGCCCAGATGACCCTCAGGTCGGAATCCAGAAGCGCCACGCCTTCAGGCATGTCACGCAGCATCAGCCCGCTCTGCGAAATGCCTCGCACTTCGGAGATCTGCGGAAGGCTGTCGCGGCCGAGCCAAATGCCCGCAACGTCTTCCTCTTCGAGCAACGGGAAAGCTTCGACGACAGAGTCAGCCCGCACCCACTGCACCGGATCGGCCGACAGCGGGTTCGTCGCGATCTGGCTCGCAGCGTCACCAGGGTCTTGGGGACATCCCGCGTCGCCGGACGCGATGGCGAAGAAACCGTCCGGTGGCACGTCGCCATCGCCTACCCAGATAATTTTCGACACAGCTTGATTTCCCCCACCTCTGGAAGCCCTTCACGCAGGTGCACGAACGTTTCGATCGTTTCGCATATTTCGCAGCAAAACCAAGGAATTCGCGACCACTATCCAACATGTTTGCAGAATGATAACCGTTTTCAACTACTTTCCACAATTTGTGCCCGCGAACCAACGCCAATCCATAACTTTCCTGTGCGGATAGGATCATTGTTAGTGTGCTCAAGGGGGCGTTATTGTCCCACACCTGTGTCTACCGGATTGCTCCGTGCAAATGTCTATTTTGACCCTCGTCCTAAGAGTCGAATCGGATGAAATAACTTTTTTGAATTTGCTGACTCGGTGGTCACCAAGGCCGGTCGCTCGATCGCGTCAGGATTTCGTGCTGGTCGCTCCCGTGGTCGTATCGCATGTCTTGTCGATTCGAAGCCGTCATGCGATTGACTCCCCCTATGCAGTGTCCGCGAGAACACTCGGACCCCCTCAAACAACGAGAAAAATGAAACCTAATTGAAGGATACCGACGTTCATTAGTGAAAAAACTAGAAACTTGTCCATGAATTCAAGGCCTCATTGTTGACACATACCTCCTAGCATCTACCTTTTGGGCTGCAGGGCGATGTCCGCCCAGAGTACGCAGCCGTTAAAGCTTACCCGTGTTTCTTCTGTTGCCTCACAGGTCGTGAGCATTTCGAGAGGGTTTTCAATGAAGTCGAGTTTTCTGAGGATGTTTATGGGATCGGCCGCAGCGATGTTGTTCGCTGCTTCGGTCCACGCAGGATGCGGTGATTGCGGCGGCTGCGCCACCGGAGGCGATTGTGCTTCTTCCGGTTCGGTAGTCGCAGCAGGCGGTGCTGCCGCCTATGGCGATGCGGGAGGCTGCGGCCCAACCGTGTCTTATCAAACGCAAACGGTCATGCGTTCGCAATACGTGACGGAAACCAAACTGGTTCCAACCACCACGTATCAGCGTCAAACTCAGACCCGCATGAAGAGCGTGACGAAGCAAGTTGCTCGGGTCGAAACTCGTTCGCAAGAATACACCGTCAACGTTCCTCAAACGCAAACACGTACGGAAACCTACGACGTTCAAGTCGCAGTTCCTTACACTGAGGAAGAAACTTACACGGTTCAAGTTCCTGTGACGACCGAAGTCGAGCAGAGCTACCAAGTTTCGGTTCCTTACACGGATCAGGTTGAGCAAACCTACACCGTGCAAGTCCCATACACCGAGACTCAAACGCAAAGCTACACCGTGAACGTTCCTTACACCGAGCAAGTCGAGCAGACTTACACGGTGCAAGTTCCTGTTCAACAAACCCGTGAAGAAACGTACCAAGTTAGCGTTCCATACACCGAAGAAGTTGAGCAAAGCTACACGGTTCAGGTTCCTGTGACGACCACGCAAACCCAAACTTACCAAGTTTGCGTGCCTTACACCGAAACCATCACCCAAACTTACAGCGTTCAGGTTCCTTACACCGAAACGCAAACTCAAACGTACACCGTCAGCGTGCCTTACACAGAGCAAGTTGAACAGTCGTACAACGTGACCGTGCCTTACACCGAGCAAGTTGCTCAAACGTACACTGTCCAAGTTCCTTACACCGAGCAAGTTGCCCAGAACTACACCGTGCGTGTTCCTGTTCAACAAACTCACACCGCTTATCGCACCGTTAGCAAATGCGTTCCTGTCACGACCATGAAAACGGTCACCAAAGACATGGGCGGAAGCTACGAGTGCCAAGCTGTTGCTGCTGCTCCTGCAGCCCCAGCGGCTTCGAGCGGTTGCGGATGCGGCACCAGCGCCTGCGGAAGCCCTTGTGGCGGATGCGGTGGCTGCGAAAGCAGTTGCGGTTGTGGTGGTGCAAGTGCAGCCGCTTCGGCCTGTGCTCCTGCTGTTACCTACCGCAAGGTTTACGTGCCTAACGTCGTCACGCAACAAGTCCCTGTGACTTCGTACCAGCGTTCGACCGAAAAGGTTCCTTACACCTACACCACGACTTCGTACACCTGCCAAACCAAGACCCGTATGGTCCCGGTTACCCGCATGCGTACCGAAACTCGTCAGCGTATGGTCAACGTCACCAAGTGCCGTACCGAAACCCGCACCCGTATGGTTCCGGTTACCAAGACTCGTCAAGAGACTCGTACTCGTGACTACACCGTCACTAAGTACCGTACCGAGCAACGCACCCGCGAAGTTCCTGTTCAAAAGACTCGCATGGAAACCCGCACCCGCGAAATTCCTGTGACGACGATGACCACGGAAACCAAGACTCGTATGGTTCCTGTGACCAAGACTCGTGTTGAGACTCGTACTCGTACGGTTCCTTACACCACGATGACCACCGAGGAACGTACTCGTACCGTCACCGTGCAAAAATGCCGTCAAGAGACTCGTGAGCGTTCGTACGACGTGACCAAGTACCGTACCGAGACCAAGACTCGTATGGTTCCTGTCCAAAAGACTCGTATGGAAACTCGCACTCGTATGGTCCCTCAAACGACCATGACGACTGAAGAGCGTACTCGTACGGTCAACAAGACCCGCATGGAAACGCAACAACGCACCCGCGAAGTTTCGTACACCGTCAGCGTGCCTGAAACTCGTACTCGTACTTACAACGTGACTGTCTATGACACTATCACCGAAGAAGTGCCTGAAACCTACAGCGTTTGCGTCCCTGTGACCACGATGAAGGAAGTTCAAGTTCAGGTCTGCAAGCAAGTTCCGACAACCGTCCAAGTTCCCGTCTACAGCGCACCTGCTGCTGTCAGCTACGAGAGCGCTCCTGTGATGGAATCGGCTCCTGTTTATCAGTCGGCTCCTGTTCAAGCTGCTCCTGTCATGGAAGCCGGTGCCGGTTGCACCAGCTGTGGCGGCTAATTCTTGACGCTCCCTGGCGGTCCAAGCTTTCGCTAGGACTCGCCAGATTATGAATCTACGAAACCGCGTGAGCTTCCGCTCACGCGGTTTTTTGATGCGCGCAGTAGTCCCTTCTAGACGATCTCTTTCCATGACTCGCACCCACCACCTCAACGCAGCCAAGGTTCGCTGCGGGTCGTGAAACACCACGCCTCAGACGGTGCGTCGCCCATCGCCTCCGCCTCCATAAGCCGATCGGCGCAAGCCGAGGTTTACGCCCGGCAGACGCCGATCGCGACCTGATCC
>JBICHZ010000011.1:0-3139 GCA_043101355.1 Rhodopirellula sp. JB044
CCAAAAAATGTCACCGATCGCATTTTTGCGGCGGTTGCCTTCTTCGTTGCGACCGACAAATTGTTCGCTCTCGGGTGGTGTCGGGTAGCGGTTTAAGGTTGCCAGATAAAGCGACTCGACCACCTTCGCATGATCGGCCGCAAATATGCCGACGTGGGAAGACGTGTTCAGAACCGGGTTCCACTTCGACACATCGCTGGTCAATTTTCCGTTGAGCATCACGAGACGCTGGGTGATCGTCGCCGTGTCTCGTGCGAACTCGTCTTCCCCCATGTCACCGTATCGTTTGAGAAAATCTTGTTCTTCCTGATACTGTTGGAAACGCAGCAAGAATGACGTTTCGCGGTCAAGAGTTTTGACGCGGCTCGATTGGATCGCGGCACCGGCGACCTGTTCGGCACGCAAACGCACGATCGGAAAAACTGCCATCGCGCGTTCATGACGTTCGGTCACTTCAAACGCGTCATCACCTTCGCCCGATTGGCTGTCGACGCGAAACGCCGGCATGTCCGAAATCATGCGGATCAGATTGCGGATGTCGTATCCTGAATCGATAAACGCATGCGACAACGTCATCACGATCGGGTCGGGATCCTCGTTGAGCGGCAGATCGTCAACCGCGTTGCCGGGCGGACTGCCGAACATCAGTGTCCACGCGCGGGTTACGAACGCTCGAGCGAACTGGACGTTTTCGGGATGAGTGATCCAACGTGCGAGTCGTCGACGTTGATTCCAATGATCCGGCGGAGTCGGGGGATCCGCTGGGCTGGGTTCGTCCGTCGTCTTCGGTTCGTCTGTTTGGTGTGGTTCGGTGGGAGTGGTCTGTTCGTTCGCATTGAGGGACACCAATGTTTTCTCGGTGTCGGTGTCGGTGTCGGTGTCGGTGTCGGTGTCGGTGTCGGTGTCGGTGTCGGTGTCGGTGTCGGTGTCGGTGTCGCGGGGCGGCGAGTCTGTTTCGGGGGTGGGGTTTCGGTCGGTGGATGTTTCGCTCGCGTCGAGCAGGTCGCGTCGGTAAGGAACGTTCGGTCTGACTTCCACCTCTTCGTCTGCGTCGAGGTATTGATAGTGATAGTTGGGCGTTCGATTCTTCAGGCCTTGCAAGCCTTCGTTTTTGGCTGCGGTGAAGAACGCCGCCAACGAATGAAAATCTTGTTGGGTTCCTTCGCGGAAATCATCGTCGCCGCCCATCCACAAGGGATCGCCCATGGAGACGTTTCCCAGGAAGTCGTCATGGCACTGCAAACAATCGATCCGGATGCCGAGGAACGCCCGGCAAGTCCTCGCGGCCATGCGGATCGGATCGGGCTGGCCGTCTCCGCTGTCGAACGTGACGGTGTAGAAATTCACCTCGGGGCGGTCGGTCCAAAGTCCCTTGGCGGTGATCAGCCGACGCACCAAATCGTCGTATCGGACTTGGGATGCGAACTGATCCGATAGCCAAGTCCGAAAGCGGCGGCGGCGATAAACCAAAAACGGTCCCTCGTCGGCGCCGACATAAAACCGAGTGAATCGCTCCGCCCAGTAGTCATGAAATCGCGGATCGGATAGCAACGACTCTCGGTGACGTTCGACGCGTTCGTATACGGGATGGGTTTCGAGTTTACGGATTTCTTCGAGCGACAATCCGGTGCCCACCAACGCGAGCGACAATCTTCGGCAGACCGTCAACCAATCCGCGGGCGAGGCGGTCTCGAGTTGTTCGGCGGTGATTCGTGATTCCCACAACTCGCGAATCGTTTGCTGCACGGCCAACCTTTCTTCCGCGTGCGGGCCACGCGAAAATGACACACTTGCCGCGTCCGGAAAATCACCCGTGTCGTCCGCGTCGTTGACGCTGCGTCGGAGTTTCGCGTCTGGGTTGCTCGCGTCTGGGTTGCTCATTCCCGATGTCAGAAACGCAAACGTGCTCAACAGGCAAAAGCCGGCAAATCCGAATCGAGCCACCGTGCCGACCTTCGATCGAAACGTTCGCGGCGGTTTGTCGCGATGCGGTGGTTCCGGTGGGACGGATGGTTCGTTCATGAGATCATGCCATCGTTTGCATGAGAGAATTCGTCGCGGTGTTCATTAACGCAATGATCTTCGGATCCGTGATCGTTGTCTGTCATTCGTTCGCCGATCGTGTATCTTGCCAAGCATCCTACAAATTCAGATTTTTTTTGTGATCGAGCGTTTCGGCGGTCGCAGTGTCATTCAACCTTTGAGTCTATCGACGTGAGTTCTTCCCCCCACACCGAATCGCCGAGCGACGACTTTTTTTACGACGCCTACAACCGTGATGATATCGCATACGGTCTCGATCCGTCGGCGTCGTTGGCAGCGTATCTTTCGCAGATCATGCCCGCTGAAAATGTGGCAAAGGGGCGATCACGTGCGATCGATTTGGGCGCCGGCGCGGGTCGCGACACGCTCGCTCTCGCGGGGGCTGGTTTTGACGTCGAGTCGGTGGATTTGAGCGAGCGTGGGTTGTCACGGATCGCGGAGAGGGCTCGGCAGCGTGGTGTCGCCGACCGCGTCACGACTCGGCTCGCCGATGTCCGCAAGATTGAATTCCCGACCGAGCACTACGATGCCGTGATCGCGACCACGGTCCTCGATCACATTCCGGCTGTAGACGCTGATGCGGTTTGGCAGCGGATGTGTGACAGCCTGACGAGCAACGGTGTGCTTTACGTTCACGTTCACACGACCGAAGATCCCGGCAGTGGCGTGCCGCCGGGCAACGCGAGTTCGGCACCGGTCAGCGAAACGGCGGGAGCGGTCGTGAACTATTTCCGTCCCAACCAATTGGCCGCGATGGCGATTGATCCCAAAGCGAATTTGCGGATCCTACGCTACGAAGAACGTCTCGAATGGGACTACACCCACGGCCCGGAGCACCAACACGGGAAAGCGATCTTGCTAGCGGTCCGCGCCGGATATCACCCCGCCTGGTACGGCCACCCGGCCGCGTTCCCGCGAGAGAAATGATCACAGAACCCCGTAGCCGGAGTCGCCAGACTTCGGAATCACGCGGGCGTCGCGTGGCGTTTTTTTGGGGGAGGGTCGGAACTCTTGGCGAGTCCAGCTACGGCGAGGTGCGACGAAGATCTACGTAGCCGGAGTCGCCAGACTTCGGAATGATGCGGGTGCGGTGAGG
>JBICHZ010000012.1:0-7076 GCA_043101355.1 Rhodopirellula sp. JB044
CAACCGGGCGTCATCAATCGTCGACGTCTTCGTACTCGCCGTCGTCCTCGTATTCTTCTTCGTACTCCTCGTACTGCTCAGCGGTTTCCGCCGAAGCCGTTGCGACGGAATCTTCCTCCGCCTCTTCGCCGTCGACCGGCAACCCCTGCATCTGTTGCCACTGTGCCATGGTCAGCAGCACCTCGCGCGATTTCGAACCGTTGTACTGGCCGACGATGCCGTCTTCGGCCATGTAGTCGACCAATCGAGCCGCACGTCCATAGCCGATTCCGAGGCACCGCTGGATCAACGACAGCGAACCGCGGCCTTCCCGCACGACGACTTCGATCGCACTTTCGTACAGTTCGTCTTTCTTGCGGAGATTCTCGACGTTGAGTTCGCCACCGGACGATTCGCCATCGGCGTCGATCTTAAGATTCATCAATTCGCCGATAAAGCGTTGCTCTCCACCGCTGCTGCAGTGATCGCAGACCCGGTCGATTTCCGCGTCGGAGAGGTACGTGCCCTGTCCTCGGATCAGCGTGCTCGTTCCCGGCCATAAGAACAACATGTCCCCGTTGCCGAGCAATTTGTCGGCCCCGTTTTCATCGAGCACCACGCGGCTGTCCGTCTTACTGGCCACCTGGAAACTCAAACGTGCCGGCAGGTTACTCTTGATCAAACCCGTGATGACGTCGACGGTCGGTTTCTGCGTCGCGAGGATCAGGTGAATTCCGACCGCACGACTCTTTTGCGCCAAACGAATGATGTGTTGCTCGACGTCTTTGCCTGCTGTCATCATCAGGTCGGCCATCTCGTCGGCGATGATCACGATGAACGGGAGTTTGTCGGGCACGTCGCTGCCGCCGTCCTCTTCGTCCACTTCGAGACGACGTAGGACTTCTTCACGGCCGAGGTCGTTGTAGCTGTTGATGTGCCGCACGCCTGCTTTGGCGAGCAGCGAGTAACGCTCTTCCATCTTGTCGACGGCCCATCCGAGAATCGCCTCGGCCTTTTTCATGTCCGTGATCACCGGGTGCATCAGGTGCGGCAGGCGACCATACCCGCTGAGTTCCACCATCTTCGGGTCGATCATCAACATCCGCACTTCGTCAGGTTTGCAGCACATCAGGATGCTGACGATGATCGCGTTGAGACAGACCGACTTACCCGTACCCGTTCGACCGGCGATCAAAAGGTGGGGCATCTTGGCGAGGTCGACCGGCATCGGTGCACCGGAAACGTCCTGGCCGAGGAAGACGGGGATGTTCATCTTGTGAACGCGCGAATCAGACTGTTCGATCACGTCACGCAGACGCACGACCTGACGGATCTCGTTGGGGACCTCGATGCCGACGGTGTTCTTGCCGGGAATCGGCGCGACGACACGAACGCTGGGGACTCGCAACGCGATCGCGAGGTCATCGGCGAGGGCGCTGATCTTGTTCAGTCGCAGGCCGGCTTCGAGTTCGATTTCGTACTGCGCGATCACCGGTCCGAGTTGAATATCGGTGACGCGGACGTTGCACCCAAAGTTGCAGATCGTGTCCTGCAGCAGGATCGCTTTGCGGCGGGCTTCGGCTTCCTGTTCGTCGTAGTCGAACCCGTCGCTGCTCTCGAGCAGTTCGAGGCTGGGCAGGTGATAGTCAGAGAGGTCGTCGCTGGTGTCTTGAACCGCGTCATCGAGTTGGGCACGCATGTCTTTCTTGCGTGGGATTTGCACGTTCGGTTCGGGCGTTTCCTCGTGAGCCTCATCGTTGCGAAGCGAGTGCACCTCTTCCTCGATTTCGAGTTCACGGGTGACCGGTTCGGCTTCTTCCTCGTATTCCTCCTCCTCGACGTACTCCTCTTCTTCGGCGGTATTGTCTTTCGACGATCCCAAACCGGTGACGGCTTTTAATCCGGCGGTGAGTGCAGCGGCTTTGCTCAGTCCTTTCGACGACGTGGTCGCGGTTTCTTCGGCGGTGGTTTCTTCCTCGGCGGTTTCGCTGGTTTCCTCGGTCGGGCGAAGCGGGCCCCGGATTTGGATGTTGGGTTCGGGTGGATCGACGCGTTGTTCCGGTACAGGTGGCACTTCGCCGTCGATCAGAATCGGCGAGTCCAGGTCGCTGAACGGTTGCCGTCGTCGTTTGAGCGTGACCGGCATCGCTCCGGCGGCGCGAGCGATCCCGCGGCGGGAAACCTTGGCACTGCCGACGACGACTTTCTTGCCCGCGTAAACCAACATGTAATCCGTCGTCAGCAACAGACCGACGGCCAACGTTGTCAGCGTCAGGATCCATGAACCGACCGGATGAAAGTGCTGCAGCAGGAACGTTGATCCCATCGCCCCCAGGTAACCGCCGTTGCCGACGACCGGCATGCCAGCGAGTTCGATCGTGGTCATCGACGCCGCCGTGCAGGCACCGAGGACCACCACGCAGCCGCCGAGCGAGCGGAGCACCGGCGCGTTCATGTGCCCCCGCACGAGCAGCGCCGTCGCGATCCCGCCGCCGGCGCCGATCAACAACGAAACGCCAATCCCGAGCGCGTCCAAAGCCACCGCCGAGATCAACGCCCCGAGCGAACCGCACGCGTTCTGAACGCTTTCATTGATCGGGTAGGCCGAAACGTCCGGTGTATAAAATTCGGAGATCGGCCACACCGAGGTCGGCACGGGGTCGGCAGGATCGTGCGTCAAAACCGCCACAAAGGTCAGCAGCGTCATCGCCACGATGACCAACGCGGGAACGTCACGACGCAGCGAGACCGGGCGGACCGATTCCTCGGCGTTGGGATTGGCGTCGGCTTTCGCGGCGGTCGACATGGGCGTGAGCTGAACGGGGAAACGAAACGGACGAGGAGTGCGGGATGTGTCCCAGGAAGTCGGCTGGATGTCGGCTCGATCAAGGCCTGACAGCGACGTGTGGGGTGCCCGGGGCGAACTTACTGGACGCAGCGAACCGCTAGTCGGCTGCTTCCAATCGCTTCTTCCCCTTTCTTCGTCAACTTCGCATCCCGCCCTACAACAGACTTCGATTTCGCGTCATAATCGCTCGCCTTCCCGACAGATCCCCCCTCGGAAATGGCATTCCCTCCATGTTTCACAACAAAATTGGCGACCTCGGCATCACTTTCGATGACGTCCTTCTGCAACCGGCCTACAGCGAGGTCGTGCCCAGCGAGGTTGATGTCAGCAGCCAGTTGACCCAGCGGATTCGGCTGCAGATTCCGCTGATTTCCTCGCCGATGGACACCGTCACCGAAGCCGAAATGGCGATCGCGTTAGCGAAAGAGGGCGGAATGGGGATTGTGCACAAGAACCTCTCCGTTCGGCAGCAAACCGAAGAAGTTCTTAAGGTAAAGCGCTCGGCCAACGGGATTATCGTCGATCCCGTCACCCTACCGCCTGAAGAGCAGGTCGGAAAAGCCGCCGAATTGATGGACCGTGCGAACGTTTCGGGGATCCCCATCGTGACCGAAGATCGCACCCTCGTCGGTATTCTGACGCGGCGGGATTTGCGGTTCCTCGAGGACCCGAACTTGCCCGTTTCGGAGGTCATGACCAAAAATAATTTGGTAACGGCTGTAGGGAATGTGAGTCTTGCGCAAGCTGAGAAGATTTTAACGGAAAAAAGGGTAGAGAAACTTCTCCTGATTGACGAAGAAAGAAAACTGACGGGGTTAATCACGATTCGCGACATCGACATGATGAAGCGGTTCCCGAGAGCCTGCAAAGATTCGCAAGGCCGACTACGGGTCGGTGCGGCGATCGGAGTGGGGGATTTCGAACGAGCGGAGAAGTTGATCGCTAAAGGCGTCGACTTGCTCGTCGTCGACTCGGCTCACGGACACAGCAAGAACGTGATCGAAACCGTCAAAGAAATTAAAACGAACAAAGCATGGGACATCGATGTTGTGGCGGGGAACGTCGCGACGGCTCAGGGGGCAGCGGATCTGATCGCTGCGGGAGCTGACGCGGTGAAGGTCGGCATCGGGCCCGGGTCGATTTGCACCACACGCGTGATCAGTGGCATCGGAGTGCCGCAGGTGACGGCGATTTTGAACGCGGTGCAGGTCGCTCATGAACAAAACATTCCTGTCATCGCGGACGGCGGCATTCGCTTCAGCGGTGACATCACCAAAGCACTCGCCGCCGGGGCGAACACGGTCATGATCGGCAGCCTTTTTGCCGGTCTCGCCGAAAGCCCCGGCAAAACGATTCTCTACCAGGGACGCACGTTCAAGGCGTACCGCGGGATGGGGTCGATGGGCGCGATGGTGAAAGGAAGTAGTGACCGGTACCGCCAGAAAGGCACCGAAGCGGGCAAACTCGTCCCCGAAGGTGTCGAGGGGCGTGTGCCGTTCAAAGGACCCCTGTCGGATTACGCCTACCAACTCGTTGGTGGATTGCGAGCCGGGATGGGTTACCTCGGTACACGGACGATCGACGAACTACGTCGAGACGCGAAATTCCTTCGCGTGTCGGCAGCCACGGTGAGGGAGAACCACCCGCATGACATTGCGATCACCCAAGAAGCGCCCAACTACAGCCCGGATGTCCATTCCGGCGATTCGAACTGATTCGTCCTCATCGCGGCGACGCGTGCGAGCGTCTCGTGCCGCGATCGTCATCGCGGCGTGCGGCGTGTGGTTCGGCGGAGCCACCGCGTCGGCACAATATCCCGGCGCCACGTCTCATCATCCTGGCGCCACATCTCATCCCGGCACCGGTCATTCCCAGTACACGCCGACCACCTCATCGGGTTGGAACGGCAACCCCGGTTTCCGCCCGGTGCCCAAGGTTCGATCCTCGGCGATGTACTCGGGGAACGCAAACGCGGGATCCGGCCAGCCCTCGACACAGCGTCCCGGTTGGAATCTGCAGTGGCGGACCAGCCCACAGGTTGCCGCCGAGCAAGCCCGTGAGATCAGCGACGCGGCCTTCGCCGAGTCGAACACGCAGGCACAGCAAACCGACCGCACACATCAACCACGGATCGTCGCCACCGCGGCCGATTCACGTCGCAGCACGTCTCCGCAAGCCGCGTCACACCCCAACAGGATAACGGTCCAGCCGAACCGTTTGCGTCAGGAGACCGCCGCCGACGTGCAACAGGTCGCATGGTTGGTGCAGCAAACCGAGGCCGGCGGCGGTGGCTTCTCGTTACCGGGCAACGCGTTTCGTGACGGATCGGCGACTTCCCCGCCGGGAGCCGAATTGGTCCAGCCCGGTCCAGCATTCCAGGTGCCCGAACCGAGCAACATGCAAGAGTTGCCGGAACCTGCGGTACCAAATTCCGCACCGGAGATGAGCTTCGGTACGCCGTCTCGTGACGCGGCACCGTCGAGTGATCTCGAACGACTCTTTGATCGCAACAACGATCCGCCACAACCGACTCAGCCCGAACCGGTGCAACCGCCCACGCAAGGTGACTCGTCCATTCGCGACATGTTGCAAAACGAACCGACCACGCCTCCTGAACCGGTGCAGCCCGCACCGATCCAAGAGGAGTTCGAGGACTCGCCTTCGGATCGCGACACGTTCGCCCCGAACCCATTCGGCCGAGCCGACGAGGAACGTCGAAACGATCCTCCCGAACTCGAACCTCGCAACGATCGCTCGCCTGCACCGTCGATCTTCGGCAGCGACGATGAGGGACCGACCAACAGCGGAACGGGATTGTCATGTGACGACTTCCGTGACCGAATCCGTGCCGCAACGATCGATCAAGTCTCGCTCGACCCGAGCCCTCCGTTTCGTCCCGACGTGATCGATAACGACGAGTTCGCAAAACTGAAGGGCAAATTCAGTGCGAAGCAGGAAGCACGTACTTGGCGGAGCATCGACGGACGTTCGCTCGGTACCGGGCGGTTGGACGATTTGGCGTACGAGAAGGCGATCATCTTGACCGAGTACGGAACCCGCGAAGAGATTCCGCTCAACCGATTGAGTGAACCCGACCTCGCTTACATCTCGCACAACTGGGGATTGCCCACCGAGTGTTTGATCGAACAGGTGGCCTACACGCCTCGCTCGTGGACGCCAACGACGATGACCTATGCAGCGTCGAATCTGTGTCACAAACCGTTGTACTTCGAAGAGGTCAACTTGGAACGTTACGGTCACACCGCCGGGCCTTTGGCTCAACCGGTGATCTCGTCCGCTCACTTCTTCCTCAACATCGCGGTCCTGCCATACAAGATGGGCGTTCATTCGCCACACGAATGCCAGTACGCACTGGGCTACTATCGTCCTGGCAACTGTGCCCCATGGATCATTCCGCCGGTGCCTTTGAGCGTGAAGGGAGCCTGGTATCAGGCCGCCGCAATCACCGGCACCGCACTCTTGGTTCCATAGCAACGTCGGTCGCGGCGACTTAGGCCGTAGCAGCGAAGACAAAAAGAAACCCTGGTTCGAAAATCGAACCAGGGTTTCTTCGTATGACCGACACTCCATGGGGCAGTATCGTAGGGGGCGATACGAGTGGGGCAAAGTCGCGTCGGTTGGTCGTTGATGTGGGGCAGGAGGACGCAGCCGAAGTCGTGAGACTTCTTGAGCATTCCAAACCTATCCGAGAAGGTTGTTAAATCTGTTAGCCGCCGGGCGTCCGCCTCGGATGTCGGATGCAACCGCGGCTAACGCCGACCGGCTAATGATGTCACGAAAGGTTGATAGAGCAGTAGCCCAACCTGTCTGAAATCTAGCCCGCGACGTTTGGTGCGTCGGGGCATCCTCTTGCTGTACGCTTTAGTTGGCGGTCACCGTACCGGTCACGGTTGTCGCGTAGTCACCCGATGGGAAACTGCCATACGCGTCGGTGATGAAGCTGACCGCGAGGGCGAATGTGGCACTCGAGGTACCGTTGCTCGAGGCAGTTACGGTCGCGACATTGTCGCTGTTGACGTAGTCGGTAACGTCCGTTGCCTGGTTCACCGTCCACGTGCCTGGTCCGCTGCTGGTCGTGACGGCGAGCCCCAATTGAGCATCTCGTTTGTAAGTTGGATCGGCGGTGTGAACGAAAGCCGATCCCGTGGCGAACGAAACCGTGACGCCCGACAGGCTGTTGCCGACAACCGTCCACGCTTGGTTCGGGAAGGCTTGGTTGGAATCGGTT
>JBICHZ010000013.1:0-4149 GCA_043101355.1 Rhodopirellula sp. JB044
TCTGCTCTTTCGGAAGAAATGCCTTGTGCCAGAGTCGATTTAGGCCAAGGCACGCGTCGTAAAGTGTGGTTGTTCCTTTTGAAAGCCACTGTGCGTTTTCTTCGACGCAGTCAAACTGGTCCCCATGGGTGACCAGGAATCGCCAACCACCGAGTGTTTCGTAGAGAAACTCGTTTCCGATCTCGAGTTGCGGGAAGGACGCGAGGCAACCCGATTGGAATGCCGGGTTTCTTAAGAAGGAATCATGGTTTCCTGAAACATAGTGAATCCGGGTACCGCCGTTTGCCAACGCCATCAGGTGCGTGATGATGTCGTCGCAGGTTTGTGACCAGTGCCAACCGGCATTGATTCGCCAACCATCGATGAAGTCGCCAACTAGGTAGATCGTTTCGGGATGAAAGCGTCTAAGAAACTCGAAGAATTCTTCAGCTCGCGAGTGTTTGCACCCCAGGTGCACATCGCTCACCAACAAGGTCCGAACCGGCGTTGGGGCAGGCCGTTGCATGTTCACTTCCTTGAGAGGAAAGTTGAGGAACCGAACGCCCTTTCACGAGTGATCCTCACCGCGAGCGCGCGAAACTCGCGTGCTGACAGGCAGTCCGGCGTCTGATATTCGACTTCCGGCGAACTTTAGCAGGCGCGTGTGACCATCGTGTTAACGCCGAGTGCGGGTTGCAGGAAACTTCTGTGGGAACCTGCCCGCAAAAAAGAAGCGGCGAATCATCGCCAAAAGCAGAATCTCGCACCGGGCCGGAACCTCCCGGTGGGAGCGTTCTGGGATCGAAACGAAAAAACGCCACCGGAAAACGGTGGCGTTTTTTGGAGAATCTTGCAGGTTTCAAGAGATCGCGAGCGTCTCCGTTATCCCAGGGTAGGTTGAGGTGGGGAACTCAACTCAGAAACGGTGACGCACGGATGTTGCCGCGAGGCAGATTCTCATCGCTACGCTGAACGCCCTGTGGGGAAACGAGCAAACGCGAAGCGATCCAGGTAAGCGGTCGGCAGACCGTTGCTGGCCTGCAGACCGTTATGGCTTGCAAATCCCTACTGGCCTTCGGGGCGTTCCGACTGAGACGCACGCTCTTGTTGCTGCTTCTCGAGTCGTTGGCGGATGTCTTCGAGTTCGGCTTCTTCGGCGCCTTCGAGCATGTTTTGTGGTTGTGGGTCACCGCATCCGACGGCGAGGCACAGGCACGACATTAACAGGAACAGCTTGATTAGTTTCATCGGACTCATGTTTTCTTAGAGGGGAGAATTTTGACTTGGACCGGATATCGGAGGAGTTCGATGAATCCCCGATGACGCATTGAAAAAAGAAGGCCAGGCTGCCTTCCCTCGTGAAGGCGGCAACCTGGCTCTGAGCATGATGGAACGATCAATAAGGAACCAGCCGTCAGGTTAGCTTTCGAACCGGCTGGTCCTCATGAGTAGGTCTCAACTAGAACGATTCTTCGATCGTTTCTTTCGAAGCACGTGTTCCGAGTGCACCCCACAAACCGTAGGTGCTTTGGGCACCGGTGCGGTAGTTGCTATCTGGGGCACGTTCACGTGAGTTGCCGGCTTCGATCGAATCGGTGATGAACTTGACGGCACCGTCCGAGAGAAGAACGTGAACGCCACCTTGGTGACGGCTCGATGGGGGAGCAACCGTCAACCAGAAGTCGTGCGAGAAGCCGCAGAGTTCCCGGTTAGGTGGCAAGATCGTGTTCATGACAGTGTAGGGCGTCAGTTGATCGAACCAGCGATAACCACGACCGTTGGTCGAGTCGGAAACTGTCGTTCCTGCGGCCCAGAACTGTGGCCGCTCGGTGTCGACCAGTCCTGCGGTGTCGCCACAGATCGAAGGGTTTGCGATCTGCTGCCCGCCCCAAAATTTCTGCGAAGTTTGCGAGATCGTTCGTTTGTCTTTGTCGCCAAGGTCGGTGGCGATTTCACCCATTGCGATGGTATTCGAGAGGCCATCGAGGATGTCACGGAAACGGGTCGTGTACCAGTTGATAAAGACACCACGAGCCGATCCACGGATTTGATTCGCTTCGTCGCTGGTCAGCTTGTCGAGGTGACGTCCGTTTGGAAGCGGGCGATATCCACGGTACATGTAGTTACCCGAGTCGCCCATGCAGACGGCGTAGTTAGTACGGCCGGCGGCAGGAAGGCCTTCACCTGGATCGCTTGGGCAGCGAAGCGTTGGGATTTGGGTAACCCATGGCACGTATCCGCCAGCGTTGACCCAGTAGTTCGGGCTCGGGCCCATGGCTGGCCATGGATCGCCAGTCGGACGGGTCGATCCGTCAGCATTCTGCATGTTGGGGTTGGCGAGTTGTTCCCAGATTGCCTGTTGTTCCATGAACGGGAGCAATCCGCCGAGTGCGGAGAGTTTGCCCATGGTGGCGTCTTGGGACTGGCTCCACCAATCACCGCCGGTGCCGTAGGCAGCGTGGTCGTTGGTACCGGTCGCTTGGTGTGGTAGTTGGTTGTAGGCGCGGTGATAGTTGTGGAGGGCCAAACCGAGTTGTTTGTATTTGTTGGTGCAGCACATTCGGCGTGCGGCTTCTCGTGCTGCCTGGACGGCGGGCAGGAGCAATCCCACCAAGACGCCGATGATGGCGATAACCACGAGCAGTTCGACGAGCGTGAAGCCCGAGCGGATCGAACGTTTCATCTCAAAATTCCTGCAAATTAAAGAAAAGGGGTGTAGGTCAGATGATCGTGTGGAGGTGATCTCTCTGTTTCGGATGATCGCCGTAAGTTCGGCGGTACAGGTGATTATCTCCCCACTGGCGTTTGTGTCAAGTGTTAACAATCGGCAAAATTGCAAATTAGCTTTTTTTATGTGGGCATCTCGGCAGCTAGACGGGGAATTGCGGTGGTTAGCTGACCAATGCGGATTTTGAGTGTTTTTGGCGTTTGTTTTGGCCAGTGAGGGGAAATCGGCCGCCCTCGTGTCGTGATTGGGGTGTCGTGAACGAGGGCTCGGAGATTAGATGCAGGGGCGTCGAAGTGATGGCGCCGCGAGATCCGAAACTCTGTTTTGAGTTTTCCGGTGAACCCAACCCGCAGTTGATTCGTCTTGAGCCCTCGGGGGTGTGCGTGAAAGAACGAGGCCTGCGCCGGTGAAGTGAGCGACTTCACGAAAAGGGTCACGCATGCGATTACTGTGGTCACGCATGCGATTACTGTGTTCGCGTCGAGCGGACGCTCGGTGTCAGATGACGTGGTTCTAGGGACGTGGGGCTTCGTATGGCGAGCTTGTTCGAATTGGTTCAGTCTCAGTCTTGGAAAGTCCGAGATACTTGTCACGCAGCGACTGTCTTTCTATGACGGACACCGAAGACCGGTTCGAGAGTCCATCGGTTGGCCGGTAGAGATGGGTTGGCTGGTTGAGTTGTCTGCCCCCAAGTTGGAAAGGTGACTCCCATCGTGTTGCGGTTTCACCTGACATGAATGCCAATTGTCTTCGCATGTGAACCCACGGCAGCGGGGGTGTGTCTGCTTCGTTACGTCTGATTCAGGACGTTGGGTTTGATACATCTCTCCTCTCTACCGGATATCGCATTGAAATGGATTCTAGGCAACATGACTCGTTGACGATTGAGCAGTTTACTCGGCAAGCGTTGCCGTTCGCTCGGCTGCCGGGGCATTCGACGTCGATGGATGTGCTCGTCGAAATGGCGTCACCCAACGTGAGCATGGAGATGCTCGATGTCGCCTGCGGTCCTGGGTTGGTGGCGTGTCACTTCGCGAGCAAAGTGCGACACGTCACTGGCATTGATCTGACACCGGAAATGCTCCGGCAAGCTCGCGATTTGCAAACCACTCGCGGGATCGAAAACGCCGAGTGGATCGAGGGGCACGCGGATCGGTTGCCGTTCGATGAGGCTTCGTTTGACTTGGTCGTGACGCGTTATTCGATGCATCACTTCCAAAATCCCGACGCGGTGCTGCGTGAGATGGTGCGTGTCTGCAAATCGGGAGGACGCGTGTTGGTCGCCGATGTCTCACTCCCGCAGGAACATGTGGAACACTACGACGAACTCGAACGGTACCGCGATCCGTCCCATGTTCACGCCCTTTCACGGGGGGAGTTTGCAGACGCGTTGGTTTCGTCGGGCCTGCGGAGTCTGCGTTTTGCAGAATACAAAGTCGACC
>JBICHZ010000014.1:0-11095 GCA_043101355.1 Rhodopirellula sp. JB044
TGCCGTGATCTTTCGCGAGTTGCGGTTTGTAGTCGAATGTGTCGACATGCGAGGGGCCACCTTGCATGCACAGGAATATCACCCGTTTGGCTCGCGCCGCGAAATGAGGTGCCTTCGGGGCGAGCGGGTTTGTCGATGCGGCCTCGGCGGCGGCCCGTTCGTTGCACATGCCCGCGAACGCGAGGTAACCGAATCCGGCAGACATGCTTTGCAGGAGATGTCGTCGTGAGAACATGGCGTTTTCCCTTTAATCGAGATATCGGAATTCGGCGGAGGCGAACAAACTTTGGCACAGTGCGTTGATGGTGTCTTCGCCACGAGAGCGGTAGGACGTGGTCGGGGCAAACTCTCGGATGAACGCCGCGGCGGCTGATCGCTCGGCCGACGTCGGGGCTCGTCCATAGGCGAGCAGGAATGCGTACTGCAGTTGAGCGGTCGGCGTTTTGCGTTCGCGAATGACTCGATCGGCGAACGCTTCGCTTTGTTGAATCACAAAACGATTGTTCATCATGTAGAGGGCTTGGTTGGCAGTGTTGGAAGATTCCCGTGTCCCGATGATGGTGCTCGAATCGGCGAAGTCAAACACCGAGAGAGATCTCGGCTCCTCGTCACGAACGATCGCGAGGTAGACGCTGCGGCACTTGGCGTCTTCTTGATCGAGTTGTCCGGTCACCTTTCGCGAAATTTCAGCGGTCATCGAGTTGCGTCGGCCACGTTGCATTCCACGTCGCATGTTGCCGCGTGATCGGGTCGCCTCCTGGATCGCCTGACGCACGATCTCTCGTGGATTGCCGAGAACTCCCCCGGTCACGCGTGTGAATCCCGCCTTCGCGACTTCGGAACCGCGAGGGCGTTCAAAGTCGATCTCGCCACTGATGCTGAGCATCGCGTCGCGGATCGCTTCGGCATCGAGCCGGCGAGGATTGGCTCGCCATAACAACGCGTTGTCCGGATCCGCTTCATGAGAGGAACGATCGTAGGCCGTTCCCATCCGATAAACGCGCGACGTCGCGATGGTGCGCACCATCGTTTTGATCGACCAATCCGATTCGACGAATTGCACCGCGAGATAATCGAGCAATTCCGGATGGCTCGGTGGTTGGCCGGTGATGCCAAAGTCGTCGGCGGAACTGACGATGCCGCGACCGATGAGGTTTTGCCAAATGCGATTCACCATGACTCGAGCGGTGAGCGTGTTCTCATCGCTGCCGATCCATCGCGCGAGTTCCAGGCGGCCGCTCTCGTCGCGGTCGATCTCCGGTTGAACGCTGCACAATACCTGTGGGAAACCGCGGGCGACGTCCTGTGCCGGTTGGTCAATTTCGCCACGCACGAGCAGACGCGCGTCGGACGGTTTCTTGCGTTCCTGCACGCCCATGCAATAACTGCGTGGGTTGCCGTTTTTGTCCACGACGGCCAATTTTGCCGACAACGCGGACATTTCATTCAGCAGTCGCAACCGAGTACGCTGAGCGGTTGCCGCGTTGTCGCTCGCACCGACCGCACCACGACGCACCGTGAGAAGTTCCTGTTGCTTCTCTCGCATCTCATCTCGAAGGTCTTGCAGTTCCTCCTCGGTGTATCGTTTGTCGTAGGGATTCGGATCTGAAACCGGCAACACCATCAGGCTGCTCGATTGACGCGTCTGCGCGTTGGTGATCGTGCCGTACTCGGATGGCGGGTTTCCGAAGTAAGTCGTCATGTTCGAAAAGATCCCGACCAACGCGTAGTAGTCGGTTTGAGGAATCGCGTCGAATTTGTGATCGTGGCACCGGGCACACGCGACCGACGCACCGAGGAAGACCCGAGTCGTCGCATCGATCTGTTCGTCGACGAGGTCAGCGGCAAATTGAACCCGGTTTTGTTCGTTGAGGTTCTTCGGTCCGATCGCCAGGAACGTGGTCGCGACCAGATTCTCGGCCCATTCCTCGTCCGTTTTTGCTGGCATCAAATCGCCCGCGATCTGTTGTTGAACAAAGTGATCGAACGGTTTGTCCGCGTTCATCGAGTCGATCACGAAGTCGCGGTATCGCCACGCATGTGGGTAGGTCTGGTTGACCTCGCGACCGGTCGATTCGGCGTAACGCACCACGTCGAGCCAATGCCGTCCCCAACGTTCGCCGAATTGATCCATTTCCAACAGTCGATCAACGACGTAAGCGACCGCCGCATCGGGATCAGATTTCCATCGTTGAGCAAAATGCTCGATCTGGTCAGGCGTCGGTGGCAGCCCCACCAAGTCAAAACAAAGACGTCGCAGCACTTTGTAGGACTCCGCGTCTTTGGTCGGCGCAAGGCCTTCTTCTTCGAGTTTAGCGAGCACAAACCGATCGACATCGGACCGTGGCCACGCCGTGTTCTGAACCGTCGGTGCCGAGTGCTTGATCGGCGGTTGATAGGCCCAGAAGTTTGCTTTCGCCTGATCAATGTCCTCTTCGCTGATCGATGAGCGGACCTCGACGGTTTCGTTCACTCGCGGGTCGGGGGCCCCCATTTCGATCCACTCGCGGAAATCGTCGATCACGTCCTGAGGCAACTTCCGTTTGGGCGGCATCACGAAGTCTTCGTGGATGATCGCGTTGTAAAGAAGGCTCTCGTCAAGGTCACCGGGGACAACCGCCGGCCCGCTGCCGCCGCCGATATGAGTCAATTCGCGTGTGTCCAAACGCAACCCGCCTCGGACGTTCCCTGACTCATTAGAGTGACACCCATAACATTCTCGGATCAAAACAGGCCGGATTTTGGCTTCGAAAAATTTGACCTGTTCGGGAGTGATCTCCTCGCCACGGACCGGACTCATCAGGCCGATCGTCAATAGGAACATTGCCGAAATGGTTATTCGATAGCTCATCGATCGTTTCACCAGAGAAGGAGAGTGAATGAGGTTTCGGGACAGGAACGCCAGGGACGCTGCACGCGTGAGAAAAAAACGTGAGCGCCGAAGGCGGTTTCGATGCGATGGCTCGGGCAACCGCGGCATCGGATCAACACTGCTTTGCACGGACTCGCGCCAGGCAAAAACCAAGAACGAAGGTTCCAGTCCGTAGCGAACGTCGCCAAGACTTTGGGCGATTGACGAGCCCTGCCGAAACTCTTGGCGAGTTCGCGTCAACCGATCCGCGGCCGGGTTATTCTGCCGCGGGGCGTGTGGGAACGTCACCGCCCGGCGTGGCGTCTTCGTTACCGGAATTGCGACGTTTTTTCTGCATCATCTCACGATTGCGTGGTCCTCTTGATTCACCGTCGCGGGCCATGGCGCCGCGGCCCCCTTCACGACCCATTGCCCCTTCGCGTCCCATTCCTCGGCCGCCGCGTCTCGCTCCTTGTCCTTCCATGCCTTGTTCTCCTCGGCCGCCGCGGCGTTCCCGCATCATCGTCAACAACGCGGTCAGTTCGGTCGAATCGAGTTTTTCGTCACCGTCTTTGTCGAACTGCTCAATCAATCGTCCGACCATCTCCGCAGGATCACGGTCGCCCATGCCGCCCCGTTGGCGACGTTGTTCGCCTCCTCTTGCTTGGCCGTTCCCTCGCTCGCGATCACCGCCGGGGCGGTTTGGTGGTTGAGCTTGGGTTTGGCAGGCGAACAAAACGGCGAACAGAAACGCAGCAATACCGGCGGGGATTTTCATCGTTGGCTCCAGTGGCGGTGGATAAGAAGTGATGCACTCCGGTGAAACTCCGTTCTACAGAACAGGTTCCGCGACACGGTGTCGTTTTGCTCAATTCGCAGCCCATCTCAAACAGATTTCTGTCGGAACCGAGAGTTCGATCGAGAAATTGTGCGCCACCGTTGATGCGAACGCAGGAAAGATGTCTTTCGGTGGCTGATCGCTCCGCCGTGCGTTTCTGTTCCGCGTGCTGCTCCGCCAACACAGTCTGTTCAACAGGAGACTCATTGAATCGGTGGCGGTTCGGATGACGAGGGTTCCGAACGAGTCGCTCTCGGATTGGTTAAACTTGACGGCTGAACGCTCGATATGAGTTGGCGAACCGTCGAGCTCGCGGGGCGTCTTTGTCTATTTTTAAACAGGATACACATGAACACCAACCTGATGCGAATGATCGTTGTGACAGTTGGCCTGTGTTTGGGGAGCGTCGCGGGCGATGCCGCGGACTGGATGAGTTGGCGTGGGCCTCGCGATCATGGCAGCCAGCCGTCGGGGAGTTTCCCGGCTGAGTTAAGCGACGAGTCGATCGTGTGGAAAGCTCCTCTGCCGGGGAAAGGTTGTTCGACGCCGATCCTTGTGGACGGCAACCTGTATCTCACCGCACCTGAAAATGGAAAGGATGCGGTGATGTCGTTGGACGCATCCGGCCAGCGTCGGTGGCTGACCGCGTTCGACACCGAGGTCTCTGGCAAGCATCGCAACGGTTCGGGATGCAACGCCTCGCCGGTCAGCGACGGCAACGCGATCTACGTCTATTTCAAGAGCGGAACGTTTGCCGCTCTCGAACTCGACGGCACCCAACGTTGGACGACAAATCTTGTGGAACGCTTTGGCAAGGACGAACGTTATTGGGACCACGGGACTTCACCGGTGTTGACGGAAGACTACGTCGTCATGGCACGCATGCACGCCGGTGAATCGTGGCTGGCAGCGTTTGATAAAGTCAGTGGTGATTTGGTGTGGAAGGTGCCTCGAAACTATGACGTTCCCAAAGAATGCGACCAATGCTACACCACGCCTTTGGTGATCGAGTACGAACAGCGTGAGTCGGTATTGGTTTGGGGGGCGGAGCACCTCACGATTCACGATGCCGCCACGGGCGAAGAACGTTGGTCGTGTGGAGGCTTCAATCCGGACGCGAACGCACTTTGGCCGGCGATCGCGACCCCGGTGATCGTGGGTGACATGGCGGTGGTGTGCTTTGGCCGGAACGACCGTGGGACGCCGCAACTCCATGGCGTGCGTTTGAACGGAGAAGGCGACGTTACCGACACGAACCACGTTTGGTTTCGTGATGACGTCAGCGCGTTCGTCCCCACACCGGCGGTTGCGAAGGGACTCGTTTATATCGTCCGTGACAAAGGCGAGGTGGACTGCATCGATCCCGCGACCGGCGAAACCGTTTGGTCGGATCGGTTGTTCAAGAACCGTTCCGCATACTACGCGTCGCCGCTATTCGCCGGCGGAAGACTCTACGCGATCCGAGAGGACGGCGCGATGTTCGTCGTCGATGTGAGTGATTCCAAGTTCGAGTTGTTATCGGAGTACGAATTCGATCAACCGATTATCGGGTCACCCATTCCCGGCAAAGACTGCCTGTATGTCCGCGGACAGGATCACCTGTTCTGCCTCGCGACGGATCGCAATCTGTAGGCTGTTGCTGCCTGTTTGTCTCAGCAGTCCGCGTAGCGCGTGATGATGTCGTTGAGGAACTGCTGTTGGTCGCGAGCCCAGTGTTCCTCGGAGAAGATTTCAACCTCGTTCCAACCGCTGAACCCCGCCGCTTCGACCATCTGCCGGATGCCTCGAATATCGATGCATCCGTCACCCATCAAACCTCGATCGGTCAGAAGGTCTCGTGTCGGCACACGCCAGTCGCAGATGTGGAATGCGAAGAGCGCGTCCAGTAGTCCGGCACGCCGGATCTCGTCGTCGAGGTCGGGATCCCACCACGTGTGATAGACATCGACCGCGATTCCGAGCATCGGGTTGCGGACGGCTTCGCAGAGCACGCGGGCATCCGCCATTCGGTTGATACAACTCTTGTCGGCCGCATACATCGGGTGCAGAGGTTCGATCGCGAGGCGAACGTTGTGTGAGTTCGCATCCTCAATTAACGCTTCGATCCCGTCGCGGACCCACCCGCGTTGGCGTTCGAGCGGTTCACCTGGGGTCGCCCCGACAACGAGGACCAACATCTCGGCGGAGATCTCTGCGGCGGTTTCGATCAGTCGGCGGTTATGGTCGATCCGACGCTCGCGTTCGTCGGCAGAGGAATCGCAGAAGAAACCGCCCCGCACGAGCGCGGGAACCTGGATCCCGGCGTTCTGCAGCGTGCTGTGGACGTCCGCGTTCTTCATGCCCTCGATCGCCTCCACCCAAACGCTCATCCCGGACACGCCTGAGGCAGCGTACCGGTCGGCCGCTTCCGCCAAACCCCATGGCTTGGTTGTGATCGTGTGCACGGCGAGGCGGTCGCGTGCCGGTGACTCCATCGCATCGCTCTGCATCGGGCTATGCCTTCTCGCCGGTGTTGCGAAGGGAGGTGTTGCTAAGGGACACCCATGTTTTCTGGTCTACCGATTGCACGCCCGCTTCGGCGAGCTGCACACCCGCTGCCGCTGACGCGAGCGACCACGGGAAGTCGCCGTCATCGGCACAGTGCCGGATGAATAATTCCCACTGGATTTTGAAGGCGTTGTCGTATTCGGTGTTGTTCGGGATCTGTTGCCAGTTGTCGTAGAAGTTGATCGGCTGCGGTACGTCAGGGTTCCAAGTTGGCTTCGGGGTGGACGCTTCATTTTGGATCCAACATTCACGCAGTCCCGCGACCGCCGATCCCTTTGTGCCGTCGACCTGAATCGTCAACAAGTCGTCTCGCCGCACTCGAGTGGTCCAGGAACTGTTGAATTGACACGTGAGTCCGTTCTCGAGGACAAAGATCGCGTAGGCCGCATCGTCCGCGGTGCATGGAAACGGACGACCGGTTTCATCAATTCGTTCGGGGATTTCGGTCAACGCGTGCGCCAAAACGCGATCCACGGGGCCAAACAAATCTTTGATTAAGTATTCCCAGTGGCAGAACATATCGATCATCATCCCGCCGCCGTCTTCGCTGCGGTAGTTCCACGAGGGACGCTGTGCCGGTTGATCGGCGGTGTGCCCGGTGAACACCCAATAACCGAACTCGGCACGAACGCTCAGCAAATCGCCGAAGAAGCCTTGGTCACGAAGCATTCGTAACTTGCGAATCCCGGGCAGCCAGAGTTTGTCTTGCACGGCCCCGTTTTTGACTTCGGTTTGCGCCGCGATATCGGCGAGTTCGCGAGCGGCGTCGAGTTCCGTGGCGATGGGTTTTTCGCAGTAGACCGCCTTGCCGCGATGCATCGCTTTCTTGAGGACTTCCGGACGCAGTTGGGTGCTCGCGGCGTCGAAGAAGATGTCCACGTTGTCATCCGCGAGTACCGCTTCCAGGTCAGTCGTCCACTCGATGTGGCGTCCGATTTTTTCCTGAGCGACGTTCTCGGCGAGGTGCCGCAATTTGTCTTCGCTGCGTCCCACCAGAATCGGTTCGATCGGCTGGACGTCGCCGTTTGATAACGTCACTCCGCCTTGCTGCATAATCGCCAAGATCGAACGGATGAAGTGTTGGTTGGTTCCCATGCGCCCGGTGACACCGTGCATGGCGATCTTCATGGGTTCACGATTCATGATTCGAGCCTTTCGAGAATTTCGGTAAGGATGGCAACGTCGGAATCGGGCCGCGTGGGGCTGCCCGGGAAGGTAAGCGATTCTTGGATCCAACCGCGGGCTTTGAGAAACTGCGCCGCGTTGTGTTTGTACGCCGGGACCGGCGATCGGAAGGTCAGGAACCCGAGGTACTGCAGCAAATCATTGAGTTGGTAAAAGCCGGGATCGCCGCTTTCCCACATCGCGTCCCGTTTCGCGAATTCATTGGGAGCGAACGTGCTCAGCCCCAACAGGTAATCGCTACCGTACATGACCATGTCGATCGCCAAGTCATTTCCGGTCAACACCATGAACTCCGGTCGGACCCGATCGCGAATCGCAAGGCGTTGCCATTCTTGTTGTCGGTCGAGAGAGGAATGTTTGGCACCGAGGCATTCCGGGATTTGGATCATCTTCTCGTAAAGGTCCAGGTCGTAGATCGCACCAAAGGGGGCAAACATCTTTCCCAATTCGAAAGCGTAGAATCCGCCGGAATGTGAGCCGATCTGCGAGTAGGATTCCAACACGCCGTCGGCCGATTGCTGCGTTAGCCCGTAGCTCTGAAAGATCACCGGTTTGCCACCGTGATCCAGGATCTCGTCCATCCGGCTCTGGTAGGCGTCCCTGTTGTAGCGGTCGCCAGGTTGATCGCCGACAAAAGCACCCGCGATAAACGGACGCCCGTCGGTGACCTTCTGCGTTTCCGCCAAGACGGCGAGACGCAGTTTGTCATCGATCAAATTGCCGTAGCCGGTGTCCATGTTCACGGCGGGAACCAGGCCTGCGTCGGAGGTCCGGGCGACATGATCGCGGAATCCGGACCAGTCGACTTCGGTCGTGGACAGCATGGGAAGCAGGATCGCCGACATGCCGGTGATCTTGCGTTGAGGTCGGATAGGGGGAATGTTGTTTTTCATGCCGCCAAGGATACGCGGCGGCCGATTGCGAAGCTTGGCGATTTGAGCGTGAGTCATTGGCGTTTTGGGCAAATGGGATCACAATGACTGGACGACGCATCCGCCTGCCCCGTAGCCGTGTAGATAGAAAACTCGATGCCACGTAGATCATCCATCCGTCAGAACGACGAAACCCGTTCGTCCCCTGTTCCGCCGAACATGCGTGCAAACGGGTTGTGGGTGTTCGAAAGTCGGCACGATGATTCATTCGCGATGTCGGTCACCCGTCATCCGTTTCTAAAACTGTTGTGGATCCGCGAGGGTCATGCTGAGATCCAATTCGGCGCGCGTACGCTGAATTGCGAAATGGGCGATCTCGTCATGGTTGCGCCTCAAACGAAACATCGCATCGTTGACTCGCCCGATGCTCCGGTTTCGCTCTGCGGGTTGGGCGTCAATGACAAACAACTGCGATGCGTCTCGCCGGTCATGCCACTGTTCGGCAGTGGCGTTTACTCAGCGGCGAGAATGGGAACGCTGCGAATCGAACAGCAGTTTCGCAGGCTGTTGTATTTGGTGGACCAGGAAGATGCCGCGAGTGAGTTGTCGTCGGTCGGGATCGCGATGGAACTGCTCGCCGAACTCGCGATGAAGTTGACTCCGCATGAGAACGCAACTCGCCGATCGAAGACGTCGAAAAAACAAACTCAGAAGTCAGCGAACGGAACGCTGGCGGAGGAAGAGTTACCTGATCCGATGTTGGAGGCGTACATCGAATGGCTCAACCGCAATTTCTACGAGTCGCTAACCCTCGATGATGGCGCAAAGGCGTCCGGCATGTCGCGACGGACGTTTACCTCGCGGTTCAAGTCACGCACCGGAATGACATGGCTCGAGTATGTCAATTCGCTCCGGATCCAGCGAGCCGAAGAATTGTTGCGTGAACCCGATCGGAAGGTAACTTCGATCGCGTTCCAATGCGGCTACGATGACCTGTCGACGTTTTATCGGGCATTCAAACGAATCACGGGACGGACGCCGGGGGCATGAATCGGACTGTTGCGACGTTGGGGACTCGCCATCGATCGTAGGTAAAAGAACAAACCGCCCGGTCTCCGTTGGAAACCGAGCGGTTTGTGTCATGTCGTTGCGCTGAAGACGGCTTCGTTCGTCTTAGCGTGCGACTTCGATCAGGTCAGCTTCCGCCGAGAGAGTTTCGGTGGAGTGGTTGCTCAGCGAAATCCATCCGTCTGCTTCAGGTTTCGCTTCGCGGATCGCGTCGAAGACGGCGACCGAAACGTCGGGGTAGCGAGCAGCGAAAGCAGCAGCTTCCTCTTCGAACGCTTCGTCCTTCATTTCGACCTTGGCAGGCACTTTGGCTTCGGCACAGCAAGGCTCCATGGTCATTTCGCATGGGTAGCCGACCGAGTCGCAGCATCCGCTGTCGCAGCAACCGCTATCGCATCCGTTTCCGCAGCAACCACGGATCTTGCTGCAGCAATCGGGGCAGCAGTGAATCGCGGTCCAGTCGTAGACGCATTCGGTCTTCTTGCACTTGATCGTGTCAAGCTTCTTGACGCATCGGACTTTGCCACACTTCTTCAGCGGGCCACATTCCCATGGAAAACGCAGTGGCGGGATGCAGATCGCTTCTTGTTTGCAAACCCACTTCTTCGTTTCGACTTCTTCTTTTTCGACCGTAACTTGGCAACGACCTTCTTGGCAGAAGCAGCAGCACGGGCCGACGGCACTGGCGGTACTCGCCAGTGACATCACGGCGGCGGCAGCCAACAACCCTAAGGGGATGATTCGGTTCATCGGAAAATCCTTTTTTGATGTTTTTGTTCGGGTGTCTGCCACGCGCGAATTGGGCGTGGCATTTCAGTCTCTCAATGATCAGGCGGTCCACCTGATCGCAGCATTTCCTTGTCGAGACTGAGGCTCGACTTGCATAACGTTCGACTTAGAAGTCGACCATGAAGCGAGCACCGTAGATGTTGTAGTCACCACTACGCAAATCAAGCGCCCCGAGAGTAGTCGTTGTATTGTCGCCGCTATTCTCGTTGCGATCCGTAATACGACCATGAATATAGTTGAACTGCATCCGTGCGTTGGAATTCCAGTGCCAGTTCAATCCGAAGGTGAACGATTCGCCGTCACCGCCGAAGATGTCTTCGTCGTTGAAATTGGCTTGCGAGTAGCGTGCTGCAATTTGCCATGCCCCCCAACCTGCGGCACGTCCGCCACCAGCGGTGTCAACCAACCAGAAGTTTTCAAACGGTTTGACACGTCCCAAGGTTCCGCTCTCACGATCCCATGGAATATGTTCGCCGGTCAAGAAGTAACTGGCGTAGAGGTAGCCACCGTTCAGGTGAACGTTTTCGAATCCGTTACGCTCGACCCAGTTGCTTTGATACTCTCCAACGAGTTGCAATGCGCCAAGGTTGACGACCGTTTCGAGACCAAGCAGGTTGTAGTAGTCAGCACCCGGAATGATTCCAGTGTTGAACCAACGCTCGCCTGCGGTACGTCCTTCTGGACGAGTGCGGAAACGGCTTTCGGCCACTGCGCCGTCTTTGTCGTTTGAGTTAGTATTGACGTCTGAGTGCGACCCTGCGATTGCCCAGTGAGCGTAACCGCGACCGCCACTCGTTTGGTCGTACCAGATTGTGTTTGCCAAACGACCTGCGAACTCAAGTTGCAGATGATCGCCTACGTAGTTGCCTTCGTCCTGAACGTTACGACCATTGAAGACACCATACCGCCAGTTCCAGGCTTGGTCGTCTGAAACACCGTAAGCCT
>JBICHZ010000015.1:0-14502 GCA_043101355.1 Rhodopirellula sp. JB044
AGAGCATGCTCAAACAACCGGCCGACACCATTACCGCGGGCAAGCCAGTGCTGCCGTTTGCTTTCAATAGCGTTTGCCCCCCCCCCCAACTGCGTGCTGAATGACGCCCTCGTCACGAGCGATGCTGCGCGTGCGGATAACCCACGCAACCTCTTCCTGCATCAGCTCTCCCACCCAGCCTCACTCGGCACTCAAAAAGCGGTCAGAAGCGGCGAAATAGCATTGTGGAACATCGCGTACGCCAAATAACGCGAAGCAGCGGGCAAACTGATTAGGCCAAGACGGCGAGCGACGCCTAGGACGCAACCCGTTGCGTGCGCACCACGAAATGGGCCGTTTTGTTGGCGGGTGGCCGTTTCAATAGTTGTCTAGGTGGTGGGTGGCACCATATCGGAGGAGATTTCGATGGCAAAACGTTGGTGGGTGGCAACATTTAGGGAAGGCTTCCGTTCGAGATCGCGGTACCGATCGGCATCCCCGAATGGCGAGCTGTTGGTGGGTGGCACCATTTAGGAAAGGATTTCTCTTCTCTCTCCTCCCGGGGAGAGCATGATCGCCGAGGGAGGTCGGATGCATTCTTCAAAACGCGTGAGTCTCTGCGGGAGTGCCTGGATGTGGCGGCTGCCTAGAATTTGTATAGCAACAACGCTGAGTAGTAGAAGTCGTTTTTCAGGGCGCCTTGCGGGGTGCTGTCGTAGCGGTCGGTTACGGATAGACGCAGCGACAGGTTTTCGGAATTGTCGATCAACGATTCCCATGCGACGTCGGTGACCAAGCGAAAATCACTGAAGTCTTCGAACGTTGGGAAGTAGTCGATCTTCGCCTTGAGTTTCTGCCGATCTGACAATTTGTGGTCCGCTTCGAGCCCGAACACGGCTTCCGGCGTCCAGCTATCATCCGGCGAGCCGATCTCTTTCGATGCACCTGCACCGACCCGGGTTACGAGGTTCGTTTTGTCGTTGCGGATCCAGTAGTAACCCAGACCTCCGTTGATGTTCAAACGAAGGTCGAACGCTTTGAACTCGTCGTATTCCATCCCGAATTTGGTAAACATCGTCCAATTGGAATCACCCAATAGTCGGTCGTAGTCGAGGTTGAAGCGGGCGTTGTCCTCAGTCGTCTGACTCTGCGCACTTGCCTGCCGATAGTCGAAGTCGAGGGCTAACGTGTACGCGTCCGTCTTGCGCTTCATCTCCAATCCGGTCTGGATCGCCAACGTCTCTGCGTTACCGGTGCTGCCGTCCAGCCCGAACTCGGCATGATTCTCCCATCCCTTGGTCATCCATCGCCACGGAACCTGATACCAGCGGACGACCTCCTGTTGCAGCGGCGGCTCATCAAGCGTTTGCCCGTCCGAGATCGCGGCACCGATCGGCATCCCCGAATCGGGAATCGGCTCGATCGCAGCGGTCGCCGCCGCCGTGCCGGCCGGATCAGTCAGTGGCACATCCACCACTGGTCGCTGCAGCACCGATTCGGACAACCCAAAGTTCTCGTTCCATTCTTCGGGCAACTCATTGATCGGAGGCGGAGTGGGCACCGATTCATAGCCAGAACCATTCCATGTCGATTGGCCGGACTGCCATGACGGAGCAGGCGATGGCAATGTCTGAGCAATTGCCTGGCCAGGCAACATAGCGACGACGAACCCGGCAAAGGCCACCGAGACAACGTTAAGCAACAAATAATGTCGAATGAACATACAATCCCTCGAATCAAGTAAGCCTACCGGGTAGGCCCCGGCCGACGCCCTAAACCCATGTACACAAGCAACGGATTTAGAACAGTCTCGCGTGTTAACAAAACGTCTCGCGGTGGGGATAGACAGATTTTGAAACCGCGATGTCACAGAAATTCTCTAGCGTTTCATTGCGAGCGTTTCATTGCGAGCGGGAGCACCGGCTCGCGAAGTAACGTCGCGAGCAGGCGTTCTGCGGGAGCTAGTCGTCTTCGCCAACTCAGTACCAACGTCCACCACCGGCGTGAAACTCGCCCCGCCACCGGCGTGAAACTCGCCCGCGTGAAACACCATCAAACGCCGCACGGTCATGGAGGGAAAGGACATTTCGGCCTCCCGATCATGGAACACCGATCACCAAAAAGCAGTATTGCGAAGACCGATCGACTGGTATTCTGTGCGGATGAATCAAACCTCTCCAACCGCACCGGGCTCGATATCGCCCGATCCATCCCGCGTCCCTGAACTGCTGTCTCCCGCAGGAAATTGGGACTGCGCCGAAGCAGCGGTAGAGAACGGAGCCGACGCGATCTACTTTGGCGTCGACCGCGGCTTCAACGCCCGATCACGAGCCGCGAACTTCGGTCTCGGCGACCTTGCCGAACTCATGCAAATGCTGCGTTTGCGCGGGGTCCGGGGCTATGTGACGCTCAACACGCTCGTGTTTCCCGACGAAATGCCTTCGCTCGTCAAAGTCGTCGAGGCGATCGCGACCGCCGGAGTCGATGCCGTATTGGTACAAGACTTCGGCGTCGCACGAACCGTCCGCGCGATATGCAGCGAACTGGAGATCCACGCGTCGACGCAGATGAGCCTGACTTCCGCGGAGACGATTCACGTCGCCGCGGACCTCGGTTTATCTCGCGTTGTTCTCGCACGCGAGTTGTCGATCAAGGAAATCACCAAGATCCGATCCGCGACATCGATGCCACTCGAAGCATTCATTCACGGCGCGTTATGCGTTGCCTATTCGGGGCAATGTCTGACCAGCGAATCGCTCGGGGGCCGCAGTGCCAATCGCGGCCAGTGCGCTCAAGCATGCCGTCTGCCGTATGAATTGGTTTGCGACGGCGAAGACCAACACCTCGGTGACGTTCGCTACCTGTTGTCACCGCAAGACCTCGCCGGATACGCGGCGATCCCCGACATGATCGCCGCGGGCGTCGACAGCCTCAAAATTGAAGGCCGACTGAAAACTCCCGAATACGTGGCCAACATCACCGGTCACTACCGACGAGCGATCGATCAAGCCGTATCTCACGGCACGGTGCACGTCAGCAAACGAGACCGGCAAGAGATGGAACTGTCGTTCTCGCGTGGGTTCGCACCGGGATGGCTCGAAGGGAACGATCACAAACGTTTGGTACCGGGAATACGCGCCGCCAAACAAGGCATCGAGCTCGGCGAAGTTGACGAGGTACGGGGCGATGAAATTCGCGTCAAAGTCGCCGCTGACGTTTCGCTCGGCGACGGATTGGCGATCGCATCGGAGCCACCCGAAGTCCAACGAGAAAACGATGCGTATGCCGGCAGCGGATTCGCCGACAACCATCAAGGCGGCCGCGTATATTCACTTCGTCCTGCAAAACAGCGGGGCAAACGACAGTCACCACGCGGCGAAAAGCTCAAAACGGTTTCGACGGGAGAAAGCGTTTGGATCGGGTTTGCTCGCGGTGCGATCGATTTTTCGCGAATCGATGAAGGCGCCGCGGTTTTCAAAAACGACGACCCGAAACTCAACAAAAAACTCGCGTCCACCTTCGGAGGTAAACCACGGCGCACACGTCCGATCCACGTCGATGTGTTCGCGGAAGCCGGTGAACCGCTGCGTGTCACCGCGACAACGAAGAGCACGACACAGGCGACCGCTGAGCCGACACTCGATGGCCATCAACCGATTACTGTCACCTTTTCCGGCGACCAACCGCTCGAGGTAGCACGCAAGCACGCGATCGACCAAGAAGTCCTCGAAGACAAACTCGGACGACTCGGAGGCACGCCGTTTCATCTCGCCACCATTCACTCAGAAATTATTGGTGGCCCCTTGGTACCGCTCGGGATGCTCAATGCCGTCCGGCGGGAACTCGTGGAGCAACTCACCACAAAGCTACAACAACCTCCTCGCCGCACCGTCGACAAGGAAGCCGGGCTCGCGATGGTGCGTGGGCTACGTGACGCGGACGCGTTGTTGCCAGTATCTGCACCGGAGACTGAAATCGCAGCGGACGCTGAAATTGCAACCCGCAACGACAAACAAGCCAAGCTTTCGGTCTTGTGCCGAACCATCGAACAACTGCAAGCCGCGGTCGATGCCGGTGCTGACTCGGTCATCGCCGACTTTCACGACGTGCGTACCCATCGCGATGCGGTTCAAATCGCTCGAGACGCCGGCACGCACGTGATGTTGGCATCGATCCGCATGCAGAAGCCTGGCGAGGCGGGTCTTATCCGGCAACTGATCCGATACGCCCCCGACGCGGTGTTGGCACGGAACCTTGCCGCGATGGATGCCGCCATCTCGGCGGACATTCCCGTCGTCGCGGACTTTTCGCTCAACACCGCCAATCACCGATCAGCGGAGTGGTTGATCGGACGCGGGGTGCGACGCGTGACGGCGTCGTATGATTTGAACGCAGACCAACTCGATGGGCTGATCGCCGCCACGCCGGGGCACTGGTTGGAAATCGTCATGCACCAACACATGCCGATGTTCCACATGGAGCACTGTGTCTTCTGCAGCGTTTTGTCGCCCGGCACGAACAAAACAAACTGCGGCCGCCCATGCGACCGCCACGTTGTCCAATTGCGTGACCGGGTTGGCAAACTGCATGTTTTGCAAGCCGACATCGCATGCCGCAACACACTCTACAACGCGACGCCGCAGAGTGCCGCGGACGTGGTCGGATCGCTGATCCAGCGCGGCGTGGGCTGGTTCCGCGTCGAACTGCTGGAAGAAGACGCCGCCCGCACCGAAGAAATTCTGCGGTTGTATCGCCAACTACTATGCGGTCAGGTGACTGGGCCGGAGGTTTGGCGTCGCTTATCCGCAGACAACCGAGTCGGTGTGACACGCGGAACACTCGAAGCCAAACGCGATCCGTTAGCGATTCTCTGATCCGCTCTCGAACGAAATCCCCCTTTCAACACCGATCTCGTCAGTGCCGAACTCTGCCACTCGTCTTCCGACCGATTTGCGATACCGCCAAGGCGGATGGTTGTTCTTAGGCACGCTGTTGGTGTTTTTCCTCAGCAGCCTATTGCTCTACGGGATCTACGCGGCGTCGCGTCAAGGTGACCCGCAAACGGCAGTCGCGCTGCCAGCGAGTTTTCTGTTGAGCACTGGTTTGCTGATCGGCATCAGCGGGTTGGTTCACTTCTCGACGCGAGCGGTCCGGCGCAGCCGACGATTCACCACAGCAGCACTGTTGCTAGTCAGTGCGATCGTTGCGGTGGCGTTCATGATGATCCAGTACGAATCGATGCTCGAACTCCTTCGCGGTCCGGCCATGCAAGGCGGAACCGGCAAAGGCGTCGCGGGGATGGTCGTCGTGCTCGCGTTTCTTCACGCGTTGCACGTCGCCGGCGGAGTGGTGTCGCTGTGCATCGTTGGCATTCGCGCCGCACTCGGGAAATACGACCACGAACGATACTGGCCCGTCGACTTTGCCGCACACTACTGGCACTTCCTCGATCTCGTCTGGCTCTGCATGCTAGCGACGTTCATCGTCACAACCGGCGGCTTTGAGCTAAGCCTTTAGCGTTTTGCGTTGGTGATTGCGTTTGTGATCGATCGAGGCCGCATACCGGCAGCCGACGCAGAACGTGTGGCCTTTCCCAACGTGTCGGCTTGCTCGGCAACTACTGAATTACTTCGGGCAGCGGTTCGTCGGCGGGGACCAACTTCATCGAGATGCTGTTGACGCAGTGACGGATGTTCTTGTCCGTCAGGCGTTCGCCTTCGAAGACGTGACCGAGATGGCCGCCGCAGTTGTTGCACATGATTTCGATGCGTCGGCCGTCGGCGTCGACTTCTCGCAAGATCGCACCTTCGATCTCATCATCAAAGCTCGGCCAACCGCAGTGGCTAATGAATTTGTGTTCGCTCCGATACAGCGGCGCGTTGCAGCGACGGCAGATGTAGACACCCGCGTCTTTCGTGTTGGTGTAGCCCCCCGGGCCGGGAGCTTCCGTCCCTTTGTGCAGAATCACACGAGCCGCTTCGGCATCGAGTTCGTTGTACTTAGGCTCGTCTTCGTTGCTCGACTGGTCGGTCATGATGCGTCGATGAATGGAGGATCGGGGTTGTCGTTGCGAAGCGATTCGGGCGGCCGGTTTTGTTCAATCCGGGCGTCCGTTTGAGCCTCGACGGCGCCGCTGTAAATCTCATGAGCGACCAATACGATCATGCCAACAAACAGCGGCAGGATATAGTAGAGGATGCGAAAAATCAAAACGGATGCGAGCACCGGTTGCCCTACTGTATCTTTCAGCAAAGTCCAAAGGATCAACTCCAACACACCGAGTCCGCCGGGCACTTGGGAGATCAACGAAACAACGATCGCCACTAAATACGCCGCCAAGACCATCGAGAACGGGACATCCGCCCCGCCCGGCATCACCAGATAAAGTGCCGTCGCCGAGATCAACAAATCAACCGCCGCGACCGACGCCTGTACCGACGCGAGCCCAACCGATGGCGGTCGCAAATGCAGCTTTCCGATCGGCCATGGTTTGTGCCAGAACAAACAAACCAATCCGTAGAACGCGGTGACCGACAACAGAATGATCCCCAGCGTCCGGGTCCCAAACGGCAACGCGTACTTCGCCGGCAGTTCGATCGGCGCGAGCGTCAACGCGACCCCGCCGAGCACACAAACCCCCGACCACAACGTCAACGCCAAGACCGACATCAACGCAACGATCTGCGTGTGGGTCAAACCCCAACGGTGATAAAACCGATACCGGATCGGCGCCGCGGCGATCAACGTTCCGAGATTGTTGCCGAGCGAGTAACCGAGGAACGAAACCAACACGACCCGCCGCAGCGGCAACACTCGGCAAACATAGCGCAGCGCGAGCAAGTCGTAACAGGTCAACAGACCGTAGTTCAGCGCGATCAGGATCGAAGCGATCACGAGGTAAGCGGGCTCGATGCTGGTAATCCCACCAACGAACTCTTCACGAGTCACCTTGCCCGCTTCGGTGATTAACAACTTGACTGCAAAACCGAACAGGACCAACGCCATCGCGGGTCCGACGAGTTTGCGCGGATCGACCTTGAACAATGGAAGGCTGCCTTGGGGGATGCGTGACCGGGCGAACAAGGAAATTGTGATGTGGCCACTTTCATAACACCCGCAACCGGTTTCTCGAAGGGGCGGGCCGGATTTCTGATGCTTCGCAGAATGAACCCGGCACGGTGAGACCACGCCATCCGGCGAGAGCCCAAAGCCCAAACGAGCCTCCAGCCCAGCCTTCCGGGCGATCATGCGTCAGTCACGCGAAACGCCCCGCATTGTAAATTGCCGGCAACGAAGCGGTATAGCGACCGCTCGTTGTTTCATGAATTCTTCGTATCTAGTCGCGTCACCTTCAATCCGCCGCAACGCGATCCGCAACCGACAATGGTTTCACGCGACGCAGCCGAGGCCTACCAAACCTGTGGTTGTCCGCCGGCGTCTTCGTAGTCGATGTCTTGCAGTTCGAGGTCTCGATAGCGATCTTGCATTTCCCGCAGATCGTTATCATCGAGTTGCAGGTCACGGTCTTCGTCGTCCATCGGTTCAGCCGAATCGTCCGGAGTCTCTGCAGATTCCTCCGAGTCGGATTTTCCATCACCGCCGATTCGATCGCGGTAGCGTTCGTCCGCCGCATCCGAATCGATCCGAGCCGACAAATCGGACGCTCGGCTGCCGCCGGGGTCAAAGATACTGCCGACCCGTCCGGCATCACGCAGCGTCCGCTGCCACGCGCCGCCGTAGGACGGATACGATTCCAAATCACAATCCGCACACAACCGGCAACCGCCGCTGCTGACCAAAACCGGACCGGCGAGAACCGCGACCGTCAGGAGGGTCGCAATCTTTCGGCGGCGAGGGCTCAACGATGCGGCTCGAGCGTTACGTGCAGGTTTCGCTGCATGGCGATCGGCGGATTTAGTCATGGGACGCCCCAAAACGGGATTTTTCGGAAGGAAGATGCGGCTGTATTCGGACCATCTTCGTCTTCGGCGATTCCCCCGGGCTCAGCCCAGTCAAAATGGGAAGAATTTGCGGGTTAATCCGATCGCATCGAATTTTCTGGCATATTTTTTCAAAATTCACTCAAGTTCGACCTTCCCGGCGGAGTGCGAAATACGAGAGAAAGAAATCGTCGCGGCTAGCACGGACCGCTCGCCCGACCCTCGAGCACGAACGCTCGAGTCTTTTCTGCCCAGTTCTTTTCTGCTCATTACAAGGAAGTAAAGTGATGGCTCAAATCGTATTCATCGCCTCGGCGTTCAGTGCACTCGGCCTCCCGATGGTCGCGCTCGTCGCATTGTTGCTAGCAAAGCTGACTACGGGTACCGCGGCCCGCAAAGCCGAACGTCGCTTCCTCGCCGTTTTGGTCGTAATGACACTCGTGACGGCTCATACGGTTATGATGCAGAACGCCGCCTGGCTGATTCACACCACGACGCTGTCGCTGATGGTGATCGGTTCACTATGGATCCCGGGCCAGAAATCACTTAGCGAATCCAACGACCCGTTCTTCGCGGGATAATTTGATGCCCCAATCCGCCTCCACCCTGACCGATTCCGATCCCTCTCCCGTCACGAGAGTGAGCGTCGTTCCTGGTGGACCGGTGGAAGGCAAAATCCGACCGCCGGGCAGCAAGAGCCTGACCAACCGAGCCCTGATCTGCGCCGCCTTCGCCAGCGGCACCAGCCGCCTGTCGGGAACCTTGGTCAGTGAAGACACCGAGGTGATGATCGAATCCCTGGCGAAAATCGGGGTCTCGATCAAGCCCGTCGACGGCGGCCGAACTCTCGTGGTCGAGGGCGTTGGGGGAGTCGTCAGCGATGACGCGAGAAAGATCAGCTCCGAAACCCCGGTCGAAATGTTCATCGCCAACAGCGGAACGACGGTCCGATTCCTAACCGCAGCCCTGTCGGCATTTGGTGGCAAATACCGCCTGTCCGGAATCGACCGCATGCACGAACGGCCCATCGGCGACCTCGTCGATGCGATCGCACCGGCACTCGACGGATCGATCGCGGCCACCTCCGAAGGAAAATGCCCCCCGGTCGACATCGACTCCAACGGATGGACCGGACAACCGATGCGTGTCGGAGGCGGCGTCAGCAGCCAATATCTCAGCGGCCTGATGATGGCCGGCCCGATTGCTAGCAAACCGATTCGAATTGAAATCGTCGGCGAGATGGTTTCGATCCCATACGTCCGCATGACCGCCCGTCTGATGGAATCGTTCGGCGGAGTGACCGGATGGGAATTCGACGGTGATGAACCCTGGTCGGGGCTGCGATGCGTCAACGTGGAAGGGTCCTACCAGGGCTGTGAATTTGACGTCGAGCCGGATGCCTCGGCGGCGAGTTACTTCTGGGCCGCCGCCGCGATCTCGGGTGGCCGCGTCCGTGTCGAAGGACTCACCGAGAACGCCACGCAAGGCGACGTGCGATTCGCCCGCGTGCTCGAGCAAATGGGCTGTCAGTATTCCGCGGATCAAATTGGCATCACGATCCAAGGCGAACCGCTCTCCGGGATCGACGTCGAGATGGGAGAGATCAGCGACACGGTGCAAACGCTCGCCGTCGTTGCCCTGTTCGCAGACGGCCCCACTCGCGTCCGCGGCGTCGCCCACAACCGATTCAAAGAGACCGACCGGATCGGCAATCTCGCGATCGAACTACGCAAACTCGGCGCCCGGGTCGACGAGCACGACGATGGCCTGACGATTCATCCGCTGCCCGATCCGTCCCGACTCAGCGTTGACAGCCCGGTCGTGATGGAAACCTACAACGATCACCGGATGGCGATGAGCTTCGCACTGCTCGGGCTGCGACTGCCCGGGATCGAGATTCTCAACCCTGCCTGCACCCGCAAGACCTACCCGGACTTCTGGGCTGATTTGCAAACGTTGACCGGACGGTCGCACGTATGGACCACAACCGGCGCGACCGGAGTCATGGCCCCATGAGCCTGCTGATCACCTGCGACACCGGAGGCTGGCGAACTCCCTCGCGACTGCGATCTCACCTCGCCGGCACGCCGCTGGAATCGTCCACCTCGGTGAGTGAACGTCTGCCCTCGGCGAGTGAACGTCAACCCATCGTGGCCGCCGCAGGTGACGATCCGCTGTCGCGAACCGGCATCGATCGCGAGGCCTACTTCGCCGCCCGGCGTTTGGCCCACCGCAGCGGCGCGAGCCTGGTCTGCAATGAACATCGTTCTGATTTGATCGACGTCGGGCACTCGCTGCACCACCGCGAGCTATTCCCGCTGCGTGCCCGCACCCTGCCGCCGGCCACGCGCGATGTCATCATCGAGGCCATCTACACGCCGTACCGCCAAAAGGTCGAGCGTCAGATCCTCAGCCTTCTACATCACTGGTCCTACGTCGTCCACGTGTCGATCCGAACGTTCGACGCCAAGACCAGCCAAGGCAGTTGGCGACGCGGCGACGTCGGATTGCTCTACGATCCGTCGCACCCCGACGAAGTCGACTGGTGCCTGGATTTCATCGAAGAGCTCTACGACCTCGCGCCTGATCTCAAAGTCCGCCGCAATCACCCGGGCCGCGGCACGAACGATTCGCTGACCAAAACGTTGCGATCCAAATTCTCGCAGGAGGTTTATCTCGGGATCGAAGTCGTTCTCAATCGGGCGTGGATGTCCCGGCCGGTCGTCCTGCGAGACGTCGTGCTGGACCAGATCGGCGAGGCGATCGCGTGCCTCACCGCCGAACCCGCGTCGCAGCAAAGAGCCCACGCGGCGTGACGCCGGACCGTCAGGCGGCGTGCCCACGAGCGAGCAACCGAGGCGATGTCCACGACGCGGACACCGCCCTGCTCTGCCGTCACCCGGCACAAATCGCGCCCGTTGAACTTTAGCGCATTCTCGGATTCTTCCGCCGCCGGGATTTTCTCAAAGAATTCGCTACCGGCCGCGACGATGAACGAGAGACAAGCACACGCATGAAGCGAAAGAATGTGCCGTTTCAAGGACGAAGCTGGTCTTTTCCACCATCCAGCTGACGAGTCCCCTACCGTGCGAAATCTCACTATCGGTGCCCTGATCATTATCGGCGGCACCGTCGCCGCCCTGCCCTTCCGCCGCGCCTCGACCGACGAGGCATCGACCGATGGCGATTCCGTGTTGGCAACCGGCCCTTCCGACGGGCTGACCACGAGCAACGAATCCGTCCCGTTCGAACAACTCTGGGTCGCCCCGGGACAGTCCTACGCGGCCGCTCCGTACCAGAACACGCCGTATCAGAACGTACCAACGCACAGCAGTCCGGGTGCCCCGAGTTCGCTCGCGTCCCAAGTCCGCTCCGCCGACGTGCCCCAGGGCATTCCGTCGGGCGCCGTCGCTCGCCCTCGCCGCGACCTCACCATTCCTCTGACGTACGACGACCTCGCCGTGCCGCTGCACACGCCGTTGTACGAGGACGGTCGCTACGATGCGTTGGCCACGCACCAACAACCCGGCCGCTCCCCACACGGCCAACAGCCTCCATCGACCGCCGCAGCGCCCAACTCCATCGCGCCCAACTCAGTCGCGGCCAACTCCAGATTCGATCAAACCGCGAACGCCCTTCCCGGCCGTTTCGAATCGATGCGAATCAGCATGGAATCCGACGTCAACGCCCCACGCCGGCGAGCACCCTGGGAGATGTCCAACGACCTTCCTCAATCGATCCTGACCGACTCGGCCGATCCACGTTCCATCGCGAGCCGCGCCGATCAGGACTTCTCAAACGATCCAAACGCGTCTGCGGACGGGCCCCTGTCGGCCAGCTTTGATGCAGCCCCTCCCACGTCCTTGAGCTTTCAATCGCCCGCGGACCCAACTTCGCACCTCCGGCAACGCTCGGCATCCGCCGCCCCGCAAGCTCGATCCGCCGAAGTCCGCGGACAACTCGCCAGCGACCCGCAGGCCCGGCAGGCGTCCGCATCGCAGCCAGACCAATCGGCACGGACGCGTCATTGGATCCGCCAACCCCAGTAGCGTCGAAGGTTCCACGGGGAACCGTCCCCGCCGACGCGTTTCCAACATCGACGCACGCCATCCAATCCCCCACTCCACCGGCGAGCACCCGTGGTGGATCTTGTCAAAAAATCCCTCATCCACCACGAGGATCCCAAACCACGAGGATCCCAAACCACGAGGATCCCAAACAAACGCTCTCAAGAATGACGCCCCATTGCCACCGAACCTCAGCGATCTGAATCCTGGCGAATCCAGCTACAATCCGGCGGACCGAAACGACCAACCGGTCGCCACAAACACTCCGCCTGCCCTCACCCGGCCGAAACGTTCCACGAGAAACAGCACCCCAGAAACGTCCGGCCGTGTCAACCCCTGTTTCTTATGAAACCGACCTTGTTTCCCAGCGCGCGTTTCACTTAGTTTCCCGGTCGTGTCCGATGTAGATGGATCGCAATTCCGCGATCCGGAAGGACACGTTCAGGAACAACAAACGTGGCTAGGATCTTCAGCGTAGTGAATCAGAAAGGAGGCGTCGGCAAGACAACGACGTCGGTCAACCTTTCTGCCGCGCTGGCCCTCTCGGGCAACCGCACGCTTTTGATTGACATCGATCCTCAGTGCAACGCCACCGGAGCCGTCGGCAGCGAACCGGCCGCCTACCATGCCTTACTCGGCGACACACCTCTGCCCGAGGTCGTTATCGAAACCGAGACTGAAAACCTCAGCCTCCTGCCCGGCAGCCGCCGCTTCCAAGACGCCGACGTCATGGCGAACTCGGACGAGCACGCCACCACCAAACTCCGTGGCCATCTCGACAGTGTCATGGAAGACTACGACTACATTCTTATCGATTGCCCGCCCAGTGCCGGCGCGATGACCGAGACCGCACTGACCGCCAGCACCGAAGTGCTGATCCCGATCCAGTGCGAGTACTTCGCCATGGTCGGTGTCGCTCAACTTATTGGAACCATCAAGAAGGTCATCGGGGCGACCGACGGACGGCTGACGTTCGGCGGCATCCTGTTGACGATGTATGACGAGTCGCTCGAACTGACTCGCGAGATCGACGAAGACGTCCGAGACTTCTTCGGCGATATCGTTTTTGAAAACGTCGTGCCCCGAGACGTCGCACTGTGCGAAGCCCCGAGTCACGGCCAAACTGTCTTTCAATACGCCCCGCGGAGTCGCGGTGCGTTCGCTTATACTCAACTGTGCATGGAGGTGCTGCAGCGTGACTAGTGCAACCACTCAAGGATCCTCGCAAGGGAATTCGTCCGGCTCATCACAACGTGGCGGAGCGGCTCGGAACGGCAGCGGCAAGGACCGACGGCTCGGCAAAGGACTCGCCGCGTTGCTCGGCACTCCGATGGACGAAGACGGCATGCCGATCGACGAAGGCTGTTCGTTCGGTGCCGAAGGAAAAAGCGGCTCGGCCAAACCCCAGTCCGCACCGAGCAACAACGGTGGCGGCGAGTCGGGCATCCAATCGCTCGAACTTCCGATCGACCAAATCGAAGCCAACCCGTTCCAACCGCGTCGCGAGTTCAACCCCGACGAGATCGCTTCGCTCGCCGAGAGCATCAAGAATCACCAGCAACTCCAGCCGGTGCTCGTTCGAATCGTCGACGGCAAGTATCAACTGATCAGCGGCGAGCGTCGTCTGCGTGCGACCGTTCACGCCGGCCTGAAAACCATCCGCGCCGAGGTCCGCGAAGCCGATGACCGACTCGTCGCCGAGCTCGCCATCATCGAGAACTTGCAACGCAAGGATCTCAATCCGATCGAAAAAGCGATGTCGTTCAAACGGTACATCGACGAACACAAATGCAAACAAGATGACCTGGCTCGCCGGTTGAGCATCGACCGGAGCACGATCGCGAACTTGATGCGCCTGCTCGAACTGCCTCAATCCATCCTCGACATGTTGGTCGCCGGCGAAATCAGTGCCGGCCACGCCCGCGCGTTGCTGCCGATCGGTGAGGAAGAAATTCAGATGCAGATGGCAGGCAAGATCGTCTCGGAGACTTGGAGCGTTCGCGCGACCGAGAGCGCCGTTGGCGAACTCTTGCGTGCCGAGGAAGACGCCGAGACGGGAATGAAGGTGACCAACAAGTCACGCCAAAAACGCAAACCCGTGCCGCCGCACATCGAAGCGATGCAGCAAGAGATGCGAATGGTGTTCGGCACCAAGGTCGAGATCAAAGCGTCGGCTCGCAGCCGCGGCAAGATCACGATCCACTTCAACGACGCCGAAGAGTTTGAACGTCTCCGAGAACTACTCGGCTCCGCCGCCCGACCACAACTCCGCGTCGCCGGCTAGCGGACGGAGGCACGCTTCGCAAAGAGGCACGCTTCGCAAAAGCCAACGGCCGATCGTTTGCGAACCCACAACAACCAACGCCCGGACAAACGGCCGGGCCGTTGGCCCTCACGAGAAATTGGGGCCGGACCGATAACCCAGGGCGTTGCCCGGGGGATGGCACAACCATGGCCCCTTTGGCCGTGTAGGACGCCGGTTAGAACATCTTAGGGCCACAGGCCCAACCGGTTGG
>JBICHZ010000016.1:0-5173 GCA_043101355.1 Rhodopirellula sp. JB044
CGACGATCGATGCCATCCTCGAAGGAGGACGCAGCAGCGATCAAGGCGAATTCGGCGACGGCAAAATCTTCGTGCTCCCGATGGACGACTGCGTCCGCATCCGCACCGGCGAACGAGGCAGCGACGCGATCTAGCGTCACATTCAACCAGCCTGCTACCCCGTCACGTTCATTCTTCCGAGCGCGCTTGCGCACAGACACCCATGAAGTGTGGCGTTTGACACGCGAAGAAATTCGCTCATTTTGAACGTCGAAAACGCTTTTCACGTTCGCCTCCCAAGTGACAAGTCAACGCCTCCTCTTTTTTCGCGTGTGCGGGTGCGTTGATGGGGAAAAAGCCGAGCCATCGGGGCCCCCCCAAACTTATTCGACACGTTCATAGTGCCCTTTTTTGAACAAAGGCGTCGATCGTCGAAGTGAGCCAAATTGGCGACTTTTCCGGGCAGAGTTGGCCGCTCCGCTCCTCTGTTGGTTGCTGTTATCTAGAAGTTCACATCAAAACACTGGCGCGCGATCCCTTTGACGATGTGATCACTTCGTGTCTTCATCTTTTCTCAACCGAAACCCAAAACAAACACACCTGTACACCGATAGCATTCCAGCTCTTTTTGGATCAACCACTCGCCACTGGAGCTATGAATGTTACCTTTCGTTCGCCCCCGACTCTCCCGTCACGCCTGCATGTTTGTGGGCTTGCAACTTTTCGCGTGCCTTCTCCCGACGATATCCGCCGCCGAAACGATCACGGGAACAATCGACTATGAGTCACTCTTTATTTCTGTCTTTAGTCCGGGTACCGGAAACGGTATTTCCATCGCGTCCAACAATGACATCCACGTTGGCAACAGCGTTGTCGCAAGCGGAACCTCTCACTCTGACTCCGGGTCACAAGACGTCGATCTGAACGGTGACTCCGTCAACGACGTTCGAGTCAACATGTCGTATTCGTTACAGAAATCGGGAGACTCACGTATCGGAATTCGACAAAACACATCCGGTACTCAATTGACGCTGTTTTCGGATTCCAACACGGTGGTCGATTTTGATTTCGGATTCCTATCGATTCAGTGGGCCGTACAGCCTCTCGGTTCCGCCACAGTGGATCGAATCGCAGATATTGCGACGAGTTCCCTCAACGGTGAAACGGAACTCTATGAATTCGGCATTCTCGACGCTGCGGCTGCCGATATCACAGCAGCCGACATCGCCAGCTACGAAGCGAGACGGTACACCGGCAATCCCGGATCGGGCCAAGGTGACGATATCTTTTCCGGCGCGGTCAATAGCTTGGGCGATGCCGACGAACTGCTACTTCCCGAGCATCTTGGTACGTTCGCGAGCGTTACCTACGACGCCGAAGCAACGATTGTCGGCAATCTTGCTAACAACCCTGGTACGTCAGGGAACGCTAGCGACAACATCAGTCTTTCTGGAATCGGCATCAATCAATACACGCTCTGGTACGGTGGCTTTGACGTTGGTACCGATACAAATGTCGGCAGCCCAACCGCGTCTTTCAATTTTTCCGGCGACACGACCATCACGGCTGTCCCCGAGCCATCTGGCATCGTTGCACTGGCAACGATCGGAATGTTCGGGCATGTGATCCGGCGACGTAGAAAGCGATCCATCCTCGCCTCCTAGCGATCGTGACCGGCGTCCCGCATGCTAAACAACGCCTCGAAACCGACGGGACCTTCGTCTTGAGAGGTTCCGCCGGTTTCCCGCTGCAATTTCTTCGAGTGCCAGGCCCGTCAAACGCCGTGTGAGACAGAACACCGATTCATCGTCGAATTGTCGAGCTTCTTGTTTTCCGACCTCACGCAAACCGCACAAGTCTATACGCAGGTAGCGGGTTCACCGGAAACAGTCGATGATGCGTTGTTTGAAAAGTGCACGAGCACCTGCGGTGTTCGCAACTCAACTTTGCACGACACACCTCCTACGGCAGATCCGTTCGCGAGTGGGCAAAAACGCATCTTGTGCGAAAACTGGCTCAATCGAACGCGACGATGCCGCCTACCCCACGTAGAGAGTCCTATCGATGAATCGCACTCGTGTTTCCGCATTTGCTGCACCCGTTGCCGCATTGCTTCTCTCCGGCATGATCTGCCTACACACCCACGCTGACGAAACCAATGGTTTCACGGCCAAACAGTACCCTCCGGTTTACACGCCGGATTGGGAATCGCTCTCGAAGCACGGCAGCGCCCCCGAATGGCTCGACGACGCCAAACTCGGCATCTACTTTCACTGGGGCCCCTACAGCGTTCCGGCCTATCGAACCGAGTGGTACCCGCGTTGGATGCATATCGCCAAACCAGCAAACTGGGGCGCCGGCACGATGGAATACCACGAAAAGAACTACGGCCCGATCGAAGAGTTCGGCTACCACCACTTCATCCCGATGTTCACGGCCGAGAAGTTCGACGCCGAGAAGTGGGCGGACCTATTTCAATCCGCGGGCGCCCGTTTCGCCGGTCCCGTCGCCCAGCACCACGACGGCTTCTCGATGTGGGACAGCAACGTGAACCCAAACAACGCGGCAGCCGAAGGGCCCAAACGCGACATCACGGGCGAATTGCTCGCCGCCCTCCGCGATCGCGGCATGAAAACGATCACGACGTTCCATCACTCCTTCACCGGCCAACGCCAACGTGACGGACAACCCAAAGGCGAACGTGCCCTGAGCTACTACCGTTACGACAAAGACCTGTTCACCTCGAGCGAAGATCCCAAACTCCGCAAACTCTACGGCAACATGCCCGAAGAGGAGTTCAACGAGTACTGGCTCAGTCTCGTCCAAGAAGTCGTCGACAAGTACTCGCCGGACATGATTTGGTTCGACTCCTGGTTGGACGTCATTCCCGAAGAGTATCGCCAACGCATGGCCGCCCATCACTTCAACGCCGGCGAACATCGTGATCAAGAAGTCGCGTTGATCTGCAAACAACAAGACATGCCCGACGAACTCCGCGTCCTCGACATCGAACAAGGTGGCATGAAAGACATGCCCGACCGTCTTTGGATGACCGATGTCACGTTAAGCTCGAGCGGTTGGTGTTATGTGCAAAACCAAAAATACAAACCGGTCGATCTGCTCATCCGAAACATGATCGACGTGTGGAGCAAACGCGGCGTCGTCTTGCTGAACATCTCCCCTCGTGCAGATGGCGTTATCCCCGACGAACAACTCGACCGACTCGAAGGACTCGGTGCCTGGATGAAGAAGTACGGCGAAGCGATTTATGGAACGCGGGCCCACTCGGTGTTCGGTTACGGCGAGGCGGCGATCCGCGACGGCAGTCACGGGGGACAAGCCGCGACGATTAAGTACTCCGAAAAAGACGTCCGCTTCACTCGCTCAGCCGACGGAAAGACCATCTACGTTTTTCTGTTGGGTCAACCCAAAGACGGCAGTCAAATCGCGATCAAACATCTCGCCAACAGCGAAGGCGTTCAACCTGTCATCGACGAAGTGGCCTACCTCGGTGACGGTTCGCAGTGTGAATGGACGTTCGAGAACGATGTTCTGAATTTCGTCGCTCCGAAGCCGACCGATGCGAACGAAATCGCGACCGTCTTTGAAGTAAAACTGAAATAGTTGCATCGAACCTGTCACGGTGGCGCGTTCGACCGCGTTATAGCCTCGACCGCGTCACCGACGCAGTTCGCGCAAGACTTTATCGACACGCCCTTCGAGTCCCGATTTCACTCTCGTGAGATCCGAGGTGCGTGAATCCGAATAGGGCAAACGGCCGACACCGAGATCCCAACCTCGGACGCCGGCCCCCAAACGGAAACCGTCTGGAAACTCGCCCACCGCGAGCATTCGATCGAACAGGTCCAACAACTCATACTGCCAACGCATCGCCGCCTGTTGATCGCCGGTCGTGACACAACGATAAACAGCCTTGGTCAATTCGGGCAGAACACCACTCGTTGCGTTCGTACCGCCATCCACACCAGCGATCAACATCGGCGCGAGCGACGGGTCCCATCCGGTTAGGAATGCGAAGTCATTGCGGATCGGTCGCACCGCAGCCATCATCCGAAGCATGTTGGCCATGTCACCGGTGCTGTCTTTCATACCAACGATCCGCGGTTGCTCCTCTGCTAACCGCCTGACCACGTCGACGTCGATCGGCGAAGCGAACATCGGAATGTTGTACAGCGTCACGTCCACATCAACTTGAGTCGCGATCTCGGTAAAGTAAGCGTGCACCGAGTCGCTGCCGAGCCGATAGTAGAACGGCGCGACAATCGCGACGGCCGTGACTCCCATCGCTCCGTACGCGTTGCACGCCTCAATCGTTTCGCTCACGTTGGCTTCCGCCGCACCGGCGAGAACAGGCACACGCCCCGCCGTCTGCTCGACCACGACCTCGACAATCCGTCGGCGTTCCGCGGGGGAAAACCGGACGAACTCCCCCGTACTCCCGTTGGGGTACAGCCCGTCGACACCGTGATCGATCAACCAATCGACATACTCTCGCAAGCGTTCCTCGTCGACGCGGCCTTTCGCATCGACGGGCGTCAGATTAGGGCAGAAGATGCCGGAAAGACGACGCGGATCGGAGGAGTTCTCTGACATCAGTGTCGCCATATTCGAATCTGCCTAACGGATCAAAACGGAATCCTCCGACGGCGCCACTTCGCTGAGCATCTCGTGGAAATTCTTCACCGGCTGATAGCCTACGCGATGAGCAATCACTTTGCCCTGCGGGTGTGCGATCAATGTGGTCGGGTAAGCGGGCACGTCGATCCGCGACAACACCCGCTGATTGGGTCCCGGTCGCAATCGAATCGGCACGAATCGCGACAGCAACCGTTTCCGAATGGATTCATCGCATAGAGTATCGCGTTTCATCGCGTCGCAGTAAACGCACTGCTCACTCGTAATAAAGATGACCATCGGACGACCGGTCGCCTTCGCTTCCTTCCAACCACTCTCGAGGTTGTCATGCCAACGAAGCCCGTCATCAGCGACGGTGCGACTCGAGGTCAACTCTGACGCTGTTGCCAACTCCGTCGCCGTGGTCGGCATTTCCGCGTGCACCGTGATTTGCGTCATCAACGCAAATACCCCGATCGCCCCCGCACGCATCCAAATTGAATCGAAAAAGTGTAAGCCCCTACCTGCCTGGCTGCTTCCCGCAACCAATCGACGCTTC
>JBICHZ010000017.1:0-31225 GCA_043101355.1 Rhodopirellula sp. JB044
GCCGAACGCGCCTCCTGTCACAAGTGTCCAATTCACGACCTATGTCGGCGAAAAGAAAACTCAAACTTTGGACAAATTGATGTTCGATTGACGTCGCTTGCCAAGCGGTGGAATACGCAACCCAAGTTGACAATTACTAAATAGACAACAGTTCTAGTTAGGTATACCGACACCTCCTTCAGAGCCATCGGTTTTCTCAAATCGCCTTTTTACTTGACCAAACGGCTGCCCGAACCGGCCGTCTCAGCATTATCCCTACCACGCCCCAACGCCAGCGTCGCAATTTCGCACCATCCTGTCGCAAACCGCGGGGTTCAATCTACAAAAGCTTGTCCACAATAGAGAACGTCAATCTGGGAACCGCTAGAGAGCGATTGCGTTACTTCAAGCAACCGTCCAGTGAGTTCTAACCCCTTATTTACAGGAATTCTTATGCAAAACAAATCACGAAGCGGTTTTACCCTAGTCGAGCTGTTGGTGGTGATTGCCATCATCGGTGTGTTGGTGGGACTGTTGCTGCCTGCCGTCCAAGCTGCACGAGAGGCGGCCCGCCGCATGAGCTGCAGCAACAATTTCAAGCAAATCGGCTTGGCGATGCACAACTATCACTCGGCGTACAACCAACTGCCGACCCAACTCGGTGGTACCGGATTGGGAGCCAGTGGCATCACCGACGTTGATAAGCACGCCGTTCCTCCTCAATATGACTTTGCCAACCTGGGACGGCTGAGCATGCTCGTTGGCCTGACCCCGTTCATGGAGCAACAGGCCCTTTGGGAGCAAATTAGCAACCCAAATCAAGACACCGTGACCGGTGCAACGAAGTCGCCACCATGGGCCGCGATGGGACCGGCTCCGCACCCTGACACGAACACCTACATTCCATGGGCAACGGAAATCCCAACCCTTCGCTGCCCAAGCGACCCGGGCAAAGGCCTGCCTAGCCAAGGACGTACCAACTACGGCGCCTGCACGGGTGACTCCAACTATTGGCAGGAACAAGGTCCTGTGGACGACATGCTCGTTCCCACTTCAGGCGCGGCAACAAACTTCAACCCATCCGATCGTGGTTTCTTCTCACCACGAAAACGCAGTGCTTTCCGCGATATTCTCGACGGCCTTTCCAACACGATCGCTGCCGGAGAAATCGTAACGGACCTTGGAGACCGCGATATCCGTACCCGCATGCGGAATGACAACGACTTCCAGAACAATGGCCCGATCGTCGGCAACGACGAAGCCGATCCGGAACGTCCACAATTTTGGCGTTCGGGTGCACCAAGTGTCGCTGGCGGTGCCGGTGAAGGTCGCGGCTACATCTGGTCAAACGGGTATGCACTCTACACCCAGGTCAAAACCATGGGACCACCCAACTCCGCACTCGTTTTGGCGGGATGGACGTACGGAACGGGACTCGTCGCGCCGGGTAGTCGTCACCAAGGCGGTTGCCACGTGTTGATGGGTGACGGAGCGGTCAAGTTTGTCACCGATTCGATTGAAGCCGGAAACCAAAACTCCGGTCCCGTCTGGCGAGACGGAACTGGAATCCGTGCTCCCGGTCAAGTCAGCCCCTACGGGTTGTGGGGAGCTCTGGGTACACGAGCCCACAAAGAAACGATCGACGAGGAAATCTAAACTCGACCGATCCGGTAGCGTCACCTTCAGATCTCCAATAATCGTTCCGAAGGTGACGCTTTTTTCATTCGCCAATCACTTCTCACCCTCCCCCCGACGGATGAATTCATCCGCACGAATCGATCCCCACATTAGGAATCAGCATGCTCAACAAAATCGCCTCCTTGGCATTCATCCTCGTACTTGGAACCTGCCTTTCGGGTTGCTCGGGAGACGCAGAAAACGAAGTAATCGTTCCTGACCCCGATGTCACCTATTCGGGCGACTATTCCGACGACAGCCCTCAACCCTCCTACGAGTAAAACACTCTCAAGAACGTTGCTCACGTAAGCAACTCAGCCTTCAAAACAGACGACGATTCAGCCGAACGATCGCGTAGTAAGGTGTCGCGTAGTGAGGTGCCATCCTTTGCCTTCCCGCGATCCTTCAAGGTATGCTTTGCGGTTTTCCGATCATATCCTCGTAGCGGAAACCGCAGGCATCCTTTCCTCCTGGCAAAACTTTGGCTTCTCCGGCTCAACTCCTTCGTGATTTGCTTTGGACCGTTAATAGCCCTTCGCTCATCGTCGAACCAGATCCGGCGGGAGTTAAACGAACGCTAACGTCTGAAGAAGTCGACGTCTCACACCTGGTCGATTTTTTCGCGACCGGACCGCCACGCAAAGTCGGCTACTACTTTGAGCGGTTACTGTTGTACTGGTTAGTCCACATCCGTCATGTGGATCTGATCGCTCACACACTGCAAATCCATGCACACAAAAAGACCGTGGGGGAAATCGACTATCTCTTTCGTGACGAACAGGGAGCCACGGTTCATCTCGAAGCCGCCGTCAAGTTCTACCTCCACCAATCCGAACGTTCGATCGACGGCAGCCATTTCATCGGCCCCAATGTGCGAGATACGTTCGAGCGTAAGATACAGCGAATCTACGAACATCAACTTCCGCTGAGCATCGATCACTTTCCGGAGGTCGACGTCCGCACCGCGATCGTGAAGGGATGCATCTTCTACGAAGGGGATCACGCGAACATGGTCGAATTACCACGTCGGATGTCAACGTCGCATTTGAAAGGGGGTATTGTTCGTGCCGGCAAGATCGACACGATCGATCGTGCTGACTCGGTTCGCTATCAAATACGACGCAAACCATGGTGGCTCTCGGACAGTTTAGCTCATCCCGAAGAGGATTCCCTGTTCACGGGCAAACAGCTTTCTTTCTACATCACCGAACACTTCGGCGAACTCGAAACGCCAGTGCTCGTAAGTCGACTCCACATGCAAGACAACCAGTACGTGGAAGACAATCGCTTCTTCGTCATTCCTGATCGCTGGCCTTTGCAGGCGTAACCGCATCGCCACCGTCATGCTCTCGAGAGCCTTGCTGCTCCTGCGAAGCCGCCTGATAGATTTGGGCGAGTTCCAACATCAGCAATTCGAATTCATCGTAGTAAGTCACTTCCGCCATCTCGTGCTTGCGTCGTCGCAGCGTTTCAATCTGAATTTCAATTCGGTCGCGTGTCACGGATTGCGCATCCGACAGTGGTTGCGTTTGTCCATCAATTCCCATCGGAAGCGCGATCCGCCTGGCCAATTGCCCATCGATGTCGGTGTCACCTTTGGCGTTGGCGATCACTCGTGTTCCCCGGAATGCTTTCGCTCGTGTTCCCAACGCGTCTCCATTGTCGTCAATCAACGCATGCTCCGTCGCGATACGCGCTTCGCTCTCATAGAACCGTTGCGTTTGCTTGCTCGCTCTCAAGAACGCCTCGAGAACGGATATCTCATGATCGTGGTCGAGGTCCGACTCGAGCGACAACATCGCCTCGGAAAAGTAGTCCCCGAACCGAGCAAAGTTGTGCTCGCTCGCCGATGCGGTGGCCGTTACAACGACGCGGCCGGGGGCAGATAGTGCGTTGACAAAAGGCCCACTCGATGAACTGCAATTAACAATCACCATTGGGGCGTTGCGTTGCAACTCGCTAGCATCGATCTGTGTCACGTTCAACCACTTCGCCAACTCACTTGCTCTCACATCTGGCCCACGCAAATTGAACTTGGACTCCCCCTCCCGATGAGTGCCATGGCCGATGAAAACGATCCAATGCGTCGTACCGGGATCGTTCCATGAGCTCACGCGAGATCGCAATATCTCGTAGTCGCTCTTGTTTGATTCTGTTTCGCCAATCACCTCCATTTCGATTTCGCCTCGTTCTGCGATTCCTCTCCATCGGCCTGCCCACCGAGCGAACTGTTCCGCAAAATCGCTCGTGCCGGGTGCGCCAATCACGAGCGTGATGTCATGACCGCGTGGCGTGAATTGCTGAGCAGCGACACCGATCGGTGCGACACTCATCGGTGCCACCAAACTCATCGCCAACAACGCCATCGCTACCGCATATCGTCGACTCATGCCATTCCCTTCCATCGTCTCAGTCCCCATTCGGTGCACAGACAGGCGATTATCGCGGTTAGCCACCACGCCGAATGCCATAGTGGGTAAGTCCAGGTCTGCATCACAGGCACCTTTTGCGACGGCAATGCCTCCGCAAACGCAGCAAGGTCACCATCGCTGATCACCTTCCCACCGGTTTGCTCGGCGATCGCCGTCAACACTTCACGATTCAATGCGACGTTACGGAATTCATTGACGGCGGGCTCGTACGTCCATCCTGATTCGTCTTCACCGATCGGCGCGTGATCCGCGCCGGATGCCTTGACCGAAACCCGATAGGCTCCCGGACGATCGCACCAATAGGTTACTCGATACACACCTGCTTTTTGTTCGTCAGCGGACGCCTGCAGAACAAGTGGTTCTGATCCAATTGGCGTGATTGTCAACTCAACATCCGCATTATCCAGAGGAAGATACGCCTCGTCGGAAACCGATACTACAATGTCCACAGCCTTTGGCGAGTCCGCGTGGTCTTCGACACGCAATTCAACACGGCGAGGAACCTCACCTACCAACCAATGAGCCAGTTGACGCCACATCTGCGCCGGATCGTCTTTTGTCTCATCACCTGAATCCGGCGTGCGATGCATTGACCACCGCCATAGGTCGCCGATCGGCGACGCCGCGGGTCGGCCGCGACCAAACCGCGGCGTTACAAGAGCCGGCGTTGAAACTCCATCCTCACTTTCGACATCGGCCAACACAACTGCTCCTGGTTTCGCATCGCCAATCGCGTTGACCGTCGTCAGATGCGGTAACCGGTTCAAACGGCTTCTTTCGTCTGACTCGTTGCGACGCAGACGCAGCCACGGTTCCAACATCCCTTCGCGAGAGATCGAATATTGATACTTCGCCGCAACACTCTGCTGGCCTTCCCGAGGACCATAGACCGCCGACAGTTCTCCGAGAACTCCGTCGGAGAATTCTTTTCCCGAGAACGATTCCTGACCGCCGAGCATCAACAAACCGCCTCCTCGAAGGGCCACGAACCGACGCAGCAACAACAATTGGTCCTCACTAAAGAACGCGGACTCGATGTCATCCAAGATCACCGCATGGTATGCAAACAACTCTTCAGCGGACTCGGGGAAGCCATCACTCAACTCATCGGATTCCTTCACTCCCATTCGAATGATGACCGGTTCATCGTATTGCTGTGCGAGTTCCGCTTCCTTTTCATCCACACCGCGAAACAGTGAATTCGATCCGGAAACGCCTTGATCCCGAAAACTGAACTTAGGCTCTTTATTCGCGATCCGCAGTAGCCCGACCAACTCGATTTCCGCATCGCTCGCGATCGCCCTTCGCAGGAATTTGAATTCCCAGTTGGGACGTCCGGCGACGTACAGGATTCGGTACGGTCCGGAGTCACGGTCAACGGTGATGAGACGCCGGTTGTTCACCAACGTCACGTCCGACCGCAGTGAACGCGGTTGCCCGTCATCGATTGAATCAAATGCGTCTCGATCGGATTGAGCAAACACCGTCGCGCGAAAGAAACGCAGACCGGATTGATCCGGTCGGAACTGAAAAGTGACCTCGCCGGTTTGTTGCCCCGAACGCAAGGTGAGAGATTGCTCCTGAGCAGATTCCTCGTGTTCGTAGTCCTCGAGCCTCACGACCAAATCGCGTTCGTCGCCGGAGTTTTCGACCTGCACCCGTACCGAAACAGGTGCCGATTCGAAATCGGTTTGACGCACCGTCACGTTCGTCACTCTGACATCTGCGAGGGAAGCCGATTCATTTGGAACAACAGGGTAGACCGGACAATTCAGATCCTTCCAATCACCCATCCCCGCGGATTGCGTTGCGTTGCCATCGGTGAAAAGAACAATGCCAGCGATCGGTCGCTCCAAAAACCGATTCCGCACCGCTTCGACGCTAGGCCGGATCCGCGAACTGTATTCGTTCGTGGTGTCTAAATGGAAGTCTCGCTCGGCGTTAAAAGAGACCTTCGCAACACGCGACGAAAACGCGTAACCTCGGACATCAAAATCCTGCTCCAATCTCCGCAACCAATCGTTCCGGGTACCAAACAGTTGCTCGATGCGTTCACGCCTGGTTGTGGAACCTCCCGTCGATTGCACCTCCATGCTTTCGCTGCGGTCGATCAAAATCGGCAGTAAATTCGCACGAGGCTGCGCACGTTCGCTGTTCCGCATCGGTTGCAACAAACAAATCGCAGCCAAACCGATCGCCGCGATCTTTAACGCGGCAGCCACCCAACGTACGTTGCCCATTGCATTGCTTTGGGCGTAATTCCAGATGGTCATTCCGCTCAACAAAGCGGCCACAACCGCGACCGGTACCAACCACTGCGGCGACCCCCACGACACGCTGTCGGCGATCAGTTGATTCGCTCCCCAGACTAATGACACCTCCCCGATCACTGCCCACTCCCCAACCGTTCGTAGTATTCACGAACCGCATTGCTGTACTGATCCGGGACCGGATCTCGATCGATCGGAACCAATGCGTTCTTTTCCGCCGATCGTCGCAACCATTCCTCCCGAACGTCACGTCGCAATTCACGTAGAGGTTCTGCAATCATTTCCTCAACGAGATCCCACTGAGGAGCCTTGGAGTGCCGGATCAGGTCAGCTCGAAAGTCTCTCGCGCGGTCACGAATACGAGCCGCACGGGAACGGATCTCGGGATCGTCCACCATCTCTTCAACATCTCTCAATTGGTCCGTCCAATCTCGAAAACCCGCGCCCGTAATCGGTGCCGCACTGGGACCGCTCGCGGCAAGTCGGCTCAGTCCGGTAGAACCTGAACGACCTTGCGTTTCTCTCTCCGATGATTCGGGTGTCTCAACCGGAACGTCACCGCTGGGCGTTTGCTCTCCGCCGGCCACGTTTCCACCTTGTTGCGTTTGTGCACCGTCCACAGGTGATCCCGGCCCTGTTTCTGCCGACGATCCGGGGGATCCAGGTGTCGCCTGTGATCCAGGTGATCCCGACTGCTGTACCTGTTGATCTCCGCCCGGCTGCCGTCCCTCGCTCTGCCCGTTTCCGGTGGGTTGGTTATCGCCAGATTGATTTCCTTCGGACTGACTCTCGCCAGGCTGTCCTTCCTCGGGCTGGGCTCCCGAAAGCCCACCTTCGTCGGGTCGCGAATCACTCCGGGATGGCTCGTTCGAATCGGACTCACCACGATTTCCCCGAGCTCCTTCGCGTTGAGAATTCGGTTCGTTCTGTTCGGATGCCACACCGCCGGCCGCCCTCATTTCTTCTTCCACATCTCGGCTGAGTTGATCGAGTGCATCCGCCGCGCGGCGAAGAGCCTCTGTTTCGTCACCCAGTATGGATGACGCCGCCTCCTCGAGTCCTTCGCGCAGGTTTCGAATCCCTTCACCGGCAATCGCCTCTGCCTCAACGGCTTCCTCTGCAAATCCATTTTGAAGCAGTTGCTCCGCCTCCTGCAAACGATCGTCCACCTCGTCACGCTGCGTTTCGAGAAACGATTCGTACAACGATTCCGCCAGTAGCGGCTCCGCTATTTCGGCTTGTTCAACGGTTTCCTGCATTCGTTCCTGAAGGTCGTTCAAACGAACGCGTTGCTCCTGCAGCTCCTGCTCGAGCTTCTCTTGGTCTGCTCCGGCTCGCAGACCGGGACCGGCGTTCTCTTGTTGCTCTTTCAAACGTTCTGACAGGTCCTGCTGTCGTTCGTCCAACTCCGTCGCCGCACTCCGCATTTCACGCACCGCATCATTGAACTGTCCCGCAGCACGTTTTCGCATTTCATCGCGCATCGACTCGAGTTCTCTTTCGGCCCGCTTGCCCGCGGACAACGCCTTCGATGCATCGTTTTGCTGCAACGCCTCGGCTGCTTCCCGCACATTTTCGCGAGTCTGCGCGAGCTGCTCGCTTTCTTCTTGCATTGACGATTGATTGCTCGGATCCTGCATGCGTTGAACAAGTTCATCAATTTCTCGCAGCATCTCTTGCTGTTGGTCACGCAGTCGTTTTAGCTGGCGTTCGATCTCTTGTTTGGTTGGTTCATCCTCCGCCATTTCCAACGCCGACTGTAACTTAGCAATCTGTTCGTTAATATCTTCCTGCCTCTTGGCGAGTTCTCGCAGTCGGCTGAGAATTTGGCGAGTTTCTCGGTCCTGCTGCTCACTGGCTTCGTTTTGCTGGGCTTGGTTCTGCGTCTCATAACGATTCTCGTCTTGCTTCAATTCCAAATCATCGAGTTGTTGCTGCCGTTGCCGCGACGCACTCGAACTAGAACTGGACTGACTTTGCTGCGACCGCGTCACCTCAAACTCGCGTGCTCTTAACTTCAGCAACCCTTCATACGCGGCCTGTTCTGCAGTCAACGCCTCCTCGAGTGAAGTGAGATCACCGTCGGAGGCGGCTTGCCCCAAACGATCGAGGGCCGTCGTCATGGCATCACGGGCATCGCGAACGTACTGCAGTGATGCTTCATCTTGCAGGTTCTCGGAAAGCTCATCGAGTGAATCGATCTGCCCCTGTTGAGCTTCGGCGATTGTTTCGACATCCACCTGAAAATTGTCATCGACCCCGTTTCGAATCACACGCCACGTCGCTGCAATGATCTCTTTCTGCGACTCGGAAAGTTGCTCCGCCTGTTGCTCAGCCTCGCTAGGCGGTGAAGGCTGGCCTCCGGGTGGTGGATCGCCTTCACGGAAGATTTCCTCGAAAGGCCTCACCTCAGCAAAATACATGTCACCTTGGGTTCGCCGCACACGCTCATCTGGACCGACATCCTCAACCCAAAAGAAATACGACAACAGTTGATCAGGCTTCGCATCGAGAGATTCAAATTCGATCAAGTGTTCAACATTCGATCGGGTCGTTCTCGCAATGTCATGATCTAAAACTAACTCGTTGCGTTCGCCGTTGAAACTGTATGTCACACCAATACGTTTGATTCCGAAATCGTCTTCCGATTCGGCGGCAACGCGGAGTTCTTCGAGAGGCGACACCCTAACATCACCGGCCGCCGTGGTTTTCAACTCAGGTGTCCGGTTGGACAACGCCCGCACGACCAATTCGGGTGGATACTTGTTCCTACGACCACGATCATCTTCTAACTCCAAAGCAAACTTGTTCGATGACACCAGAACGACCTCCTCCGATGCCGCAATCCTGCCGTCATTTTCCAAACGAAGTTCAATCTCCTCGCCCTGACCCGACACCAATCGGGCCGATACGACAGGTTTGTTTAGAGCAAACATCCATGCAATCCGGCTTCCTTCCACGGCAGAGACTCGCCGCGTGTCTTCAATCACCTTGTCGCTGAATCGGGTGTAACTCGGATACTGAATCGACACATCGCTGCGTACTAATTCCGGATACTCGAACACGTCGACGGCATACGTCACGCTGCTCCACTGATTCGTCAACACCTGATACTGAAACGGTTCTTGAACCGATCTGATGAATCCGCCGAGAACCGGGTCGAGAAGATTTCGTTGCATCGGCGTACGAGACACTTCCCCTAATTCAGTCACGATTCTCAACTCGCCTTCGCTCGGAATCACGTTTGGATACTCTTCTCCAAACGTCGCCGTTACCAACAAATTCGTACCACGTTCGACTTCAACATTGCCCGGTGAGACCACGACTTCACCGAGCAACGGTGCCGAACTGTTTGCCAGCACTGATTGGCTGGGTTGCCGATGAAACAACATCACGCCAAGAACCAAGCACATAACGGCCAGGGCACCAACACCACTCAACCGACTCAATACGACCTGCCGACGCGAAACCGTTTCACTCCACGCGTGGCGTTGACTGTGGTCACACGCCTCGCGAATCACCCGCTGTTGCAAGTACCCCGTGCATTCCTCTGGCGTTTTGCAAAGCGATACCGCCGTCACGAGGCGTTGTTGCAGTCCAGGAAACTTCCCCTCAACACGCCGGGCGATCTGTGCGTCGTCGCGATAGTTCCTCACCGCAACAAAATACGCGCCCGCAGACAACACGGCCGCACCAACCAACAAACCAAACACCGTCCCCAGAGCATCGAGCGTTCCCGCCTGAACACTCGGCAACATCATCGCGGCAATGATGGCGATCACCAGTGCGATCGCCACATTACACCACCACCACTGGCGTTGGCGAAATCGAACGGCGACCTGAAACAGTCGATTGCGGAGCGTTTGCTCGAGCATGTTTCTTCCTTCAGGATCAATAGGGATGGCGTGGCAAAGAAACGACCTGAAACCTTATCGGCCGGCTGATTAGTCGACTTACGAGACTTTCAAACTTCTTACTTTGCCATACGCACCAACAGAGTTTCACCGGCAATCAACGCGAGAGCCGCTACCAAACACCACTGCCACAATTTTTGATTGTCTTCTAATTCCATATCCCGCTGCTGCCTTGCGTCAGCAAGCTTGACTTCTCTCGTCGTACCATCTTCCAAGAGCACCCCGAGCCGTTCGAGTTCGCTCACATCGATCGGCTCGAGATGACTTTCACTCTCGGGAAGATTGACGGCGAAAGTCATTTTTCCATTGGGCACGTCACACTCATAAATTCCCGGACAGTCAAAATATTTCGGTCGCCCCGCAACCTCTTCGCTGCCTCGGACATCCGGATCAGCGACATCATCATCGCCCGTTAACAACCGCAGTGAGGTTGCCAACTCAGCCGGAATCCTGTCGCCTGCAAAATATCGTTGCTGTACCTTTTCTCTAGGCAGACTCATTTCAAAGACATTGAGCATCAACGGTATGAACTTGGTCGATAAAGCGAGCTGGCTCTCGCTAGGTTGCCATCCCGCGGCCATCGCCATTATCTTCCCATCGCCAAACGATCGCTGCATGACAGCCGGATCACCGGTGTCGAATGCGGCGACGATGTCGACCTTTTCATTGAGACCAGTGATCCGGCGATGCTTCCAAAACCGAATTTTGCTGAAATCATTAAATTGCGGATCAGACAGCGACCCGAACAGCGGATGGCGGAATTTGATCTCCGACAACATCGAATAGTCTTCAACATCCGCAGCATCGAGCTCCAGCGACGGTGACTCGAACGCCGAGGACAGTGTGCCCGTCCACGCGGGTTGATCGTCCGCAACGACGAAGAACACCGTCCCTCCCGTCTCGGCGAACCGCTTGAGACGGTCAACCTCACCGGCGTCGCAGGGGCGTGTGACCACAAACAACGGACTCTTCTCGATCAAAACGTCTTCTTCAACCGATTCTAGGTTCGTTAGCGTCACCGTTCGCGAGCGGTTTCCGAACGGGATCCGTTCGAGGTAGTACGCCAAACTCTCACGAGCGTCCTGCTGTTGGGGATCGTCGCCCACCACGAGTAATTCGTACTCTTTCGCGTCCTGAACGATCAAGTAACGCAGGTTGTCGAACTCGACATCGTCGCCGGACACCCTCAAACGATTCACCGACTCGGTAGGAGCCTTCAAACGCACAACCTGCGATTCACCACCCACGATATTGGTCGGTCGAGACTCAGCCACACTTCCGTTTTCGGACAACCATGCCAACTCGAAACGACTTTGTCGCGAGTCTTGCGAATTGGAAACACGAACACGTACCTGATTCATATCATCGCCTGACGAGAAATCAGCCGCATCTTCGTCGTCGAGTCGGCTCGGCTCCAAAACGTTCGCCCAAGCGTTGCTCCATGCACCGCGGTCCAACGGGCGGACGTCCAACCGAAGCGACTCGGGCCAATCAAACGAACGCAAAGATTCCCAATCGCCTCCCGATTGCATGTCACTAATCAAGACAACACGCACCGGTTGATCCACGGCGTCAGAAACTTGGCTGCCTTCATACGACGACGCCATTTCCGCGCAGAAGATCAACGCTTCCGCAAAATCAGTCGGCACCTGACGTGGGATCACTTCGTCGAGAGACGACCGCAGCAACGCATCTCGCTCCGAAGGTGACGATGTCCGCGATTGCTCAAAACTGAACCTGACCTTGGGTTGATGGTCGAATGTCAGAACCGCGATCTCGTCGCCTGGATTCAGACCATCAACAACCTCACCGAACAGATTCATCGCATCACGCCACATCCCCGGACGCGTCATGCTAGCGCTCGTATCGATCGCAACGATCACCGGCTGCCTTTCAGAATCGACCTCCGTCGAAGAAACCGATCGAAAAAAAGGCCGAGTGAACGCTGCGGCGAGGAACAACAGAGCCAACGCTCGGCACAGCAGCAACGGCCAGTTATCCAATCGGCTTCGGCGTGTCAAACGTGGCGGCGTCGGCCGCAGGAACATCAACGAACTAAACGGAACGTTCCCCTTCGGCTGACGACGAATCAAATGGAACAGTATCGGCAGCCCGATCGCCGCGGCACCTGCCAGGTACAGAGGAAACAGAAAACTCACGGCGATCCTCCGGGCGAGGCGTTTGCGAGCATCGCACTCGCTCGAGACAGCATCCCGGACCTCGACGCCCCTGAGCTCTGCCGCTGCTTCGATTCAATCAGATGGAACAACGAGTCCCGCAGCGGTTCGTCGGTTGAGATCTGATAAAAATCGACACCGATGGAATCACAGACGCCTCGCAACTGAGTTTGATGCTCGCTAAACCGTTCTCGATATTCATTGCGTGCCGATTCCGGATCCAAAAAGAACTCCTGTCCCGTTTCGAGGTCCCGAACCATGCTGGGTGAGTCGATTCGAAAGTCAATTTCACTCGGATCCAACGTCCGCAGCAAAGCCACCTCATGCCCGCGCGATCTCAAGTAAGCGAGATTGGTTCGCAACGCATCAATCGGTGACAAAAAATCGGAGATCAACAACACCAAACCGCGCCGATGAATCAGATTCGCGATCTGTTGGAGCGGGACGTTAATGTCGGTCCCCGTTCCCGCGACCGGTCGTGATAACGCAACGAGCAATTGCCGCAAATGTCCGACACGACGACGCGCCGGCAGATAATCACCGATCGCTTCATCAAACGTCATCAACCCGACGCAGTCTCGTTGCAGCGTAAGAAAGTACGCAAAGGTTGCTGCGAGAGTACGCGCATACTCGATCTTGGTGTACCCGAGTGTGCCATATCCCATCGACCGACTTTGGTCCACGACGAGATAGCCGTTGCGACTGGTTTCGTCCTCGAACTTTTTGATGTAGTAACGGTCGCTTCGTGCGTACCGTTTCCAATCAAGACCGCGCAGATCATCACCAATCGTATAAGGCCGATACTCGGAAAACTCAACCGACGATCCGTGCAGCGGACTTCGGTGCAGGCCGTTAAAGAATCCCTCCACTACGGTCTTGGCCCGCAGTTGCAGATTCTTGATTCGCATCACCGCAACAGGATCAATCTGCGCAGCATCATTCGCAATAGTCGCCGAGTTTTTCGATTCCGCCATCAGACATTCGTCCCGATCGTTGAGAGCAGCCGGTCGATCACCTTCTCAATGGTCATCCCCTCTGCTTCCGCCTTGTAACTCAACAAGACGCGGTGCCTAAGTGCCGGATGGGCCAGTGCCTGAATGTCTTCAATCCGGACGTGAGCACTTCCGGACAACAGCGCACGCGCCTTGGCACCAATCACCAGCGTTTGAGCGGCACGCAAACCGGCACCCCAACTCACCCACTGGTTAATAAAGTCCGGCGTTCCGTCACGATCCGGCCGCGTCGCGCCGACGAGCCGCACGGCGTACTCGCCGACTTCATTGGCAATCGGAACGCGACGGACGACCTCATGGAAACGCAAGATATCCTCGCCCGAGAACAGCGGCACGATTGGCTCTCCTCGCTGCGAGGTTGTTTGCATCACAACAGACAACTCATCCTCGGGCGGAAGATAGTCGATCAACACGTTGAACATGAAACGGTCGAGCTGCGCTTCAGGCAACGGGTAGGTGCCCTCCATTTCGATCGGGTTCTGCGTCGCAAGAACAAAAAAGGGTTCTTCTAAATCATACCGATGCCCCGCGGCGGTCACCTGATGCTCCTGCATCGCTTCCAAAAGAGCCGCCTGTGTTTTCGGCGGGGTGCGATTAATTTCATCGGCGAGAATAACGTTTGCAAAGATGGGGCCTTTGACAAACTTCATCTCACGGTGCCCGTCACCGCTTTCCTCCAGAATTTCGGTACCCGTGATGTCTGCTGGCATCAGATCGGGCGTGAATTGAATACGACCAAAATTCAAATGAAAGATCTGCGCTACGCTACGCACCAAAAGCGTTTTCGCCAGCCCCGGTGCACCGGTAATCAAACAATGCCCACCGGCAAAAAGACTAATCAACAACTGTTCGATCACATCGTGTTGACCAATGATCGTCTTTGACAATTCCGCATAGATTCGATCGCGACCTTCACATAACTGCTCGACCACACGAGCTTCGTCTTCCATGCTGATTTCGGTTGAACTCATGAAGATCAATTCCTTACGGAGGGAAACTTAAACACTGCTGTCGTTGTAATGATCAGTGGGTCATCGCATACGTCACGATGTTGATACCCATCGGATAGGCTTTTTTGACGGAGAACTCTTCGAAGTACCACTGGTTTTCACCTTCCCTTTCCCAGCCATCGCCCAGATCGGTGTTGTGGCAGATGAACACCATGATCCGGTCTTCGTCATCGACGATCGCTCGGTAGTGAGCCTCACTCGTATCACTTCCATCGGGGGCATCCTCCCACGACCCGACCTCGCCCCGCATGCCTCGTCGAGCGGCATTGATCGCGGGAACTTGTGGCTTTTCCTTGAGGTCGTAGACGTTGTGAAAGATTTCGTGCGACAGCGGAACCTCAAACGGGTCCCGATCGGGGAAAACACGCTTTAGTTCGCGCCGCATGTTTTCGTATTGCGAATCGCCCCAGAAGTCATCCACCATTAAGAAGCCCCCGTTGAGGCAATAACGACGCAACGCCGCCACCTCAGCATCGCTAAAAACGAGACTGCCGGGTTCGATGATGTAAATGAACGGATAGTCAAACAAACGTTCGTCGGTCAGTTCGAGCACGATCGGCTCGGGATTGACCTTCATCGATGTCAACTGCTGCAAACGAAGCGAGAAATTCAGATCGCTGTCGCGGTAGTCGGTCCGCCATCCTCCGCCGCGGCCCCGACCGCCATAAGAGTCGTACTTGATCCGGACAAACGTAAACAGATCCCCTGGGAACTGCTCATCAACCTCCCAGTCAGGAACCCCATTTCGGTCCGTAGTGATGCCGTCGCCACGCCACCAACGCCCACGTTGTGCGACCGCACCGCTGCCGATCATCCCGAGAACGACCAGGAACATGCCAACCGCCCAAACCAAACGCGATCTGCCGTCTCTCATTCCACACGCTCCTTCGGTTGTTCGGCTTGCTCTTCACTCAAAGGTTGTGCTGCATTCGAAGGCTCGTCCGATCGCTCCTCGTGCAGACGCAGTAGCAACCGGTGTGCGTCGCGGTAGCGAGGTGCCTCCTCCAATGCCATCAACACGTGTCGCTTCGCGTCATCTCGTCGTCCCGCACGGGCCAGTGCATCCGCGACTCGGTAGTTCATCCCCGCCGGATCAATCGGGTCGAGCACGAGCAGAGCCTTCAACGCATTCACCGATGCATCAGGCAAATCAGCTTTCTCGGCTGCCTCTGCCAAACGTTCATGCCCGTACGGCAGCAGAGGCTGGATCGCCAGAATTTCCTTCGACAACTCAACAACCTTTCGCCAACTGCCATCCTTTGATTCCATCGAGATCAAACGCTTCAACGCGGGCAGCGCGTCGCTGCGTTCGCGAACAATCTGCACGAGGACTTCTCTTTCTTTGTCAATATCGCCGAGTTGTTCGTACGCCTGCGCGAGCAATTCCATCGACGGGCCGTCGAGCACCGACCAACCTCGAAGAGCCTCCAGATGTTCTACCGCCTCTTTGAATCGCTTCGTTTGCAGCAATTTCGCCGCAAGGGTTTGCCTTCCCCAATAGTTCTTGGGATGCTCCGTAACGAACTGCTTCAACTCGGCAACGTTCGGGTTCTCCGGCAACTTTTCACGATCCCATTCGACCTCCGGCCCATACGACTTCGCGAGACCTTTCGCGTAGTCCGTGAAGTTCGCATCCAACTTCTCGATGCTGCCGATCGCCGCGGCAAGCGAGTCTTTGATCGGAAGCCCCGCGCCGAGCGAATCAAGAATTTGCTTGAGCTTATCCAGCCCATGGGTTTCGATGATGTACTGCACCACGAGCGATGACTCGTAATACGCGAACTGCAAATGAACCGGTGACGGCGGGGCAAGAAAAGCGCTACTCAGTTGGCTGGGCAATGTTAATGAATCCGGTGTCGCCGGGGTGCCAAGAATCATCGCTCGGTATTGCGTCGACATTGATTCACCCCACGCCGGGTTACGCTGCCGCTCTTCGTAGACCGAGATTCCTTCACTCAACCATCGTGGCATACGATTCTTAGTTTTCTCGAGCGTGACAACGTGACAGAACTCATGCCATAGGACACTCTGCCAATTCGAGGGTCGCTCTCCTTGGCTCGCAGGACTGTTCGCAGTGATCACCCTGCCGAAGCATACGCCGAGGTACCCCGCGCCGCCCGGCAAACCGAACGTGCGAATCGCAAAGTCATTCTGATCGGGAAAGATCTCAACGAGTATCGGCGCATCGGGCTTCACATCGTACTTTTCACAAAGAACCTCGTTTGCTTCGCCGAGCAACTGCAAAACCGCATCGCCATACAACTCGGCTTCGAGCGGATCCATCCTGACGTGAATGCCCCCCGACTGCAGCGAGTCAAATTTCTTAATGCGGTCATACAGAGTGACCAGGTTATGCGCGACAACGTTGTACGGATCGGTCTGCGAAACCATCTTAGCGAGCTTCCAACCTTCGACCTCTTCACCCAAACGCAATTTATCCTGAGCGAGCTGAAAACGTGCCGCGTGAAATGACACATCCATCTCGAGCGCCCGTTGCTGATACTTCGCCCCTTCGGCAAACCGATACTTTTCCGACAACTTTTTGCCGATCAGGTAATCGACTCGAGGATTTTGGCTCCACGTACTCAGCGCCGTTTCGCGGTGCTCTTTCTCTCGTTGCTCGTCACCATCGAGGTGAGCCAGCACGGCACGCAGGGCCCAGGCGTCGGGTTGTTTCGGATGAATCGCAACAACCGCTTCCAACAAAGAACTCGCAACATCGTACTGTTCGCGATCAATCGCCGACTCGGCTTGAAAGATTAGGCTGGGGATATGCTTCGGATTGGTTTGCAAATCTCGCTCGATCGCTTCGTTCGCTTTCATTCGATCCGAGGACTCGAGCGAACGTGCAATCAGGTAGGCACTGCGGGGATCCGTTGCGTCAATCTTCTCCGCCGCACGCATGGTTTCTGCGGCAACCTGGAAATCCCCTTTTTCGATCGCGAGTTCTGCGGTTGCGATGTAAGCCTCAAAAAAATCTGGATCGGCATCTCGCACCCGGTCGTAGAACATCTCGAGAATCTTTCGAGCATCCTCACCTCGCTCGGAAAAATATCGCCCCGCCGCCACGAGGTTGTCACGACTGACGTATCGCAACGTCGAGCTTTGAAGCACCGCAAAGAATCGTTCGATTTCAGCCTCGCTTCGTTCGATCAAATCGTTGTGCCGGATCGCTTCGATGCCGAGCAATCGGAGTGTCAAACTCGACGGATAGCGACTGATCGCTTGCTCATACGTCGTCAGTGCTTCCGCGTACTTGCCTCGGGTGAGCTGCAAACGGATCAACAATCGCGGCCAACGTTCATTCCAGATCCCCGCCTCAACTTCGGCCGCCGCGATCTTCTCCGCCGCTTCGTAGTCGCCTGCACGAAACATCGCCTGCGTGGCACGTAAGTCAGCCGCTCGCAGAACGGTCGTCCCCGTAAAAAACAGGCAAAGACACGTTCCGATCATTCGAAACAATCTCTTGTCACACATGTGAAGGAGAGCTCCCAGGCAGGAATGGGATGGAGGGCGTCGACTCATTCTACAGAATCCGGAAAGGGCAAAGTGCGTCAAAACGGATTCGTCACGTGACGAAACACTTCCTGGCCCTTGAAGCAAGCCTATTGGCGTTTTGAAGAACAACGGCGTCTTTGTGTTGAGACGATCCCTCTCGAAATGTTTGCCGTTCCCCGAAAGCCTACCCCGAACGCTCCAGCACAAACCTCCATCACCACGCAACGCCACCTTCGTGATGAAATTCGTTTTTTTCGTCATCTCTGCGCCTCAACAACCACTCGGTTCTTGCCCAGTCTGCAGGGCGAGCAAAACCAAGACGCTCTCGTGAGCTCGCGGTTCATCGTCAATGTTGACGGCGAACGTTGCTCGTCCGGTCTGTTCCATTCACCGCCACCTCCTCCCCTGACGTTTTGTTCGCAAACGCCGTCGGCAGATTTTCACGAAGCGATGTTTCGGAACAGCATTGCCAACCGTATCGCGACGAAGTTCCCGAGGAAATCAGCATGCCCATCTCTCATCACGTCTCTCGCCGTTCACTCCGCGCCCTGGTCGCATCGATGCTGTGTGGGACATTCTTTCTCTCTCCCGCTTTAGCTGAAACGTGGAGCGACGCCTCCGGTAATTATCAAATCGAGGCTGCATATGTTCGAGTCGATGGCAAGAGCGTCGTCCTTCGAAAAGCAGACGGATCGTCGGTATCAGTCCCCATCAGCCGATTGAGCAAACAGAGTCGCGAACAAGCCAAACGACGATTCTTACAAGCCAAGTCCGAGCAACCAGACGCGGCTAGCATCAGCCTCGCTGTTAACAACTATCAACCAAACAATGATCTCGCGAACATCATCGCGCCGACGCCTCCCGACATCGGGCCCTTGGCTCCGTTTCCCAACAAGCCAACTCTGCAGCAGCAGTTTGATTACGTTCGGGATCAAGCCATGAGCGGCCATCTCGAAGTTTTCTGGCATTGCCTGCCCGCAGACCTGAGAGCCGAACTGGATAGCCAACCAGCCCGCGACGCAATTTATCCGACCATACAAAGTTACAACGAAACAAACGCTCCTTTTGAAAAACTGACCGCCAAATTGCTCGAGGTGCTGACCACCAAGAAACAGTTCATCTTGGGTTCCTCCGTGCTGGCATCATTGCCTCCGAACGCTCGCCCGATGTTGGAACAAGGGTATGACCCCGCAGTTGGTTTGCTCTATGAATGGGTGTCACTTTCTAACGGAATGCATTCCTTGCGAGAAACAACATTCACACAGTGGATCAATTACCACTTGCCTCGTCTCGGGGCACACGCGAAGGATCTTTTGCCTCTGTTGCCCCCCACACTCGGCATGGCGCTCAATCAAATTGCAATTGAACAGACCGACGCGTCGTCTGGCACCATCACGATTCCCAAACAAGACGGCGGCACAGAAACCATCGCCATGACTTTCCACCACGGTCGATGGCTACCGGCGTCTTTCGTCGAGACGCTCGTCGAGCATGAAAACGGACTGATCGAGCAAATCCAGACCTCGATGTCGGAATTACAGAGCACCGTCGACAATGCCAACCATAATCCATCGGCCATGATGATAAAGAACCTTGCCGAACCACTCAGCAAGGCACTCGATGGGCTCATCGAATCCAAGACCCAGCAAGAGTTCGACCAAGCCACGATGGCGATCATGCAGCAAGCGATGTCGGTCGCTGCTGGCGGAATGGGAACAACCGGTGACTCTTCCGCAGGCCCCGCACCGGGTTTCTGAATACGAATGAACGAAAAACTGCTGGTGGACGAGCAACCAACCTGTATGAACAGGCGGTACTCGACACGCCAATGCGGCAACTTACTCGTCTCCTTCGTTGCCTCACACGGGAGGTTCAATCGTTCTCGTGCGATCGTGAATGGCAAAAGCCGAAACATGCCTCGCATGCCGCCACGCCTTTTGGCACTCGCCTGAAGTGACAATCAGGCAACCATCGCCTCCACGTAATCCAACGATCGGCATTTCATTTGCTCGACAGTCAACAGCAGGGAAAAACGCATTGCTGCCTCACGACCTGAAACAGCAACGATCGCTGGCGTTCTCACGTTCAGTGCTACAGGTTTTCCTCGATCAACACAAACACGACTCGTTACCTGAAGGCGAAAACTGCTATGTCGACCGCAACAAATGAATTGACCACGAAATCGGTGAAGCCATCCGACCTAAAACGTCTCGCCAAGACAGCCGACACGCCATGTGTTTCCATTTTGATGCGCACTCACCGCAGCGGCCCCGAAACGCTTCAGGGAGCGATTCGTCTCAAAAACTCCATCGCCACCGCGGAAGAAAAACTGAACGCGATGGGACATGCTCCCTCGATTCTCGATCCGATTCGTTCACTCATCAACGATTCCGAATTCTGGCAGAACCAACGTGACGGATTGGCGATCTATGTCACTGCCGATGGATGCCAAATCTTCTCTGTCAACCGAACGGTTCCCAACGAGGTTGTCGTCGGCGATGCATTCTTGATCACACCGCTGGTGCCACAGCATGGTGCAGCAGGTGATTACTTCGCGCTGTCACTGACATGGGATGACGCCAAACTGTATCGGTCCAACGAAGGATCACTGCAACTCGTCAAGACCGATTGGCTACCGGCGTCCTACTATGATCTCGTCATCCCACGGGATCCCGAAGTCAGTCTTCAACACACCAGTCATCGCAGCGTCGGCAACGCACCGGGAACATCTACCGCAATGTTCCATGGCCATGGCGAAGGCGAAGAGAAAATCGAAGCGGATCGAGACCAATATCTTTCTCTCGTCGGTGACCTGGTTGCGAGTGAAATCTACAACACTCACCGCCCTTTGGTTGTCGTGGCCACCACGGAAACGTGTGGAAAATTCGAGTCCACTACCGAGGTGACTGCAGACGCAAAAGTGGAAGGCAGCCCGGCTCAGTGGACTGAACACGAATTGCTCGAGAAAGTCCAATCGGTCGTCGATACGCAACTCGCCGACGACAACATCGACTTCTTCCAACGTTTCGGAACCGCAGCCTCGCGATCACAAGGTTCATCGGATATCCAAGAGTGCATGGCGGCTGCCCAAGAAGGAAAAGTCGAAACCCTAGTCGTTGCCACCGAGAAAGCAGGCCAGGGCGACATCAACCGTCTTGCCCTGGAGGTGCTTCGAACCGGGGGGAATGTCTATCAAAGCGACTCAGACAACATTGACTCGTCGGGCGTCGCCGCAATCTACCGCTACTAATCGATATTTAATATCTCGAATGTGCCGGGCGGCGTTCACCGCAATGGGTGCTGCAAAACACTGCGTGAACGCCGATCGATTCATTGATTCGGCCTAGCGTTCCAGACAGTTTGTAAACTCATGTTTTCCTCAAAACGCTTTTCACGAGCCCGCTGCTAGATGTCTTTGCTCTAGCAAGCGGACTTGCGATATCTAGCAGCGAAAATCACACTGTCTTGGTACGCCAGACGTCCCAGATCTTCTCGATCCGACCTGCCGCAACGTCCCCGCTGCTAGCGAACAGACGTTCGGCAATTGTGATCGCTCGGTTCGCGAGTCGACGTCGCCTAGCGTCCAACAATGCAACGAACACCTCGACGTTCTTGTGTTCATTCAGTACTTCGGGGTCATTCAGGATCGTTTGACGCAAGACGGCGTAGTCATGCTCGTCACCTAGCAAATCACTCAGTTCCTTCGCAGCGTCACGATACGACTTCATGATTGGCGGCCAAATATCCTGCAGTAACCGAAGGTGGTACCAATGATATTTCGTACGCTTGCGAAATTGATGTAGAAGATGCGAATCACGATCATCTTTCGCATCACTCAGTCGGTCGGACGCTCGTTCGTAGGTTTTGATAAATCCACCTTCGATTGCATCGAATCCGGAATCCGAAAGCGCCCAATCTTTCACCATTTTCTTAGACTCGAGCATCGTATCGCGAAACTCTGACAAACGCTCACCAATCTTGCGGTCATTGATGTCAGACAGATCTTGTTTTAGCGACGAGCGAATCGATTCAAAGATGGATCGATCCACTTTCCCCTCGAAATAGTTCATCAGATCGTCGCAGGTCCCCACCATCGATTTCGCGTCTCGAAGTTCAGACAAGGGTCTTGCCGCGTCACGAAAGAGGACGTTGGCTTCGTGATAGGCCTTGCCCAACGCAGGACGAACCAATCGAACGAGTCCTCGAACCTTCTTACATCGCTTGCGAACTTGGTGGATCACCTCGTGGCGTGGAAGTGAATCGTCTTCGACCTCGCGGATCGCTTTGTCGATTTGTTCTGTCGCGATTCGACGCACCCCTGATTGCACCTTCTCGGTTTGTTTGAGTTTGAATGACATGGCTCTCCTTTTGCGTAGTTGTCTCGAAGCCGCAACAGAGCAGCAAAGAACGTGCCTTGGCCGGGGATATAGAGTCATCTCAATCGTGGTTGCTCGAGTGCAGGAGCGATCTCGAATGCAATTCATCACGAAAGGGGACTACAGCACGGGAGGCACAACCATAACTCTCAAGCGAAACCTGTTTCCCTCAACAGGTTGGCACAACGATTGCTAACTTCGCCAAGGCATTACCAGTCACCGCTTGTTTCGGAGCAATCATGTTGAAAACGACCCTTTGGTGCTTATTGGCCTGCGTGATTTTAGTGGGCTGTGAGAACGAACCCGACACGCTTCGAGAGCAAGCCGAGCAGGCGCAGCAGAACCTGGAAGAAACCCGAGATGAAGCTGCCGAACTCGTCGCGGAATCAGAAGCAAACGCAGTAGAGATCGTTGCCGATGCTCGTCAGGAAGCCCGCGAGGAAATTCGCAGCGCGAAAGAAGAGGCTCGCGAACAAATCAAAGATGCAGAAACCCGACTCGAAGCGAAACTCGAAGCACTCGATGAGTCGACCGTGCCTGCGGCCACTGACCAACCTGCTCGCGAACCGATTCCTTCCGCGTCCCAAAACGCCGATTCGCTCGATCCACTTTCAAACTGAATAATGGCTCGGGCGTTGTCGCTCGAGCCAATGAGTTCACTGAGTACACCCGACCGACGGCATCACGATCGTCGCACTCGATTCGTGACCACGTTTTTTTCAAACCTCAACGGAGAACCCTATGGATGTCAAAACATTTCGTAATCGCCAACAGAACATTGCCATCGACGGCATCGTCGACGATTCCCTTCAGGTTGCATACACCGATATTGGAGAGGGGCAACCTCTGCTGCTCCTGCATGGCATTCCCACCTGGTCCTATTTGTTCCACGAGATCATCGATCCACTCGCGGAACAATACCGCGTTATCGCTCCCGATTTGATCGGATACGGTTACTCAGATCGACGGGATCAGTTCGACCGATCCATCGCATTCCAAGCCGACGTGATCGAACGTTTTCTTGCTGCCCTCGACATCGACAACGCTCATTTTGTTGCTCATGACATCGGTGGTGGAGTCGCGATGATCATTGCCGATCGCAACCCACAACTCGTGCGTTCCTTGGTGTTGTCCAACAGTGTTGCCTACGACAGTTGGCCAATCGACGAGATGCTAACCCTCGGTCATCCGCGAAACGCGAGCATGTCAACGGACGACATTGAAGAGTTGTTCGACAAGAGCCTGAAGTCAGGTCTCTCGCGAGAGGAACGACTCACCGACGAGTTCCGTAACGGGCTGATGACTCCTTATCTCGAGCGCGATGGAATCGTAAGTTTGGTTCGCAATGCCGCCAGCCTCAATACGAATCACACGACACCGTTGACGAGCCGTTTGAATAAAATGTCACAACCGACGTTATTGCTGTGGGGCGAAGACGATGGATGGCAACCGATCTCGACCGCCGAAAGTCTGGTCAAGGACATGCCCAATGTCAAAATGCACCCAATCAAGAACAGTTCGCACTGGGTTCCCCAAGATGCCTCAGAAGAATTCGCGGCAGCCACGCTCGAGTTCCTCAGCACGGCGGGATAGAGTCTCCCGCGCATTCGAGTCGCCAAAATTCGCCGTCGCGTGTTGGATCCTGTTCTCGCAACCTCATCGCAACCAACGCCGCTCGGCTAACAATTTCTATTAAGGCCTGCTCGACCAATACCTACCAACTCGCGGGTGATGCATCGCCCGCTACGCTTGATACTGGCTCAGAATCATTGCAACGGTGGTGGCTGCGATCTGGCGTTTTTTCTTCCGCGACGGCCTAGGTTCCCCCTGCAAGATTGCATGCCATATTGCGAACGTTTTCAGCAGACCAGAAAACTGAGCCGCCACGATTTCACAATCCGATTCAATGAGATAGCCAGCTTCCTGAGCCTGTCTGATCCAGTTCTCAATGCGGTGCTGGAACTGCCGCTGATCCACCTGCTTGCCGACGTCAGGTTCCGCCAACACCCGAGACATACACGCACGAGCCAATGCGATCACCGCATCTGACGTTATGAACTCGACCTCCGACTCTGCCAATTCGGTTAACTGCTCGGCGAGATCTCTTGACGGGTCGAAATCGGCGTTAGGGAGCAGTTTGGCACGCGACAACAATTCCTGAACCATCGCGTCAAATAACGCTTCTTTGCTCTCGAAATGATTGTAGAGCGTTCGCTTACTCACCGACGCCACTTCGGCAATTCCATTCATGCTCGCCGAGTAAAACCCTTTGCTCTGAAATTCCTGCACCGCCGCCTGCAGGATTGCGCATCGCTTCCGATCCGTCAAACGGTCGCCACGATGCTCTTGCAAAATTACACTCCGGTGTTTACTTTTCTTAGGCATGACAAAATTTACACCGAACGGTTTACTTTCGGCAAGTCCTCACGAAAACTCAACGCCTATGTCGACGACCTCCCCAAACTGGTGCCCAGGCGGACGCACCCCAATCGGAGTGATAGCCTCTCTGGTCATCGTTTTTTCCGGATGTTCAGGTGAAACAAAGCCGACCGAAACACTAAGAAAGCCGCCCAAACCGGTTTCGGTATTTACGTTAACAAGGAGTGCACCAACACGCCGGCAGGAGATCACCGGAACAGTTGTTCCCTGGAAGACGGAGCAAATCGGATTTGAGTTGGCCGGACGGGTGGCGGAAGTCATCGAACCCAACGAGATGGTGATCCCCGTCATCGGAGCCGCTTCGGCGGAGCAGAATTTGGCCGGCACCCGCCTTGCCCGCCTCGACGACGAGGAACTGACAATCGCGGTAGAAGCCGCCACCGCTGATGTTGCCGTTGCCACCTTAAACCGTGACGCCAACCTCGTTTCGATCAAACGACGTCTACCTGCCTTGATCGAATCCGCCCAAGCGGAGGCCTCGCTCGCAGACCTCGACCTCGTTCGTGTTTCGAAACTGTTCCAACAGAATGCGATCTCTCGTTCTGAAGCCGACGCTGCCCGAACACGGGTTTCAACGACTCGAGCGAGCCTTGCAACTGCGAAAGCCGACCTGGCTCAGGCCGAGGCCCAACAACTCGCGTTCGAAGCACAGGTTTCTCAAGCAAAGCAACGTCTTACCGAAGCGAAACGCAACCTACGCAACGCCGTCCTTCACAGTCCTTTCCCAGGACGCGTCACCGAAATTCACGCTGTCCCGGGTACCTATGTGAAAGAAGGTGATCCGATTGTCACGGTGCAGATGATGGACCCGATGTCGATCGAGTTCGAAGTCACCGCCCGAGATTCTCGACGCTATCACCGTGGTGACATGCTGATCACTCGCGTCATCGATGGCAAAGGATCCGTTCGCTCGCTGAGCGGAATGGTTAACCAAGTGGATTCGGTTGCCGACCCGGCGACCCGCACGTTCACCGTATCGTTGCACGTGCGCAATGAAATTGACGAAACATGTTCGGTCCCATCGTCCTCCGGTGAACCCATCGCGCGGACCGAGATGATCGCTCCACTGAACATCGGGCCCATCATTACCGGTGACGAACGACTGCTCGTCGAACGTGATTCCGTTCACCATTTAGACGGGGAAGACGTCGTCTGGAAAATTACCAATCGCAAATGGGGAACTGCTTCTCCGGCGAACGATCGAGTCCTCACCGTTGAAAAAGTCCCCGTCAAAATCGCCAGCGAAGTCATTCCCTTTTTGGGTAAGTGGCAGTTCGTTGCGATCGAGTTGCAGGACCCGACCACGCCGTTGGATATCGATCGCGACTTAATCACCGGCAAACTTTACTTCAAACCCATCTCAACGACATCAACTGCCTCCGACGAATCTCTCGAACGTCAGAGCCCCCAATTACAAGACTGGAAAGGAAACCAGGTCGTGGTCGATGAACGGCGTTGGCTGCTGCGATCCGGCGACGTTGCGCAGGTGCAACTCACACCCAATGCACCCGACGATGGCTTCTACGTTCCGATGAAAGCCATCCGGGAAGAAAGAGGACAACGTTTCATCCACGTCGTCGAAAAGAAAAACGATCAACTCGTCGCACGGAGAATCATCGTCGACCACGAGAAATCCGACACGGTGGTTGATGAATCCGTCCTTTTACTACTCGAGGCATTCCCACCGCATGAGTTGCACGAAGGCATGCAAGTCGTCAGCGAAGGAACGCATTACCTCGACGACGGAGACTCCGTCCAGATTACATCGATTCTGGGAGGTAACGAATGACCAGTCTCCCCGAACTAGCCGTCAAACGCCCGACGATTACGATCACCATTGTGCTGCTGTTCGTAGCCTGGGGATGCGTCAGCTTCGTCACGATGCCGCGCCGCGAAGACCCTGAATTCACGCTCAAAGTCGCCTTGGTGACGACGAGGTGGGAGGGTGCATCGGCCGAACAAATCGAAAAACTCATTACCGATCCGCTCGAGGACACGATCGACGGACTGGAGGAAGTACGACTGATCCGTTCGACATCGAGTAGCGAATTGTCGGTCATTTTCGTCGAACTCGAAGACTGGGTTCCCGGGGCACGAGTAGACGATGCGTGGGACCGTGTTCGCGCCCGAATTCGCAACGTCGCGATGCCCGCGTCTCACGTGGAGCCTTTTCTGTTCGATGAATTTTCTGACACGAGCGTGCTGCTCTACGCGGTCCATCAAATACCGTCGCCGGAAAATGCCGAGATCGATCCGAAGTACGCATACTCCCATCGTCAACTCGACCTGTTTTCTGAACGCATCCGGGACAGCCTTCGTTTGCTGCCCGGTGTTTCGCAGATTGGACGATTCGGTGTGCAAGACGAGGCCATCTACGTCGAAACGGATGAGGGGACGTGGTCTCGACTCGAACTAACCACGTCACAAATCGCGGCTCTCGCACAAGCACAAAACATCGTCGCACCTGGCGGACGGATTGACGCCGATGACGGACGCTTTTTTGTCAAACCGAGCGGCGACGTTAACGCCGTCGATGAACTGGACTCGCTCGTCGTCGGTGTCGTCCCCGCGGCCGCCGGGGTCAATCAAGTCCAACTCAAAGACCTCGGTCTGAACGTTCGCCGCGGATACACCGACCCGCCTCAGCAGATTTGTCGCTATGGGACACCCGACCTGGAAACACCGGGAATCATTCTGGCGATATCGATGAAATCGGGTGCCAACATCATCGACATCTGCGACAGCGCGAAAGCCAGCGTTGCACAACTGCAATCAACCGGCTTGCTGCCTCCCGACCTTGCCGTGTCGATCATCTCGGATCAATCCGACAGCGTTAAACAACGCATCCGCGAAGTCGGCGTCAACATCATCGAAGCGATCTTGGTTGTGGTCGTTCTGGTCTACCTCGTCGTGGGTTTCCGGACCGCTGCCGTGATGGCGGCCAACATCCCATTCGTTGTCGTATCGTCGCTAGCGATCATCACGTTGTTCGGTGTCCAACTCGAACAAATGTCATTGGCATCGATGATTATTTCGCTCGGCCTTTTGGTTGACAACGCTGTCCAAGTCTGTGATCAAACCCGGACCAATCAGATTGCGGGCATGTCACCGAAGGAGGCCGCGGTCAAAGGAGCAGAAATGCTGGGCATCTCGATGCTCAGCGGAACGGGGACAACCATTGCTGCTTTCGTTCCGATGCTGATCGCGATGGACGGCGCGAACCGTGAATTCATCTACAGCCTGCCAATCACACTGTCGGTGATGCTCGCGGTGAGTTGGTTGCTCGCGATGACGTTCTGCGTCATCCTCGCCGCATGGATCATCCGTCCGCCCAAAGACCTAACGCGGCCAACCGCTCCCCTTCCGTGGATGATGCAAAAGTTGGGCTCGATGAGCTGGTTAAAAAGGCTCCGACTACGAGTTCCGACTGAATCATCCAATGCGCGTTCGAGCACTCAAGGCATTTTCTACAGGCTCTACGGAAACGTTCTCAGTTGGTCGCTGCGTCACCGGATCACAACAATTTTTGCATCGGTCGCAATCTTTTTTCTCGCAACACAACTGCCGGTATCCAGTGAGTTCTTTCCACTCACCGAACGTGACCAGTTCGCAGTGGAAATATGGTTGCCGGAGTCCTCGTCGATCGAAGACACCAATGAAGTCGCCCGCCAAGTCGAAAACCTGATTCGCGAGCTGAGCCCTTACGTCGACGAAGAAGGGCAGTCGCGAGAACGACTGCTTAACATGCGGACCGTCGTCGGCGGTGGCGGTTCACGTTGGTACCTGGCCTGGGAACCGGAAGCCGCCAAACCCAACTATGCGGAAATTCTCATCCACACAACCGACGGGAAAGTAACGCATGACTTCGCCGGGAAATTGCGAAAGGTGGCACGCGAAGGCGATGATGCACTAGGTCTCGAAGCGATCGCGGGCGCCCGAGTCGTTCCGATCGAATTGTCCCTCGGACCGCCTGCTGATCCCGTGGTCCTTCGCATTGTCGGCAACGGACTCGCTGACATGGACATTCTTCGATCTGCAGCCAATCGGGTGAAGGAGATGATCTCCGCCGAACCGGATACATGGGACGTCAATGACTCCTGGGGAGTCCCCGCCCAACAGCTCTACGTTGACGTGGACACCAACCGGGCGAGCCTATCGGGAATCCGAAACTCGGAAATCGCGTCAACGTTGGACGCCTACTATTCCGGGAAACTACTCACAACGTACCGCGAAAATGACCGCCAAATCCCGGTTTATTTTCGCCTCATTCCCGAGAATCGCAAATCGCTCGGCAGCATCGGCGACGCGCATATCGAAAGCCAAACGGGCAAGACCTCCCTCGCTGCAGTCGCCAACGTCCAACCACAATGGCGTCCCGCATCCATCGATCGCCGTGATGGAAACCGCACCATTGAGGTGCGGTCGAGAATCAACGTGGGCGCGTCGGGCAACGATATCACCAACCGCATCTTTCAGTCCGACGCCATGAATCAACTCCGCGCGGAATTGCCACCGGGGTTTCGGGTCGAAATCGGTGGGGCGTTGGAAGAATCGATGAAGGCTCAATGGAAGATGTTCAAATCGTTTGGCATGTCATTCATCGCAATCTTCATCCTTCTGATCCTGCAGTTCAACAGCATCGCTCGCACGGCGATCATTATCGTGACGCTTCCGCTCGCGTTGGTCGGCGCGTTGACGGGATTGTGGATTACCGGGAATGCGTTCGGATTCATGCCACAACTCGGAGTGCTCGCGCTCTTTGGAATCGTCCTCAATTCGGCAATTCTGTTTGTTGAGTTTGCCGACATCGTTGCCGCGCAGCGACGTGATCACGTCGGACACAAACTGAGTCGCGATGAGTTCCGCTCCGCAATCGTGGAAGCAGGCCAACAACGATTGATGCCAATCTTTTTGACCACCGCGACTACCGTTGGCGGTCTGATTCCGCTTGCACTTGCCGGGGGCCCACTCTGGGAAGGGCTGGCGTGGCTGCTCATTTTTGGACTTACTTTCGCGACCGCACTGACTTTGCTGCTGATCCCGGTGTTGTATTCGTTCTTGCCGACGCGGTAACAGGTTGGCCCCACGAGACTCGCGGCAACAAACATCAACCTGACCGCTGATGTCTCCCCAACAATGGGAGGGAGTTAGCGGTCAGTCAAACGTCTTTGCTAGTTCCATTTTGACGCACTCAACGAGTCAATCGTGAGGATGTTCGTGATAGTGCTGACGTAGCAAGTCTTTTCCATAGTCATTACCGTTGGGCGTTCGAACCACGGTATGAATGTGATCACGAGTCGGCTCGGAGGTATGAAATGGCGACACGCGACGTTGATGATCAAACTCAATCAGAATGACGGGACTGTGGACGCGGTAGTAATAAACACTTTCCTCGGTCGTACCACCGATCCACGCGAAAAATGTCTCATCGAGATGTTCCTCAACTTCAGACATCCGCACTTCGGCGTGAGGATCGCGCATGTTCCCGACGTATTCCGCAATCAGATCTAACAAAGCTTCCCGCTGTTTTTCGTTGAACTCGGATGCCTTGATCCCGGCATAGTCCAACACGACATTGTCTTTGTACGCCTCGGTCAGGTTGTTGTTTCCGCTCTTCCGATTCATCAAAATCGCTTTGGACCGCAGATCTTCGTCCAGTAACTTCATCAACGCGAGTCCTTTGTCTTGCTCATCTTGCATGACAATGGTTCCTTGAAACTTTCCTTGTTTGGCTTCCACCGGTTCGGACCCCATGAACACCGGGCTCATGACGACCTGATCACCGAGCACGAAGTAGTTGATGACGACGTGATGGCCATCGAGTTGCCACCCCCACGGCTGCGTCGCCGATGGCGTTCCCATGACCGTGACCCAGTACAACCACTCCCCGTACTCGTCAAAATTGTTCGCCAGTTCAGCGAGCGTGCCGTTGAGTTTCATGATGTCACGAGTCTTCTTCAGCCCCTTAGCACTCAGACTTTGACGAAACAACTCAAACGCGAGCTCGCGTTGCTCGTCCGTCATTTCATCGAAACCCACTCCCTGCCGAACGGGGCGGTGGCGGTTGTCCCACTTTCGCCATTCCGAATCATCAACGGGAAAAACCGTGCGTTCGCGCTGCGATGACGTCAATCCTGCGAGAAAGGCTTCCGCGGCGACGCGAACCGGTTCGGTAGAAACCCCTGTCGACTCGATTGCGAACAGCCCATCCTGTTTCCCATCGGATGTCCGGATTCCGATAAAAGGATCCTTGACCGATCGCATACCACCGCGTTGCCCCGGTCGCTGTGAATACGCGACCAAAGCGAATACCGCAAATGTGGAAAGGAACATTGCGGTCATCACGCTTCGGTTGATCTTCGATCCCATGCTCATTCGTTCGGCTCTACATTGGAGTTGCGAGGTGACGAGGTCCGATCAAAACGACGAGACGCTCACGT
>JBICHZ010000018.1:0-13367 GCA_043101355.1 Rhodopirellula sp. JB044
GCTTCGAAGCCGTCCACCGGCTGCTGAAAGTCATAGGCAATGATGGGATTGGACCAATCGATGTAACGATTGTTCGGCAGGTATTCTACAAACGGACCGTACAGTGCATCCATTTGCCGCAACTGATGATAGTTTTCACCATTAATCCACAGCAGATCATAAGCACTTTGCGCTCTGCCCGCTTCCAGTTCAGTTAACAACAGATTGGGAATTTCTGATTGGCCGGGTATCACCTGCAGGGCGATGCCGAAGGGTACAAAGCGGTCGGATGTGCCGGGATGATCCTGAGAGATGCCAGCCGCCGGTTCCGATTCGGAACTCCAACTCAGACCGCGCCGGCGACACCTCGTCGACTCCCTCTGACGGCGAGCCTGAGCGTTCGGGAGAGGTGAATGGGGAAATCGCACCAAGGCATCTTCCGGCTCTCTCGACGCACACGACCAGCCTAACCCCCGCGCTCCGCCTCTCGAGAACCTTTTGCGGCAACCAGGCAATCATTCACGACAGCCCAGCATTTCACTACAGCCCAGCGTTTCACGACAGCCCATCCTTCACGACAACCCAGGCCCGCATTTGGTCATCCCCGAGCGGCCGGCGAATCTCCGCGGGCGCTCGCCCGCACGGTCGCTTTGGCCTCGCGCAGGAGCGTTTTCGTCACGAAACGATCTCCGTCGGTTGCTCACGCAGCGATCAAACACGAGCCAATCTTTACCGAAGGCATCTCACACAATCATCAAATCTAAATATGCGTCTGCTAAAAACTCGCTCGTCGCGATTCCCGACATGACCTTCCCACCGACGTCCGACAACGGACGAAATCGTCCCCAACAAAAGTGAATATTTCATGGCGTTTCAGTGGCTTGCTAATCGTTGCTTTACTGCGGTCCACCGTCAGAATTTGGTTTACAACACTTGCTGGGAAGATCCGGAAATCGATCGACGAGCTTTGGAACTAACATCCCAAGACAGCGTCGCGTTGATCACCTCGGCTGGCTGCAACGCCTTGGATTACGCACTCGAGAGTCCCCGCGAGGTGCACGCGATCGACGTCAATCCGTTGCAAAACGCGTTGCTCGAACTGAAGATCGGGGCAATCAACACGCTGCACCACGACGACTTTTTCCAACTCTTCGGCAAAGGCCGCCATGAACAATGGCAGTCACTCTATCGCGATGCCGTCCGCGACCAACTCAGCCCCGAAGCGAAAAGAGTCTGGGACCTGCGCAGCAATTTCTTCGACGGCAGCCATCGCCGACGCAGCTTCTATTTCCGCGGTACATCGGGCTTGTTCGCTTGGCTAATCAATCGTTACGTCAAACGCTCTCCAGAACTGCGTGCCGCGATTGATGAACTGCTCGACGCACCCGACGTCGAAAGCCAACGTGAAATCTATGCCCGTCGAAACGTCGACCGGCTCCTCTGGACGCGTCCCCTTCGTTGGGCACTTCGCCGTGACACGACGATGGCGATGCTCGGCGTGCCACGCAGCCAACGCAACCAAATCGATCGCGACTACCCCGGTGGCATCGCCGGGTTTATCCAAGACCGGATCGCTTCGGTCTTCCAGAACACGCCACTGAAACAAAACTACTTCTGGCGTGTTTACCTGACCGGCGAATACACCCAGGATTGCTGCCCCGAATACCTCCGCGCTTGCAACTTCGATCGCTTGAAAGACGGCCTTGCCAATCGCATTTCGGTCCACACCTCCACGATCGAAACGTTCCTGAACCATCATCACGGCTCGATCTCTCGGTTCGTCCTTCTCGATCACATGGACTGGCTCTACGATCGATATCCGGAACACCTCGCGAGCGAATGGCAGGCGATCCTCGATCGTGCCGCACCGCACTCGCGTGTGCTGTGGCGGAGCGCCGCGTTGGAGGTCGACTTCATCGACCCGTTGCAGGTTTGGTACGATGGGAAACGTTGTCGCCTCGGTGAGTTGCTCTCCTATCACCGCGAACTCGCTCAAGAACTCCACAACTACGATCGCGTGAACACCTACGGCAGTTTCTACATTGCGGACGTCAAAGGCATGGCAGCATGAGTGCCTGGGCAAGCGATCTTCGAGTCCTGCGGCAACTGCTGCTTCACCGAACGACAGGCAACACCCACCAGGATCGACTCGAGAGTTTTTACGGCAAACAGGCCGGTGACTACGACGGCTTTCGCTCGAGACTGCTGCACGGGCGACGCCCGCTGATCGAAAAAGTCGAATTCGAGAAAGGCGGCGTGTGGGTCGATCTCGGCTGCGGCACCGGTGAAAACCTAACTCTCGCCGGCGAGCGGGCACGTGAGTTGTCCGAGGTGCACCTGGTCGACCTCTCGCCATCCCTGCTGAAGTTCGCCGAGCATCGCGGGTCGCAGGACGGACCGGTCGTCAAAACGCACCTGGCCGACGCGACCACCTTTCAGGCAATCGACCGGCACGCCGACTTGGTCACGTTTTCGTATTCCCTCACCATGATCCCGGATTGGTTTGCCGCGGTGGAAGCCGCGATCAAACTGCTGCGACCGGGTGGGCAGATCGGCGTCACCGATTTCTACGTATCACGAAAACATGCCGAGAAGGGCATGCACCAACACGGCGGGCTGCGACGGGCGTTCTGGCAGCACTGGTTCGCCGCCGACAACGTGTTCCTCAACGGGGACCACTTGGCGATGCTGCAGCGCCATTTCGAAACGGTGCACCTGAGCGAAAACTTTGGCAAGGTTCCCTACCTGCCTCTGCTGCGCGCCCCCTATTACGTCTACGTCGGACGCCGCGTTTGAGAACGCCTCGCCGGCGGAGCGTGTTCACCAAACTTTCACGCCGGCCGGCCTCGGTCCCACCGAGGTCCGGGCCGATGGCAAAAAGTCATAAGACCGTTCACGCCCAACCTCTCTTTCGCCAGAAGATTACGGCCCGAGTAACCGGTGCGGATGACGCCCAAACACAGGGCCGCAATCTATGGAATGAACGCCAACCCGGGCGACCGGATCGTTGCCGCGAACATCCCGCGTCTTCTGGCAAAAATGCCCGCTGCGTCGTCTGGTTTCTGGCCATACGTGTGGCTAGATTGTTCGGCTATGAACACGAACAACCTTTTTGACCTTAGTAATGATGTCGCCGTTGTGATCGGCGGCACAGGCGAACTCGGCGGCCACATGGCCGAGGCCCTCGGATCCGCCGGAGCGAAAATCGCTGTCGTCGGCCGCAACGCGGAACGTGGCAACGCCCGGGCCGAAAAGATTGTGGCCGCGGGTGGCGACGCAAAGTTTTTCGCCGCCGACGGCCTCAAGAAAGAGTCGCTCCAATCCGCCAATGACGCGATCACCGAGTGGGCCGGCACACCGACCGTGCTCGTCAACGCCGCCGGGGGCAACCACCCCGACGCCACCATTCCACCGGGAGGCGACATCTGCGGCCTGCCGATTGACGCCTGGCAATCGGTGTTCGACCTCAACCTGGTCGGTGGAGCCTTGCTGCCGAGCCAAGTGTTCGCGCCCGCGATGATCCAATCCGGCGTCGGCAGCATCATCAACATCGCGTCGATGTCCGGCATCATCCCGCTCTCGCGAGTCGTCGCGTACTCCGCCGCCAAAGCAGCCGTGATCAACTTCACGATGTGGCTCTCGCGTGAATGGGCCACAACCGGGGTCCGGGTCAACGCCATCAGCCCAGGATTCTTCCCCGCCGAACAAAACCGAAAACTGCTGTTCAACGACGACGGCACGTACACCGAACGAGGCGGCCAAATCATCGGCCACACCCCGATGGCACGCTTCGGCAAACCCGAGGAACTCGCCGGAGCCGCAATTTGGCTAGCGAGCCGAAACGCGTCTTCGTTCGTGACCGGCCAAAACATTGCCGTCGATGGTGGTTTCGCATCGGTCACAATCTGACCGGCGACTCACTCAACCGGAACACCATGTTGCATCGCCGGAGTCTCGAACCCATGACGAACTCCTCGAGTTCGAGATACCACACGTCAGCAACACCAAACCGGCGAGAACGAATCGACACCGATTTGCCCGCCATCCTCCGTTATCACGACAACGTTATTGGTCACCAACGCGTCGGTCGCATTTGATTGACGCGGTTTCCACAACGCACCCCAATCGATCTTCCATCTTCAATCTAAAGTTCTCAGCATGAAAATTCCTGCTCCTGGTGCCGACCTCGACTTCCTCGCTTTGGGTGCTTTGGTGCACCGCCTCGACCCCGGTGTGACCCCATTCCGCACCGCCACCAATTTTGACATTCACGTTTCCGGTGGCGAGTACAACTGCGCCGCCAACCTGGCGTCTTGCTTTGGTCTTTCGACCGGCGTTGCGACGGCGATGGTCGACAACGGGATCGGTGAACTGATCCAACGTCAAGTCCGCGCGATGGGTGTGCGTCCGTTCTACAAGAACTTCCAACACGACGGCGTGCGTGGCCCCAACATGGCGACCGTTTACAGCGACCGCGGCCAAGGTGTTCGTCCTCCCGTTGTGTTTTACAACCGCGCCAACGAAGCCGGTGCGATGCTCAAACCAGGCGACTTCGATTGGGACAAAATCTTCGCCGGCGGCGTTCGTTGGGTGCACAGCGGTGGTATCTTTGCCGCGTTGTCCGAAACGACTTCACAGGTCGTCGTCGAGATGATGGAAGCCGCCGGACGCCACGGCGCGATCCGTTCGTTCGACCTGAACTACCGTGCGAAACTGTGGGACACGATCGGCGGCCTTTCGAAAGGCCAAGAGATGATGGCCAAGATCGTTTCCAATGTCGACGTCCTGATCGGTAACGAAGAAGACCTGCAAAAGGGATGTGGGATCAAAGGCCCCGACGTGGAAGAAAAATCCACCGGCAAACTCGACCCTGCGAACTTCTTCAAGATGATCGGCGACGCCGTCGAGAAATTCCCGAACGTCAAAGCGGTCGCGACAACTCTGCGCGAAGTCCACTCCACCAACCGTCACTCCTGGAGTGCCGTGCTTTGGCACGACGGCAAAGAGTACGTTGCCCCGACCGCGGAACTCGATGTGATCGATCGCATCGGCGGTGGCGACGGTTTCGCCTCCGGCCTGATCTACAGCCTGCTCGATGGACGTGAGCCCGAACAGGCCCTGCGAATCGGTTGGGCACACGGCGCGTTGCTGACCACGTTCACCGGCGACGTCAGCCGAGCGACGCTTCCCGAAGTGGAAGCCTTCGCCAAAGGCGGCTCCGCCCGCGTGCAACGCTAATAGCTTTTAGCTTTTAGCTATTAGCTCTTAGCTCTTGGCTAATGGCTAATGGCTCTTGGCTAATGACCGTGACTCTCGGCTTCCGCTCGGGCTCGCCCCGGCGGAGCCACAACTGACAGCTACCACGCAAAGCCAACCCACTGCCGGATGTCCGCCCGGGCTTGCCCCGGCGGAATCAACGCCACTCGCTCTTCTCTCCGTTTAGTGAGTGGCGCCGATCGGAGCGTCTCTTACAAACCGATCACGGAGTGATCGGCAACATTCGCTACGGTTCTACTTCGATTGCATTTCCATTACCGGATTGACCTTCTTGGTCTGATTGGTGATGGCGTCGACAACGCGGCCTAACAGCACCACGCTCGGCGTGTCGCCGGGATGTTCGTGCACGAGCGACGCCAACTCCCGCGCCGCCGACGTCAGGTCCGATTGGTGAAACGATCGCAGCGCCGACTCATACCGGTCGGCCATCGAACGCCATGTCGGGTCATTGCCGGTCTGCAACTCGTGCAGTTCGACAATCTCCTTGACACCCAACGGACGCACGTTCGCCAACCGCCGCGTCTGCATCGCTTCATCGCACTCCGTCGCGATCGCTTCGCTGCCGAGAGCCTCACTGCCAAGAGCCTCGGCGTGGTTGGCGCTGCTCTTGGCCAGCGCGTCGCGGGTGGCTTTCGTGATCAACGCCGACACCCCAAACTTTTTGGTGATCCCTTGCACACGGCTCGCCAAGTTCACCGTGTTGCCGAGCGGACCGTACTTGAATTTCACCAACGATCCCGTGTTTCCGACGCGGGCCATGCCCGTGTTGATCCCGATCCCCACACCGAAACGTTCCGGCGTGATCGCCTTCCATCGCTGCCGCAGCGGTTCGATCTGCTTGAGCATTTGACACGCCGCGTTACAGGCTCGCCGAGCGTGATCGGGTTGCTCCGCCGGCGCCCCCCACATCGCCATCAACTCATCACCGACGTAATCAACCAACACGCCATCGGTCCGGGTCACACACAAACTTAACTGCGTCAAAACATCATTGATCCACTCGATCGTTTTCTCCGGACCAACCCGTTCGGTGATCGCACTGAAACCACGGATGTCACAAAACAGCACCGACACCTCCGCATCACGACCGGTCAGCAAGTCTTCGTTTTGCTGCAAACGCTGCGTAATCGCGGGCGAGAAGAACTGCGTCATTGACGCCTGAATCGCCTCCTGTCGCTGGCGGAGTATCCCAGCGGACACCGCACCGGCCATCACTTCGAGCAGCGTCGCCTCGAGGTCACCAATCGGCGTGTCGGGGTGATTCGTACCGTAGCTACGGTCACCGTAGAGTGCACCGATCACCACGCCGTGGTCGTCAAAGATCGGCGACGCGACCGCACGGTCGAGCAGCATGATCGAGGAACCGATCGTATGTTTGTAACTCTCCGGTTCGTAAATGACCGTCTCGCGTTTCTGCAAAACACGCTGCAACAACAACCGACTCCCTGAGGGCAGAGGGACATCGATCCGCGTGTTCGGCTCGTTCGACGCCGCGGGATTGGCATCCGCCTCGGCGTCCTCGACCGTTTCGTCGTTGTCAGACCGCCTTCGAAACAATCCGCCGCCGTTGGGTTCGGACGCCGATTCGAGCGACTCATCGGTTTCCTGTTCGCGTTGATCGAAATGGGCACGCACCCACCATTTCGACTCGCCTTCCCGCATCAAGACATACGCGCGATCCAGTTCGATCATCCCCGCGACGCTCTGCACCGCAGTGTCAAAGAACTCATCACTGCCCGCCGACTTCTTCACCACCGCGAGCGCCTGACGGACCAAGTCGACTGCCGCGTGCCCACGATTCGGGTTGGAATCCTCCGTGAACGTCCGGATGAAACTCGCCCCCGGATTCATCGGCATCGTGAAGTCGGCCCGGAACGCGTCCGGATCGGGCGACGGCGGTCGTTTCGAATCCGGCGAAATCGTCCGGAACGACGCCGAACCATGAGGCTCAAACTCGGCCGAATCCGATTGGCTCTCCGACAAACTCGTGCACAACACCACCTTCACGATCAAATTCTCGGGCAACAGAATCGTGAACTCACGGTCATCCTGAACGCTCGCCTGGGGCATCACCGGCACCGGATCCGACACCACCTGAAACGTCGAACGAGCGTGCAGATTTTTCAGGACGAGTTTCCCCTCCTCATTGACCGAAACGCTCAACGCGTGACGCGGCAACCCCAACGAAGTGATCGGCGCGATCGCGATGCGGTACTGGTTGCCGAGATCCTGCACCTTGCGAAGAATCGCATTTTCTTCGTCTCGCGACTGCCGCCCGATCTCCAGCGGCAAACCCGACTCGCCGATCCAGCATTCCTGCTGGCCTTGCCAAAGCGTGACATCCACCACGGGCGACGACATGGGAAAACAACCTGGGTTAAAAAACGCGAGCGACCAAAGCGTGAACAGTGTTCATCGTAACCTAATCAAAAGTCCACACTGAGGGGACTCGCCACGCGACAATTTCCCGTCGTGCCTCGGCCCTCCCCGCAACCGAGAGAAAACAAGAGTTGCCGCGCCGATCGTCCGAAAATTCGCGGGAGCGTGCGGCGTCAAATCGCACGCTCCGCGAACTCCCTCTTACCTCGCCGGCAACGGGAACTATCATATCGCTTCCCCTCCCGGCCGAATTCGCAGGCAGCCCCAACCTGCACCCGCCCCAACACCGACGAACACCGCCCCGCACCGACCAACACGCCGACGGAACCGGCACGTCGCGCCCCTTTCCCACTCGTTCGGTCACCCAACACCTCCTTCGTGACGATCACGACTTCCGTGAAATATCGACACCTCTACCGATCATCCATCCTGGTGATGCTCGCCGCGGCCGCGGTGTGCGCGGTGGGGCTCCGCAGTGTCACGTCGCACAGTCACTCCGGCGGCAACGAAGGTCACACCCATGCCGCCGTGCCGCACGGTTTGACGGCTCACGTCCATCCGGCCGAGCCCCCTCATTCTCACGGTCACTCGCACCCGCACGCTCATGCACACTCACATGATCACGGGCACGAACATTCCCACCCGCACCCGCATGCCACAGGTTCGTCGCACACGACACGCGTGGACGACCAACCGACGCACGCCAAAACCTCAGGCCCTTCCGCGACCCTTACCGCAGCCAGCCACCACTCGCATTACGTCTTCTTCGGGTTCGAGTTCACCATCTTCGAATCGGCCGCTCAAACAGTCGCTGCATACGGAGCTACGGACTGCGAATCCACTCCACGCGTCTCGAGCTCTCACGACTCTTTCCGCGACGTTGATGTTCGATCTTGGCTCGCACGTATCTTTGACGTCCGCAGCCCGCTGCCCCCGGAGAGTCCGGCTTCGGTAGCGACCCCATCGACCAGTCGGTTCTACCGAACTCTCTGCCTCAACGCAGGCCGTCTCGACGATCCTCCTTCCTCGCCGCCTCCCGAGTTGGCTTCTCACTGACGTTCGACACGTCACTCCAACTCAATCCTTCGTAATCCGGCCGACGTCCGTTCGATCGCTACCGGCGATGAACCCTGCTGCCTGCGTTCGATCGCGCCCCCATCGACCATCTGTCGTTCGGGTGCTGGCAATCGCAAGCGAGGCAAATCGCCTCAACGCGTTGCCGTCATGGGGTTGTCGATTAATCAGCCTCGTCGATCACTCCGTGATCGGCGCTTCTCTTAGAAACCGATCACGAGTTGATCGGCGACTTTCTGGAGCGGCAATCGCCACAAAGCGACAACGTGCGTATCTGCGTGTCCGCGTATCCGCATTCAATCCATCATCCAAACTCAACCGATCCAGCTCAATCCATGCATCACTCACCCTCTCGCTCACGTTCCCACCGCACCGCCTTCACCCTCGTTGAACTGCTCGTCGTGATCGCAATCATCGGCGTGCTCGTCGGATTACTGTTGCCCGCCGTGCAGGCCGCCCGCGAAGCCGCCCGCCGCATGTCGTGCAGCAACAACCTCAAACAACTCGCCCTCGGAATTCACAACTACGAATCCACGTACGGCCGGCTCCCCGCGGGTTACCTCCACAAACCCGGGCCGAGCGGCCCGCTGCTGGACGCCAACCACATGGGCATCGCCTGGGGGACAGCCATTCTTCCTCAGATCGAACAGCCCGGACTGTTCGACCAGTTCGACTTCAGCCGTCCGGTTTGGGATATCGAAAACCTCGACGCCCGAGAAACATCGCTGGCCACTTTCCTATGCCCGTCGGACACCTATTCGGAAGGCTCTTACGTGGTACGCGACGACTCGGTGACGCCCATCGAACAGTACGCCGCGGCCTCGTACGCCGCCAATTGGGGACCGTCCACCGCGACGGTCAACCTCGACGACACACCGCTGCGGAGCGAAGGCGTGTTTTACCGGAACAGCCCCACGCGATTTCGAGACATCCTCGACGGGCTTTCCAACACGCTGGCACTCGGAGAACGCACCAACGGTCCTCTGCCGCTGAGCTATCCGTCGGCGGGAGGACACATGAACTTCGAAACCGCCTGGTCTGCCGCGGTCCGTGACATCGACGATCTAGGCGACGACCACGGCCACATGGTGCTATTCGAAACCCAATACCGTCCCAACGAAATCGACGGCGACGACAAAGGCCTCTCCGCCCCCCACGTCGGCCTCTGCCAATTCGCACTCTGCGACGGTTCCGTCCGCGCGATCTCCTCACAAATCGACGCAGAACTCTACAACGCGCTCGGCACCCGCAAAGGCAAAGAAGTGATCGAAGAGTTTTAAACCAAGAAGATCAAACAACCCGTTCGTCCCTCCGAACTTGCCACGCAGGGAAGGTGCTTTCCAACAGAAACACTCTCCCTGCGATCGCCCTGGCACGTAATCTTCACACCAAACAAAGGGTTCACGGACAACTTCTTAGGTCCACCCACGGGTGGCACTTTCTGAACTTGAGTGAAGAAACGTTTTCTTGCGCGAAGGAAAGAAACACGAATTGTCACTCATCTTCACTTCTCGAGGCGCGGATGCCTGCACACATTTTGCGATTTCAAAATAGTGTCGATCGGTGTGGATAAGTGTTCCCATTTTCCCATGAGACGATATCGGTTCCTTTCAAGGCGGTTCTGCAACCGCGAGGCGGCAATTGCTCGACCAACCCGTAATCTTGCACGGTAGTCGAGGCGATTTTCAGCTCATTTCTTTTACCCAGCGGCGAACGGTTCTCTGAATGGTTTGACTATCGAACGCGGCGAAGCCGAGAATCATCCCTTGTGTTTCGTGCATTCGTGAATAGATGCTGACGGGATGAAAGTCTACTTTCGCTCGGCATGCGGCGGTGATGAGTCTCTCGTCAGCTTCCTTGGTAACGCCCCGTACCGTGAGGTGCATTCCAGACTCAGGTTTCTGGACTTCAACGAAGTCGCCCAAGTGTTTTTGCAACGATTCAAAGAGCGTTGTCTGACGTTCTGCGTACAATGAACGCATGCGGCGAATGTGCTTGACGAAATTCCCGGACTCGATGAACCGGTGGAGAGTCATTTGAACAAGCTGCGGCGATGAGCGATCGTGAAGGAATCGGACGTACGCAAACGCCTTCGCCAATTGCGGGGGAACAATCAGAAAGCCCAGTCGGATGGCCGGGAACAACAACTTGCTAAACGTTCCCATGTAGATCGTTCGGCCGGAAGAGTCGAGACTGCTGAGCGAAGCATGCGGGCGTCCCGTGTAGCGAAACTCGCCGTTGTAATCATCCTCAATGATCCAGCTCTTGTGCCTCTGTGCCGTGGCGATCAGTTCCAACCTTCGGTTCAGGCTCATGGTCATTCCCATTGGCCATTGGCCGCCCGGAGTCACGCAGATGAGTTTTGGCGTGGGCGTCTTTTTGGGGACTCGTGACAGGTCGATTCCTTCTAAGTCCAGCGGCACGGGAACCAGTTGCACCCCCGCGATGTCGAGTAATCGATTTGCCGGAGCATTGCCTGGTTCTTCTACCCACGCGGTGTCGCCTGGAGTCAGTAGCAACTGAGCGATCATTGTGAAGGCTTGTTGAGCCCCCGAGGTGATCACGACTTGTTGAGGCGTGCATGACAAGCCACGTGAAACGGCCATGTACTGCGCGATGGACTCTCGCAGCGGAAGATATCCTTGCGGCTCGCCCAAATTCAGGTGCCTCGACGACCATCGAGCCTGCTCGTTGCTGAATCGATTCCAGATTTGGAGTGGAAATTCATCGGTCGCAGGCAAGTGAGGCGTGAATGCTTTGGGATGTTTTGCCACGGGTGGCAACCAGTGCGACTCTTCGGACAGTTGCCGCCCCAAAGGGGAAAGATCATCCAACGAATCGGCGGGAGGACCATTGGATCTTGATGCCGTGTCAAATTCAAAGGCCTGCGGAGGAATCTTGGCCACGCGCGTACCACTGCCTCGAACGGATTCCAAATACCCTTCCGAAATCAGCTGTTCGTAAGCGGACAAAACGGTGTTTCGTGACACGCCGATCGCCGACGCGAGATTGCGACTCGAAGGAACCCGGTCTTCCGGTTGCAAGACTTGACCGGTGATGGCATGGCGAAGCTGGTTTTCCAGTTGCTGATAGACCGGAGTCGCCGCGTTGTTGTCCAGTTGAATCCAGTCAAACTCAAATTGTTCCTTTCTTCGCGGCATTGGCTCTCCAAAGTGGCACTGCTGTTTCTTCTCAAAGCGGATCTTTCTAGGAGCCACTGGATATCTATGATTCTACTCAACAACGATGCTCGACAACCACATGGAGAACAGAATGCGAGCCGACTATTTTCGATTGATTTCACGCGAAATTCAGCAGTTGTCCAAGATCGAAGCAACGATTGCGGATTACCCGATGGAGGCCGAGTTGCTCGAGCTGGTCAAGCTACGCGTGTCGCAACTCAATGGCTGTGCCTTTTGTGTCAGTCTGCATACCCAACAACTACGATTGTTGCATGAAACGAATGAACGCATCGACTTGGTCAGCGTTTGGGAAGAAGCCGTTTGTTACACAGCCCGAGAACGAACGGCTTTTCGTTGGGCGGAAGCTCTGACTCGGCTTGCCGGTGGAGAAGGAGTCAGCGACCAACTTTATCAGGAAACCGTTGCCGTGTTTGGTGAAGAAGGAACTTGCCAATTGAGCATCGTGGTTTCCATGATCAACACATGGAACCGATTAGCGGTTCCTTTCCAGACCGACCATAAATACATCGAGTCTTTGTTGAAGCAATCAACCGAATCGACCAATTAAAGGAAAAGAAATGAAGACGAGCCCATTGATCACTCTGTCTCTGCATGTGCTCTTGATTGCTTCTGGCAGCACCTCGCATGGTCGCGACACCGAGTCCGGGGCGGCAAAAACGCCGCGTCATCCTGCGGCAGAACAACCGTCGCATTCAAAGATGCCGGTTGTCAAATTGCTTCGCACCGATCCCATTTCAAGCACGGTGGACGGAGCCCCCATGTCGAAGTCGCTGATCGAACTCACCTTCGCCCCCGGTGCGTCCTCTCCGCCGCACCATCATCCCGGTGAAGTAGTCGGCTACGTTTTGAAAGGCACGTTGGAATTCAAAATCGACGGAAAGCCTCTGCGGGTGCTGCACCAAGGTGACACGTTCTTTGAACCCACCATGGTTCTGCACGAAGTCGCACGAAATCCGGACGCCACAAAAGAAACACAAGTCGTTGTGACCATGGTTCACCCCAGAAACGCTCGGCGTCTGACCATTCCCGCCGAAGAAGTCGCAAAAGCAAAAACGAATTCAAAGGCTGCTGCGATCACCGCGTCCCCCCAAACGTGCACCATCCATGTGAACGACAATGTCAATCGTGCCTCGTTTGACGAGTCGTTGACCACGATCGGTGTCTTGTTGTTCGATAATGTCCTGATGACAGAAGTCACTGCCCCAATCGATGTTTTCTCCAAGCCCAACGAAGAAGGCAAGCGGCTATTCAACGTCGTCACAATCGCCCGATCGCATCAACCAGTTACGATGGAAAGCGGGTTGCGAGTGGTCCCGGACTATTCGTTCGACGACTGCCCGGAGTTGAACGTGCTGGTCGTTTCCAGCTCGTATGACATGGAAACGGTGGTTGCGACGGATGAGATTGTGGAGTTTGTCAAAACGAAGGGGAAAACGACTGACTTCACAATGAGCA
>JBICHZ010000019.1:0-17875 GCA_043101355.1 Rhodopirellula sp. JB044
AACCGTAGCCGACCCATTCATCGAACGACTGCCCGGTGAAGGATCGCCAACTCGGTGAGTCTTCGGTCACTTTTCCTTCCGCGCTCGTCACCCAAACAATCTGCGACGAAGCCTCCACGAGCAATTGAAACAACTCTTCGCTTTCACGCAGTTGTGTCACGTCAGTAAACGTGACAACGATCCCGCTGTTCGCTCCGGTGTGCGAACGATACGGCAACACACGGCGGATGTAGGATCTGCCGGAATGTGCATCCACCGTGTCCTCGATCGGGACTCCTTTTCGGATCTTCTGAGGATCCGGAAGGGGAGGCATGTTTTCGACACTGGGCACGAATTTCTCCAACGGACGGCCGATGTCCGTGGGGATGAGGTCGTAGATGTCTGCGATCGCAGGAGTGAAGCTGCGAATGAGCAGGTTTTCGTCGAGAAACACGGTCGCAATTTGAGTGCTGCGCAGCAGGTTCTCGAGATCGTCGTGAGCCCGTGCGACGGCGTCACTGGTCGCCTTGATTTCCTCTTTCGATGTTTCGAGTTCTTCGTTGGCGGACTGCAGCTCTTCGTTCATCGAGAGCAATTCTTCGTTGGACGATTTCAGCTCTTCGTTGGCGGCTTCGATATCTTGAAGTGTTTTGTCGAGATCGTGACGTGTCGTTTCGAGTTCCCACTCCAATTGTGCGACGAGTGATTCCTGATCGACGGTCGAAGGACTTTTATCCGAGTCGTAGTGGAGTTCGTCACGTCGATACGGTTTGCCGACGTCTTGGAAGACGACCAAGAACAACGGATCTTCTTCGCCGAGTTTTGGCATCGGTTGGACAGTGATCATCACGCGTTGGCAGAGTTCGCCGACACGAATCGACATGTCATCATGTTCGACTCGCCTTCGTTTCTTCTTGGCCTCCGCAATCGCGGCGCGTAGACCGACCCGCAGTCCTCGCGCCGACATTTTCACGATGTTGTTCTGGTAGTCACCGCCGCTGACCGTTAGGTATTTCTGCATGTCGGCGGATGCGTTGAGCACTTGCCCTGATTCATCGATCACGACGCTCCTAGGAGCGAACTCATCGAGGGTTATCTTTTGTCGGATTTCCGTTAGATCTGCGATTTCCTCCGGGTTGGTGGCGAGCCCTTCACGTGGAATGGGCAGGGCACGTTGGGGGCGGTTCGCACGAGAATTGCGTGACGGAATCGCGGTGGCCTTTCGTTGGGAGATGCGATAGCGGGTATCGAGTGGTCGAAACAACTCTCCGTGCGAAACGATATTCTCGCTCGGACCGAGGAACAGATACCCGGACGGTCGCAACGCGTAGTGAAACAACGGGATCAGTTTGTTTTGTAGGTGCGCCCCCAGATAAATCAGCAGGTTTCGACATGTGATCAAATCCAACCGAGAGAATGGTGGATCGCTAATGAGATTGTGTACGGAGAAGAGAACCATCTCGCGAACCGATTTCGATACGTGATAACGTTTTCCCCGTTTAACAAAGAAGCGATCCAATCGCTCGGGATCGACCTGTTCTTCGATCCCCGACGGATAGGCTCCTGTGCGGGCAATCTGTAGAGCACGTTCGTCGATGTCGGTTGCAAAGATTTGAACCTGGCACTGCACCGCGAGTTCCTGCATCACCTCTCGACATAGAATTGCGACCGAATAGGCCTCCTCTCCCGTCGCGCAGCCTGCCACCCAAATACGAACGCAATCCAGGTTCGTGCGGCCTTTGAAGAGTTTCGGTAGCACGGACGAACGAAGGTAGTCGAACGCCTCGGGGTCGCGGAAGAACGCGGTGACACCGATCAACAGTTCGCGAAACAAACGTTCGACTTCGTCCTCTTCTTGCCGAAGCATGTTGACATATTCGTCGACATCCGAGAGTCGCAGGATTTGCATCCGGCGTTGAATCCGACGTGCGAGCGTGTTGGTCTTGTAGTGCTGGAAGTTGTGCTCGGTAACGTCTAGCAAACGTTCGGCGATGACGGGGATGGCGTCTTTGATTTCGGTTCGACGGGTTTCTCTGACGTCCGAGTGTTCGGTTTCCTCCCAATGGGAAGCATAGCGCAGCAAGTGAGACGCGATTTCTCGGGGCGGGAGAATGTAGTCAGCCACTCCGGTTGTCGCCGCGCTGCGTGGCATGGAATCGTATCTCGCCGATTCCGGATCCTGGGCGATCGTCAAACCTCCGTGGTCACTGATCGATTTCAAACCGAGCGTTCCGTCGCTGCCCGTTCCCGACAAGATGACACCGATCCCCTTTTCCCGTTGGTCCTCGGCAACGCTATGAAACAAAAAATCGATCGCCGCGGATGATCGTTGATTGGATTCATCACGGTGGATGGAGACAAAACCGTTTTTCAGAGCGAGAAGCGTTCTGGGAGGACAAAGATAGAGCGTGCCGGGTTTGAGTTTCCGTCGACCTTCGATTTCGACGATTGGCATTCCCGTCGATTTCGCGAGCAGTTCGGCGAGCAATGACTTTCGAGTGGGATCGAGATGTTGGACAAAAACGATCGCGAATTGCGGCGCATCGCCCAACCCACTGAGAATCTCTTGGAGAGACTCCAGTCCACCGGCGGACGCACCGATAGCGACGATGAGCGGCGTTTGCGGTTTGGCGTGAGAAGGGTTCGTCATTATTTAAATCGCGTTTACGATTCGTAACGCGGAGCAAAAAACAGTATGCAACAAAGGTAATCGGCAGTGTTGCTGGCAGTGTTTCTCGGTGGGTCGGATCGGCGTTGCCCCGTTCAATCGGACGTCGAGCAAGGGTACGGCAACCTCGTTCTTTGTGAAATGAACATCGCTGTCGGCGAACGTGGTCCGAAGAGTCCAACGGAATCGAATCGCGGGGGTGAGTCGGTCATTTGGCATGAGTGTCCTCCGACATTTGCCCACGCAAACGATCGGCTCGTCGTTGGCGTCGTAGGATGAGGTCTTCGCGAGTCACCTCCTGGGTGTACTTGGCAACCATGTTGATCAGATTGGTTTGGTCGATTGGTTTGGACAGGTAATCGTCGCAACCTCCGTTAAGGCATCGATCACGATCGCCTTTCATCGCGTCCGCAGTCAAGGCAATGATGGGCCACTGAATCTCGGCAGATCGCAACTGAGCGGTCGCGTGCAATCCGTCGACGTTGGGCATTTGCATGTCCATGACGATCAGGTCAAACGGTTCGCCCGCGTCACGCGCCTCGATCGCGACATCGATTCCTTGTTGACCATCCTCGGCGGTGGCGACCACCGCTCCGGCTTTTTCCAAAAAGTGCTGACTGATGTGGCGGACGTCGCGTCGATCGTCGACGACGAGTACCCGACACGACAACCGCGGTGTTTCGGGGAATGGCATGTCGGCCTCGCGTTCTCGGACAACGAGGCTCGGTTTGACCAATTCGATGTCTTCAAACGAGGCGACCGGCAGCCGCACAAAAAAGGTGGAACCTTGCTGCGGTTGGCTAGTCAGGTCCATCTCGCCGTCCATCATGTGCACCAAACGTTGACTGATCGCGAGGCCTAGTCCGCTGCCACCGTATTGCCGCGTTACCGAGGAGTCGCCTTGTGAGAAGGGTTTGAAGAGACGTTCTTGTTGCTCGCGAGTCATGCCGATCCCGGTATCCTCGATTGCGAACTCGATCATGGGTGGCTGCGAACCGTCGAGAAATTTGACTCGCAGTCGGACTTCGCCCTCGTCGGTGAACTTAATTGCGTTGCCAATCAGGTTGATCAACACCTGCCTTAACCGCGTCGGATCGGTTTGAATCGTACGAGGTACTAATCCTTCGAAGAGTACGTTGAATTGCACCTTCTTCTCTTCGGCCCGCACCGCCATCAACGATTGCACATCGGCGACGAGCTGCGGTAGAGCAGTCGGTTCAACGTCAACATCGAGTTTCCCCGCCTCAATGCGCGACAGGTCGAGAATGTCGTTGATCAGTTCCAACAAATGCTCGCCGTTGCGTTTCATGATCAAAACACAATTCCGGTTATCTGGGTCCTGAAGGTGTCCGAGCAACACATCGGCATACCCCAAGATGGCCGCCATCGGCGTGCGGATCTCGTGACTCATGTTTGCGAGAAATTCACTCTTGGACCGGTTCGCCGCCAACGCCATTTGCTCGCTCTCACGCAAACGAACCTCTTGCTTCTTTCGCTGCGTGATGTCCTGGATGATCGCACTGACGGCAGTCACCTCAATGTCTTCGCCGTCCTGATTGCCGAGTGGATAGAAACTCGTCAACCAGGTTCTGCCTTCTCCACTAACGGGATGCGTGCCAACGATCTCGACATCCACCACCGGTTCGCCGGTTTCGAAGACGAGGTCGTAGTGAGGTTTGAATTGATCTTGGAAGCCGTTAAGAAATTCGTCGGCGCGTCGTCCGATATGTTCTTCTCCCGAAGCACCGTTCAGCTTCGCGAGCATATCGTTGATTCTGAGAAAGCGATACTCGCGATCGATCAATGACATTCCGACCGGAGCGGACTGGTAGATCAATTCGAGTTCGCGTTTCTGTTCGATGATCTCGTTTCGTGCAATACCTAGATTTGTTTCGGCCTGGTGTTGGTCTTCGATATCGCTGATCGTGCCGACCCACTCGATCACGTTTTTCTCATCATCTAGGACCGGCACCGCCTCCGCCACGAATCGGTGCCATTCTTGATCGGCTGCAGTCCATATCCGCCCGGTGGCCTGGTACTTTGTTTGGGTCGTCGATGCTTGGTTCCATTTCCGCAACAACTCGTCACGGTCCTCTTCGTGGATCACGTTCATCCAGCCGAAGTCTTTGAGTTCGTCCCACGACTGGCCTGTGTAACGAGACCATGACGCCTGCGGGCTGGTGAACTTGCCTTCCGAACTCGCTGTCCAGACGATGCTGCGGGTTCCTTCGATTAACGCTTGATGGCGTGCGTTAGCGGCGAGCAATTGACGTTCGGTGTGGGTGCGTTGTTCAACCTCGGACTCCAGACGATCGATGGTTGCCGTCAAGGACGGTAACTGCATGACGCCGGGTAAATTTTTGACAATCACGCCGAGAGTTACCCAGGAAATGATCGCGGTAAACAGTTTGGCGAGCCCGCTGATTCGATAGATCGGCGTCCAAAATATGGCCGCTTCGATCACGTGCGTGAACCCGCACGCGACGATGAACGCCGCAAAGAGATAAATGATTCTCGGAAGGATGATGTCTTTGCGGGTCCGGACGAAGTAGATCAGTGATAACGGAATTCCAAAGTAGGCCGCGCCGATCGCGATGTCCGAAACGACATGCAGCCACCCTAGAAATTCCGACCAATTCCCACAGTTCCATCGGGGCGGAAAATCAGAAGTGTCGAGCAGTTTTTGGAAGAACTCCAGCATCAACCGTGCACCTCACGCTCAGCAACCGCGTCGGCGAGAAACCGTTGGAGTTCGACTTTCTCGTAGTATCGATACCCTGTAACGGGGTGACGCCGGGGTACCAGCCGCCCGGATTTGTCCCAGTTTCGCAGCGTTTCCGCCGAAACACCGAGGAATTCAGCGGCCTTACCGACTCGGATCAACCCGTCAAAGGAGGTCTGAACTTCGCTCACTGCCATCGGATCGTCTCCCTTGCAAACCTTACAAACTCCAAAACGGCATCAAATTGAACGCGGTCGACTGCGTTGGTCAATAAGCCAAAAGCAAATCCCGTCGGACGTGAGGTGCCCACAACAAGTCAGCCGATGCGAAAACCTTCCAATCGTAGAAATGAGAGGTGAGCGTTGCGGTCTGTTTGCTTTCAATTGCTGGCTCGTGAGTATTCAATTGAAAACTATTTTTGGTTCGCACCCAAGGTTTTGGTACAATGCGGAGCACCGGTGCGTCGACAGGTCGTGGCATAGCAGTTGCTCCGCCATCGTGCACGACGTAACCGACGGGGAGCGGGCGGCTCCCGTACTGGGGACCTGTTCATCCGAACGCCGGTACTGTGTTGGACTCGATTCGAGTTGATACAAGCCCGGTAACGTCAGTGCGAGAACGGAACTCTCTTTTCAAAGCCATGTATGGAGACAATCGAGATGGGAACGACGATCCAAGGCCAATCTCAAACACATCGTTTCCCCAATCTCAAAGCGGTGATCGAGGTCCAGCGTCCTGACGATGACGTGCCTGTCATCGATGTTCGGATACCGGCTGATCTTCTTGCCGGGGAATTTGATGAGACGCGGTGGCCGTCAACGCGTCGCGCCGATTTGTCGGACGAAGAACGTTCGCAGAAGCGACACTACGTCTGCAATCAACTTCATATCGTTTCTATGTCACTGGACTTGCTTCAATGTGCGATCGCTGACGGTGACGTCGAAGATTTCGAGCAAACGCTCGGCATCGCGATCGCGTCAATGGACATTCTCGAAACGCTCGCCACGAAGTAGATACCGCAAACCGAATGGTGTTGAGTCAGATCAATTCGACGGTTCGACGTTCACCTTGAGTGAAGAGAAACCAAGTTTGACGCTCGGTATGGTCTTTCGGGACGGTTTTGCGAAACGGCACGCTCTTTGCGACTCCTGTTTGTTAGCACGATGAAAGCCGTCGTGCCCAATCAAACACCAAAATGGAGAATCAATATGAGTTTGGAAACCAAGACTGACCTTACCGAAACGACGATTAACAAACTGCAAAAGCTGATCCGCGCCAACATCGATTCCTACAACGGGTTTCATGAATCGGCAGAAGAGTTGAGCGACGAAAAGCTCGCAACTCTCTTCCGTAGCATCGGTGACGAACGCTCGGCAATGGCGAGTGAGTTGCAGCAATATGTCGAGTTCAATGGCAAGGATGCCGAAGACGACGGGAGCGTGGCGGCGAAGACACACCGAATTTGGATCAACATTCGAGGGAAGCTCAACGGAGGCGACTCTCACGTCATCTTGATCGAAGCCGAGCGTGGTGAAGATCACATCAAGGAAGCTTACGAAGACGTCCTCAAGGAAACTGCGGGAAGCGCCATGAACGATGTGCTCTCCGCTCAGTACGCCAAAGTCAAAGCGGGCCACGATAAAATCCGCGACCTGTGTGACGCGTATGCGAAGAAATAGAACTGTCGATTCTCGATAATTCCTGCTGTAGAAACGTTCGCGCATCTATCAATGGGCGAGGCGGCGAATTCGTCCGCCCTGCCGCGTGTCCGAGCGTTGAGTTGCATCGAAATACGAGCTAACCCACATCAGCCGGTTGGCGTTTACCTAGATTGCTTTTTTGGCAGAAGAAGGTAACGCCACCCGGCTGTTTTTTGTAGCGTCATCTTTGGCATCCCTTTCTTTGAATTGTCTGCTCAATGTCTGAACATCAAATTGATATCGTCGTGCTCGGTAGTGGCCCGGCTGGTTCTACGGTAGCCACCAAGCTCGTCAAGCGAGGTTACTCCGTGGCGATGATCGAGACTCGTGAATTCGGAGGCACGTGCGCGCTGCGTGGCTGCAATCCGAAGAAGGTTTACGTTAACGCGGCCGAGATCATTGACCGGGCTCGTCGCAGTGAGGGCAAGTTGATCGTCGGATCAGACGGCGTGAAAATTGACTGGGCGAAGTTGCTTCAATTCAAACGAGAGTTTACGCAGCCGGTCGTTGAGAAGACAGAAAAGTCTTATCGGTCTTCTGGGATTCAGACTTTTCAGGGGACCCCGAGTTTTGACAGCCCCACATCGATCGTGGTCGGGAGTGAACGGATCGTCGGCAAGAAATTCATTATTGCCACCGGGGCCACGCCGGCACCCGTGGGTATTCCAGGGGCGGAACACATCACGACGAGTGATGACTTTCTCGAACTTTCCAACCTGCCCGAACGAGTCGTCTTTATCGGTGGCGGCTATATCTCAATGGAGTTCGCGCACGTCGCTGCGCGGTGTGGAACGCACGTAACAATTGTTGATCGCAATGAACGCGTTTTGTCTGGTTTCGATCCCGACTTGATTGATCTGTTGACGCAGTATTCGGAGAAACGTGGGATCCATTTCCGCCTCGGTGTTTCGCCTACATCGATTGTGGACGCATCGGGCAATGGTAGCGACCATCGTTATCGCATCGAGATGGACAAGGGACCGGCTCTGGATGCCGGCTTGGTCGTGCATGGTGCTGGGCGGGTTCCGAACGTTCAGGGGCTTGAGTTATCGCGCGCGGCAATTTCGTTTAGCGACCAGGGCGTTTCGGTGAACGATGCCTTTCGAAGCGTGTCTAACGAAAACGTCTATGCCATCGGCGACTGCGCCGCGACGGGCAAACCGCGTTTGACACCGACCGCGAACGAAGAGGCCCGGATCGTGGTAAAAAATCTGCTCGAACCGGGCGAGGCTCACAGAGCTGACTACGGGGCGATTCCCAAAGTTGCCTTCACGACACCCTCGATCGCCGCCGTTGGGATGAGCGAGGAGGATGCACGCAAGTCACACGACGTCGACGTTCGGGCGGACGACATGTCGAGTTGGGGGAGCGTGCGGAAGACGGGAGGCACCGCAGCGGGTTATAAGATCCTGGTCGACCGTGATAACGATCGAGTGCTCGGCGCCCATTTGCTCGGTCCGTCCGCCGAGGAAACGATAAACTTGTTCGCGTTGGCGATGAAGTTCGGACTGACCGCAACGGATATAAAATCGACTCTTTTTGCGTTTCCAACGTCTGCATCCGACGTCCGCTCGATGCTGTGAGCGGCCTCGGAGGAAGCCGCCTTGCCACCGTTCGGACATGGTGCCCATTGACCTCTTATTCGATCGGTTTTCGATCGATGCTCGCATCTACTTTTCCCGCCGCACGATCGATCGACTGGGCGGCTTGGTCGACCGCCTCTTTCGATTTTTCAACGACGGTGGAGGTGTCTTGTCGGACCTTGTCCGTATCGACCTGAATCGTCGGATCGCCTGCCGGTGAGCTGAATCGCAACCAACCGATCAGTACAAGAACGAGGACTAGAACAGCAACAACTACTAATGCACGCATCGTGTTTCTCACTGGGGTTTTCGGAACAGTTAATATTGTCAGGGAACAGGCCACCTACGCGGTCTTCGTAGAACGCGATGTGCACTCCGTCATTCGAAAGGTGGCGTAACTGCATCGAACTGACGCAACTCACATGCCGACCCAACTCACATACCGGCCCAACTCACAAACCAGTGGGAATCCGGCATCCGCCGACGGTTTTTCGGCCTTCGTTTTTGATCGGTACGTGGTTTGCTTCCTACCGAAATCATGGCGGCGTTGGTGTGGATTCTTCCGCCTAACGCGATGCCATTCTTTGCTGCCGCCTGTGAGGCAGCGTTCGTTCTCGCCAAACCAGCGAAAGCAATGATGGATATTCCTCAAATCGTTCCAACGCATTCCAGTGATACCGGAGAGATGGGGCAGGTTTATCTTGCGACCGGCAAAGAAGTTTCCATGCGCCGGTGGCAAGAGGATCGATGTGAATTCGGGGCCGATCACTCGCGAGATTATGAAACCGTTGGGTATCTGATCAGCGGGCATCTCGAGCTCGATATGGATGGCGAGCATGCCAAGATCATGCCGGGTGACTCGTGGATGATTCCTAAGGGAGCGGTTCACCGTTACCGAGTGATCGAACCCATCGTAGCGATCGAAGCCACCTGCCCTCCGGGGCGTTTTGCAGGTCGAGACCATCCCGTGTAATCGCACTTTCTGCCCAGCGAAAATGCAAGTTATTCCGATTAACGACGCCGAGCGTCCTCTGCGAACACATGAATGAAACAAACTAAATCCGATCTGGCGACGATCGCCGCAGTCGCTCAACTCCTGGCCGTCGTGCTCACGGTAGCCGCGTTGTTCTTCGCGAAGGACGTTTTCATTCCACTGGCGCTCGGCCTGTTGTTGTCGTTCCTGCTGAGCCCTCTCGTTGATCGTCTCGAGCGTATTGGGGTGCCGAACGTTGCCGCCGTTATTGCGACAGCGTTGCTCGCGTTCGTTTTTTTGGCAGGCGGCTTCACTCTACTTGGTCGAGAACTCACCACGTTGATCGGTGAGCTGCCACAGCATAAGGATGAGTTGGTCGCCAAGGCGAGAAGTTTTGCCGGGTTAACGACGGGCGTTGGTGGCACGCTCAATGAACTCGCCGACGAGGTGAGTCAGGCGATCGAAGACGAATCCAAGGCCGGCGATCGGAACGACACGGGGGCTGATTCACGTCAGTCACAACCAGGGGATTCAGAGGGCGGGGCTCTGCCGGAACAAAATTCACCCGGCGGGGACGATTCGTTTTACGAAAGCACGTTCCAGCGATGGACCGATCGGATTTTTCCCGCATCGAAGACGCCCGCTGAGAGAACTCAAAATGATGGAACGACGCCCGATTCTCCTCTGTATATCCAACCCGTCGAAGGAGACATGCCCGCTGCAATTTGGGCGACGACTGCGGGAACCGTGCTCAGCCCTCTCGCGACCGCGGGGCTGGTCACCGTGTTCGCATTGTTCATGTTGATCCATCGTGACGATCTCCGGGATCGCATCATCGCGGTGATCAGCCACGGTGATTACGTGACGACGACGGAGGCGTTGGACGAGGTTGCCAGCCGGATCAGTCGGTATCTCATTGCACAAACCGTCATCAACACATCGTATGGTGTGGTGCTCACGGTCGGCCTTTCGATTATCGGGATGACGATGACCCCCGAGGGCGTCTTTCCCAATGCGATTTTGTGGGGCGTGCTGGCTACGTGTCTACGGTTCGTTCCGTACATCGGGCCGACCGCGGCAGCGATTTTTCCGCTGGCGATCGCGCTCTCGGTGTTCCCAGGATACGCGGTTTTCATTGCGGTGCTTTTGCTGATCGTCGTTATGGAACTGGTCAGCAATAACATTGTTGAACCTTGGTTGTATGGAACCAGCACCGGGATTTCGGCGGTCGCTGTCATCGTCGCGGCGGTATTTTGGGGGTGGTTGTGGGGGCCGGTTGGCCTGCTGCTTTCGACACCGCTGACGGTCTGCCTGGTTGTTCTGGGACGCCATGTTCCGCGTTTTCGGATCATGGCGACGCTGTTGGGGGAAGAAGTCGATGTTAGCCCGTCGCTTCGGTTCTACCAGCGATTGCTGGTCGGCGATCAGCATCGCGCCGCGGAGCTGCTGCAGAACCATGCCGGCGAACACGGGTTTGGAGAAACGTGTGACAAGGTCATCATTCCGGCACTCAAGCGGATTCGCAAAGACCATGTCGCGGACCGTTTGTCCGACGCGGATTCGAATCGTCTGTTCGCGATTGCCGGGGGCTTGGTCGCCGAGTTCCGTCGGCTCGACCGAGAACCACACCACCGGATTTCATCGGATGCGGATGCCGATGCGGATGAGCAGACGGCGGATGCGGCTGAGACCGGTCAGGAACAACCGCTCGTGATCGGATGTGTTTCGCACCACTTCAGTGAAACGTACGTGCTCAATCTGCTGCGGCATGAAGGGATCGGGCATTACCGTTTAGAGTCAATCGACGACGATACATTGCCACAGGATGTCGGCAAGCGGATTCGCGAGCGTTTACCAGAAGTTGTGGTGATCGCTGTTCTTCCCGCGGGCGGAACACCCCAAGCGACGTTCCTCTGCAAAAACATTCGCTCGGCCGGGTATCAGGGGCCGATCGTGATCGCGTGTTTCGGCAAGTTCAAGAACTTCGACACGTTGTTCGTCAAATTCCGCAAAGCGGGAGCGACGAGCGTGACGACCTCATACAGCCAAACTCACGCGAAGATCGAAACATTCCTGCACGGTTCGGATTCTAAGCTGCAACGCAGTCTATCCCACCCTATGCAACAGCACGTTGCGGTCCCCTCGAGGTGACGCAGTCTGCTGTGAAGGTTTTTTTTGCAGTCCATCCCCGCTCGCTCGGAAGAACAGACCATGCCTACGCTTCTCGTTGTTGATGACCATGACGACATTCGCGAGATGTTAACTCTGCAACTGCAACGCAACGGTTTCTCGGTCGTATCGGCACGCAATGGAGCCGAAGCAGTATTGACCGCGGCCAACGTCGCACCAGCATTAATTCTCATGGACGTTAATATGCCCGAACTCGACGGCCTAGAGGCAACGATGCAAATCCATCAAGCCAACTCGGAACACCGCATCCCGGTGATCGCATTGACCGCCTACGCATTGGCCGATGACCAGAAAAGAGCCGAAGCATCTGGCTGCGACGCCTTTCATCCGAAGCCGGTCGACTTTGACAAACTGCTGCAACAGATCAACGACCTGATCGGAGCCACCACGCCCAGCTAGAACCTGATCCGCGATCACATCAGTCGCTCGACGTCAGCACGTCAACTTTAGAATCGCCTTCTTCAACCTATCGAGCTTTTTCGATAGGTCGCAAACACCCTCGGGCATCCGAGATCACAACCATTGTAGGATAAATCGAATGAGCCAAACGATCACACTCAACGCTAATGAAGCTGCGACACCGACCACATCCGTAGAGGGAATGGGGCCGATCATTCTCGAAGACGCGGTGGCATTTCGTGTTTGGGCACCGCACGCCGATGCCGTGAGCGTCATCGGCGACTTCAACCAATGGAACGGGCAACGCAATCCCCTTCAGAAAGAGCCGAACGGGAATTGGGTTGCGATTGTTGAGAACGCCAAACCCGGTGATCATTACAAGTACGAGATCACTAACGGAGAAAATACCTTTCAACGCATCGACCCTCGAGTACGACAGGTCACCAATTCGGTAGGCAATGGCGTGATTCATCAGCCGGATTTCGATTGGCAGGGTGATGACTTCCGAATGCCGCATTGGAACGAGTTGGTGATTTACGAATCTCACGTCGGCACGTTTTATCGCGATGGGAAGGACAGTGTGGGAACGTTCGAAGACTACACTAAAAAGTTCGATCATCTGCAGAAGCTAGGCATCAACGCGTTGCAGATCATGCCCATCGCGGAATTCGCCGGCGACTACTCATGGGGATACAACCCGGCGCACCCGTACGCGATTGAAGAAGCCTACGGGGGGCCGGTCGGATTTAAAACCTTTGTCCGCGAAGCTCACCGAGCCGGTTTTGCTGTCATCTTGGATGTCGTCTACAACCACTTCGGACCGAGCGACCTCGATCTATGGCAGTTCGACGCTTGGAGTGAAAACGACAAGGGCGGCATCTATTTTTACAACGACTACCGAAGCCACACGCCATGGGGCGATACCCGTCCTGATTACGGCCGAGGGGAGGTTCGATCCTACATTCGCGACAACGCGATGATGTGGCTCGAGGATTATCACGTGGACGGTTTGCGTTACGACATGACTCTTTATATCCGTTCGGTTGATGCATCTGGACACCAGGAGATTCCTGAAGGATGGGGACTCACGCAGTGGATCAATCGCGAGATACATTCCTTGAAACCGTCTGCGATTACCATTGCGGAAGACTTGCAAAACAACGACTACCTCACCAAGCCAGATTCGCACGGTGGAGCGGGGTTCTCAACGCAGTGGGATGCAAAATTTGTTCATCCGATCCGAGACGTCATCACTCAGCCCGACGATTCAGGACGAGATATGAGGAAGGTCGCCGATGCGTTGTCGCATTCCTATAACGCAGACGCTTTCCAGCGTGTGGTTTACACGGAGTCACACGATGAGGTTGCGAATGGAAAGTCGCGTGTTCCGAGTGAGATCGACCGCGAAGATCCCGACAACTGGTTCGCGCAGAAGCGAACGACGCTCGGGCTCGCCCTCGTGCTGACCGCGCCCGGCATCCCGATGCTTTTCCAGGGGCAGGCGCTCCTCCAGGACGGATGGTTCACCGACACCGAAGAACTCGATTGGGATAATGCCTGCGAGTATGGAGGAATCGGTAAACTCACCTCCGATTTGGTCTCACTGCGACTGAATCGCTCTGGCGTCTCCAAGGGGCTCACCGGTCAACACGTCGACGTCTTTCACATCAACGACGCTGATAAAGTGGTTGCGTATCGTCGACGCTATGACGGCGGCAAAGGCGATGACGTGATCGTGGTTGCAAACTTTTCGAATCGACATTTCGAACGATATGAATTCGGCTTACCTGCCGAGGGCGTTTGGAAACGACGTTTCAGCAGTGATCAAAAACGCTACAGCGATCAGTTCGGCAATCAAGCGAGCGGCGATGTCACCGCTGACGCGGCGCCGTATGATGGCCAGTCTCATCGCGGGCAGGTCGATTTGCCGCCTTACACGGTCCTGATTTTCTCGCAGGATCCCGAGTGAGCGTTGCGGTCGGTCTCGTACCTTTCTCGCCGGAGATAAGTTCTCCTCATCGAGAAAATCCGGACACGATTGTGCGCAAAGCTCGCCGGTCGTGTTCTTGTTTGCCCAAACGTAACGGCGAGGTGTCTTGGGAGCAGGTGACCGTGCGGGAGTCGCCGATTCGGTAGCCCGTATGAACCGAGCGATAGCTTCGCTTTGTTGCCGGCCCGCGACCTTTCGTGCGTTCAATTTCGGGTGCGCGACGCGTGGATTCTGTGCAGGGGTTAGCTACACTGACGCCGACGGATCATTTCGATCGAAGGCGAGACGTTCGGATCGTTCTCGTTCATCGTCATCGACGCAACGCCATCCCCCAGAACTGACGCAAGACATGAAATCTCTTTTGCAAGCCGCCCTGCTCACTTTGTTTTGCCTGTCGGTGGTTTTTTGCCGTTCGGCCGGTGCGGGTGAGCGGATGTCTTTCGATTCGAATTGGAAGTTTTCGCTAGGGGATTTTGAAACCGCACAGGACCCGACGTTTGACGATAACCAGTGGCGAACTCTTAATGTTCCTCATGATTGGAGCATCGAAGGGGAGTATTCGAAGGACAATCCCATGGGTGCCCAGTGCGGCTATCTGCCCGCCGGGATCGGTTGGTATCGCAAAACGATTCCGGTCGACTCCGCGTGGAAAGGGAAACACGTCGAAATCACGTTTGACGGCGTCTACATGAATAGCACCGTTTGGGCAAACGGAAAGAAACTAGGTGTCCGTCCGTATGGTTGGAACTCATTCACCTACGACATTAGTGACGTCATCGCAGGCTCAGACAAAATCACATTCGCGATTCGCGTTGACAATGAGAAACAGCCTTCTGCTCGGTGGTACACCGGAAGTGGGATCTACGCACACACTTGGCTGACTGTCAAGGAAAAGATGCATGTCCCCCATGATGGTATCTTCATCCGCACCAGTGGCGGTGAAGTCACTGTCGATACCGAGGTCGCGAATCAGACGTCCGAGGGGGGAACCGTCCGAGTCGAAACGTCGCTTTTCGACCCGTCGGGTAAACAGGTTGCTGCCCTGGGGACATCACTTTCTGTCGACCCAGGCAACAGCGATTCCGTGATGCAAAAGTTGACAATAGCCGATCCATTGCTCTGGTCCACGGATTCTCCCTCGCTCTACCTGGCGGTTACCGAACTGCATGCTGAAAATCAGATTTTGGACCGCGTCGAAACCCGGTTTGGTTTTCGTGACATCGAGTGGAAACCCGAAAGCGGAATGTGGCTTAACGGTGTGAACGTCAAACTCCGCGGGGTCTGCAATCATCAAGACGCCGGAGCGCTCGGGGCTGCGGTTCCTGACAAAATCCTGCGTTTTCGGATCGAGCAACTCAAGAAGATGGGATGCAATGCGATCCGTACATCGCACAACCCTCAAACACCCGTGTTCTATGACATCTGCGACGAAGTCGGAATGTTGGTGATGGATGAGATCTTCGATGGTTGGATGCGCAAGGCCAAGCAAGATTACGGAGGGCGTTGGTTTCAACAGTGGTGGAAACGCGACCTGACCGACTGGCTGAGACGCGACCGAAATCATCCTTCGGTAGTCATCTATAGCATGGGTAACGAGACTCGCGGCGCAGTCGGCAAAGAGTTGGTCGCCACATGTCACCAGGTCGACCCGACTCGACCGGTGACCTCAGGCCATTCTGCGGATGAGGCGATGGACGTGCTCGGGGTCAACGGCGCGAGTGAGAAGAAGGGTTGGTTCGACGAGATGAACACCGACAAGGTATTCATCGGAACCGAAAACACTCATACGTGGCAGGTCCGCGGCTACTATCGATCGATGACGTGGTACCGTGACGGATTCCCCAACAAGAAACAGCGGCCGTACGAGACGCCCGATCTGACCGAACGTGAGATCTTCACCTACGATTGGACCCGAGACGAGAACCGAGACAACGGCAAGCAAAAGTTCAACTCGAGCTATGACAACGCGATGGTTCGCTTGAACTCTCGTCGTAACATTCAGCAAATCCGTGACATCGGTAGGTACGCGGGATCATTTCGTTGGACCGGGTATGACTACATCGGCGAAGCCGGCTACGTACACGGTGGGTGGCCATTCAAGGCATTCATGGGTGGCGCGATTGATTTGGCGAACTTTGAGAAGGATCTTTACTACCTTTATCAAAGCCAATGGACCGACGAGCCGATGGTACACATCCTGCCTCACTGGACCCATCCGGTCATGAAAATGGGGACAGAGATCCCAGTTTGGGTGTATTCCAATTGCGACCACGTCGAATTGTTTCTCAATGATCAGCCACTCGGCCGACAAACGCCGGGCGAAAATTGGGACGAAATGCAATGCGAATGGATGGTCCGATGGCAACCAGGAACTCTGCACGCGGTGGGCTATCGAGACGGACAGCCGGTTGTCGAAGATACGATCCGGACCGCGGACGCCCCTGCCCGGATTGCATTGTCCGTTGACGGGCGGCCGCTCAGCGACAACGCCACTGATATCGTTCAGGTACGCGTGGAGTCCCGCGATTCGCAAAACGAGTTTTACCCGTACGGCGAGAACCGTACTCACTTTCACGTTATCGGTCCCGGCAAGATTCGCGCACTCGATAACGGAAGCCCGATCGATGTGGAAAGGCATTTCGGAACCACGAGCCGCGTCGCTTTCTTTGGGCTCACGCGAGCGTATATCGAGTCGACCGAGGCCACCGGTGATATCGCAGTGCTAGCGACCAGCATACTCGGCGAGAAGAAACAGGTGACCTCCGACAAGGTCAGCATCGATACCCAAGTACTGAATCTGAGAGGCGAGGTCGCGGACCCTGAGATAAAGACGTTTTACACGCTCGACGGATCCGCACCCACGCAGCAATCCAAAAGGTACACCCATCCGTTTGCAGTGCCACTGGGAACCACTGTCAGGGCACTCGTGGTCATGGATGGGAAGCCGATTCAACGCTTGCAAGAACGTTTCGCCGAAGACGAAGGCTTCGTATGGGATGGAGGACAGTCGAGCGGACCGGTCGGAGAACAAGCCGAAACGGCAAATTATCGAGAGGCAAGTGTTTCTGGCCACGGTTTGGGGTTCCACGGCAAAGGCTATCTCCGCTTCACCAAGAAGCCAGGTGGTTTCATTGAGTGGTATCAAGAGAACGATGGGGATGCCGGTGCCGCCGATCTCATCATCCGATACAGTGGAATGCCGCGCCGCAATAAGCCATACGAAGTGTCGGTGGTGGTCAACGGGAAACCGGTCGAGAAGTCACTGGCGCTGCCCGACACGACGAGCCCCGGACGTGATTGGAAAACCGTCACTGTCGAAATCCCGATCGGCAGGGGAGCCAATACGATCCGGTTGGTCCCACTAGGAGCCAGTGGACTGTGTATCGACGAGATTCTCGTGCGATGACAGGCTCCCCTGCGATGACGGGCTTCTCATGCGGTGACGGGCCACGTCCGGCCGCGTCGGATTTGCTCCGACCGAGTGCAGCCACGGTTACATTTGGCGGGCAACTTTTCCCCGTAAGACTTTTCCCCGCCGTGACTTTAACGCGCTGTGATTTTTCCCCGCTGGGGCCATTTCACGCGTGGTGTTTGGGGCAGGCGAGACCTGCGCTGAGATGGCTCCTGCCGGCGCAAAAAAAGAGCCGGCCACAGCCACAAGTTCTAAGGGG
>JBICHZ010000020.1:0-3538 GCA_043101355.1 Rhodopirellula sp. JB044
ACCAACTCTCGCAACGACATCCCACTTCCTGAATTAAGTGAACCAAAAGTGTCGGCGAAAACGCTCCGCATTCGGGCAGAAATGCGTCGACGCCGCGAACTGATCCAAAAACGCAAAGACCTTTCCACCAACACTCTTGTCGCCGGGTCCGCCGTCACCGACGGTGCCGAACGACACCGCACCAACACCCCACACCGCGACCGCATCGTTCTCTTGGTCCGCGACTCGTTCTGGCTGCAGGCGAGCTGGGAGATCACGCAAAGCAGCGTCCAACGCGCCCAATCAGCATTGGCCGAGCGGTGGCACACCGCCGTCCCAACGGTCCGACTGCTCAGCGTCGGTGACGTGTCGAGCAATCGCGCCGAAACCGTCAGCCGGGATATCTCAGTCCACGGCGGCGTCAGCACTTGGTACATCGACGTCCAAGACCCGCCGTCGCGTTACCGCGTGGCGATCGGCTATCTCGCCGACAATGGCGAGTTCCACTGCATCTGCCGCAGCAACGTGGTCGAAACCCCCGTCCCCGGTGACTGCGAACGACTCGACGAACACTGGCAAGATATCGCCGAAGACTACGAGCGCATTTACGCACTCAGCGGCGGACTCGAATCAGGCAGCGGCGAACTACGCGACGCGTTCGAAGACCGCTTGCAACGCCGCATGCCCCATCCAGCCGATTCGGGCAGCATGACCGGCGACCCGTCTCTGCTCCGCCAATCGAAACTACGGCTCGACGTGGAAGCCGAACTGATCGTGTTCGGAAAAACCGACCCGACCGCATCGGTCATGGTCTCAGGGCACCCCGTCAAACTACAAAAAGACGGCGCATTCACTGTCCGGTTGGACTTCCCCGACAAACGCCAAGTCCTGCCGATCACCGCTGAAACTCGTGACGGACTGCGGCAACGCACCACCGTGCTCGCCGTCGAACGGAATACGAAGGTGATGGACACCGTGGAACTGCAAGAGAACAACTGACCCCTTTCTCCCACTCCACACCACAGCGACGCATGTGCCTGTCGCATTGAAGCACAACAGTGCATCCCCACAATGAACCGAAGCTCCTCACGGGGCTTCGGTTTTCTTTTGCGTTGTCGCTCATTTCGCATTGTTGCTCATTGCCCAACCCATCTCCGGCAACGAGCTACTTGCCCACACGAGAGCCGACAATGTGGAACGCAATCCAAGACAAAAACAGGAAGGCCTCATGTATGGCTTCCGTGTAACCACCGCCGCCATCCTCGCCCGCGGAACGGTTTGGGCATCGAGTCGCTAGCTCGATTGATCGACGGCGGGTTTGTCGGATAGGCTAGGCGGCTTTCTCAATTCTCGGAACCAACGAACATGCCCCGCACTCTTATCCGTAACGCGTCTGTTGTTTTCCCCGGTGATGGACTGCGTTCGGCATCCGGCAAAATCCGCAACGCGAACATCCTGATCGGCGACGGCAAGATCCTCGACATCGACGCGTCCGACTTAACCGATTGTGACGAAGTCATCGACGCCGCCGGACGCCATCTGTTGCCCGGTGTGATCGACGACCAAGTCCACTTTCGCGAACCCGGTCTGACTCACAAGGAAGATCTCGCATCGGCGAGTCATGCCTGCGCCGCTGGGGGCGTGACCAGTTTCCTTGAGATGCCGAACACCAAACCGCCCGCGATCACGCTCGAAGGCGTCCGAGCAAAAGAGCAACTCGCCGCCGAGAAATCTCTCGTCAACTACGGCTTCTACATCGGAGCCACACCCGACAACGTGCCGGAACTCGCAAACGCGGTCGACGTCCCGGGAATCAAGATTTTCATCGGCAGCAGCACAGGAAACCTGCTCGTCGATGAGCAAGAAGCACTTGAACGGATTTTCGCCGAGACGACACTTCCCATCTGTTCGCACTGCGAAGACGAAACCACCGTCCGAGCGAACACCGAGCGGTACCGGGGCACCACCGACATCGCCGACCACTCTCGCATTCGCGACGAGAAAGCCGCGATGATCGCAACAAAGCGTGCGACCGACTTGGCACGACGTCACCGCCACCGGTTCCACGTGCTTCACGTATCGACGGCCGCGGAACTGGTTTACCTGCAAGCCCCGTCGCCATATCACACCGCCGAAGTTTGCCCCCACCACCTTTTCTTCAACGTGGACGACTACCCGCGACTGGGCAGCCGCATCCAAATGAACCCGTCGATCAAAACCAGTGCCGACAACGAAGGGCTCTGGAAGGCGCTCCAAGAGGATGTCATTCAGGTCATCGCCACCGACCATGCGCCTCACACGCTGGACGAGAAATCGCAACCGTATCCGAGCAGCCCCTCCGGATTGCCCGCCGTTGAAAACTCACTCGCCTTGATGCTCAACCAAGTCCACGAGGGTAGAGTCAATTTGGTCCAGGTGGCGCACTGGATGAGCGACGCCCCCGCTCGAGTTTGGGGAATGACCGGCAAGGGCCGAATCGCTGAAGGATACGACGCCGACCTGGTTCTCGTCGATCTAAACGAATCCCGCACGATCCTCGACGAAAAACAACACACCAAAAATCGCTGGAGCCCATGGCACGGCGAAACGCTGACCGGATGGCCCGTCCGAACAATCGTCGGTGGACAAACGGTATGGTCGGCGGAGAACGGTTTCGACGAATCCGCTCGCGGCAGCAAGCCTCGATTCGACCATTCACGAGGCGGTTACTGGGCCACCGCAGGTGGCATCGGCGAATAACCAACACGCCCACCAGCGACACGGCGGCGCAGACAACTCACATGGGGCCAGCCATTATGCTCACATGGCATGACTCACATGACTCATATGGGGCCAGCCACCAACTTAACAACCGCCACCGGAGCTCAAGCTCGTCGATAAAGCCGGACCCTCACATGGGGCCAGCCAACAAATACCTCACATGGTGACTCACATGGGGCCAGCAATGACTCACATGGGGCCAGCCAACAAATCAATAACCGCCACCGGATCTCAAGCTCGCCGATAAAAGCCTGACGGCAGGATTTTGGCATTCAATTGGGGCTTTCGGCCGCCAAGAGGCCTGACGAGACAGAACCGCTGCGATTCCGGCAGCCTTTCGCGCAGCCGTTACCGCAGAGATTTTCCGATAGCAGGTCGCGGAGGCCGGTTGCTAGGTGGAAGAGAGACCCAGAGGGTTCTCTGGGGCACAGAGCCAGCGATGGCCGGTGCGGATGGCTTCTCGTGCCAGGCTCTCCGGTGTGCCGGCGGCTCGTTTAAACACCCGGCCGAACTTCGAAACCACGTCGCACCAACCGACCGCGTCCAGCCCGATGCGGCTCAGGATCGGGGCCAGGTGCTCGGGGATCGTACCCACTTTATCGCACCGCAGCTGCCGCCCCGTCCAATCGAGAAGTTCCAAGTACCGAGCCATCGACAAACTCAAAAAACCCTTCGAGCTCGCGCGTCGCCCCGACTGATCCGGGCATGGCCCAACGGGATCGCGTTTCTCATCAATCTCGATCGGGCTCATCCAGCCGCTGCGTTTGCGACGACGGCTGCGTTCCCACTCGTGCGTGCT
>JBICHZ010000021.1:0-3842 GCA_043101355.1 Rhodopirellula sp. JB044
GACCTTCGATCCCGACGCAACGGTGGAAGAGGATCGCGAGTTCGATCCCGATGCAACCATCCCCGAGCAAAGCTACGTCGACCTCGACACCACGATCGACGCTCCGCCACCTACGGACAAAAGTGATGTCGATCCCAATGCGGCAACGATCGAAGAAATCCGAAATCAGCACGACGAAACAGCAACAGATTCGGCCACCGCAAACGATGCCACTGGGCTGACACGACCGCTCGATGAGTCCGCCGAAACACTCGCGTCGATCTCAGGCAACCTGCATGAGGATGAAACGATCGAAGGCGACCGAGACGACGAATCACTCTCGGTACTCGAGGACACGAACCTCGGACAAACGATTAACCCTCGCGCGTTGTCTGATGCCGAAGCAGCCTACTGGAACGAAATCTCGGCCGAGTTCACTTCCAACCGAGAACCCACGGCATTACCACCCGCGATCGACCGAACGATCGTCGAGACGCGTTTGCAACTTCGCAATCAATCCGTAGCGACGCAGATTCAAAGCGAAGAAGAGGGATCGGACTATCGCCTCGTCCGCCTGCTCGGCCGGGGCGGTATGGGCAACGTCTTCGTGGCCCGGCAAGGATCGCTCGACCGTTTGATCGCGGTCATGGTTATTCGTCCACTCGACTCTAAAAAACGCGAACGACTCGCCAAAGAAGGCAAACTCGAACAGGTCGAACAAGGACGCCGGCAACAATTCCTGTCCGAAGCGGTCGTGACCGGTGATTTGGACCATCCCAACATCGTCCCGATCCACGACATCGCCGTAACCGGCGACAAGACGCTTTTCTATTCAATGAAACGCGTGGTCGGCACCCCATGGTCAGAGGTGATCGGAGAGAAATCTCGAGATGAAAACCTCGACATCCTTATCAAGGTTGCCGACGCGATCGGTTTCGCGCACACACGTGGCGTGGTTCACCGAGACATCAAACCCGAAAACGTCATGCTCGGTGACTTCGGTGTCGTGATGGTCATGGACTGGGGCATCGCGCTCGCGAAACCGGAGTTTGAAAAGCTCGATTCGATCACGCCCGCAACTCGACTCGGTGGCACGCCATCGATGATGGCCCCCGAAATGGCCATCGGACCGGTCGACAACATCGGACCGGCGGCCGACATCTACCTGCTCGGTGCGACGCTGTTCATGGTGATCACCGGACAACCGCCGCACCATGCAGCCAACGTCAGTCAGTGCCTGCGCGCGGTCGCCAATAACGACATCCGCGATTACGATCCGAAGCACAACGGCGAACTGATGAACATCGCACTCAAAGCGATGGCCGCCGACCCGAAAGACCGCTACGCCGACACGACGGAGTTCCAAGCCGCGATCCGCGAGTACCGCTCACACGCGGAGAGTATCTCGCTGGCAGCACGGGCTCATGAAGACCTTCAACAGGCAATCCAGGACAAGTCCTATCCGCAATTCACCCGAGCCCAATTCGGATTCGAAGAGGCTCTCGCTCTTTGGGACGGAAACAAAAAAGCAAGCGACGGACTGAAACAAACTCCGATCTCGCACGCCGAAGCGGCCTACGACAACCAAGACTACGACCTCGGTCTCTCGTTACTCGATGCGAAGAACACCGACCACACCCAGTTGATCGAACGGTTGCACGAAGCCTTACGGCAACGGCAAAAACGCGAGACGGCGTTTGCGTTACTCAAAAAGGTCGCCGTAGCGATGCTCGCGTTCATCCTGATCGGCGGCTCCATTGCCGTTTACTTTATTCAGGAAGCGAGCAACCGCGCCCAATCCAATTTCCTCATCGCGGAGGAGCTTAATAAGACAGCACAGTTAGAACGCGAGCGTGCTGACAAGAACGCGATTGAGGCTCTTGAGAACGCGGCCAAAGCGGATGAGCAGCGACTCATCGCAGAGACTCGAAAGCAGGAAGCGGAAGAACAAAGGAACGCGGCTATCGAGAATTTGAGACTCGCCAAAGCAGAGCGTGACCGAGCAGACAAGAACGCGGGAATCGCCAAGACAAACGAAATAGAAGCGAAGGAAAACGCCGCCCGAGCCAATCGGAACGCACGCGCCGCTCAGATCGCCAGAACGAAAGCCGAACGAGAAGCATACGTTTCTGGCGTTGGTCTCGCTAAAGCACGGATCGATCGCAATGAATTTACCGAAGCCCGGCGATTGATTACGGGCCTCATCGGCGAGCGATCACTCGCAGCGACACCTTGGGAACTGCGTTACCTTTCCTCGCTCGCCAATCAAGCCGATGCGGCAGCGGTCACGCCTGCGGTGGTCGCAAATATCGCGATCCCGCCGCAACCGTCCGGCGACATGTCGGCACTCGTGCGTTTCGACAACGGGTCACTCGCATCACTGCGGGTAGCCGATTCCGTTTCCGATCCTCAAAAACCAAGCCTATCGCTCACCCCCGTTTCGCTGCCCACGAGCGACAACAATCGCTCCCGAGAAACCGTGAACGCGACCTGCGTCGCAGTCAACTCCGATGGCTCACTCGCGGTCGTCGGAACGCAAGGCGGGAACATTTTGCTGTGGAACCCTCGTCGCACCAACGCTCCCGCGAAACAGGTGCTTAGGGGACAACAGGTGCTGCGGGGACACCGTGATCGCGTAACAGACGTGAAGGTGATCAACGATCAATACCTGGCATCGGCTTCGGCAGACCGAACCATCCGCATTTGGGAGATCGCATCCGGTGACGAACTGGAAACGATGTGGCATATCGCGCCCGTCGTTGCCCTTTCGGCGAGTCCCACATCGGACGGCTTCCGGTTAGCAGCCGCCATCGCCGAGACAGGACTCGGACAGGTCGTTCTGTGGAAGGCCCGAACCGACACACCGACGCGTTTCGAACAAATTGGCGTCTTCGATGAGCACACTCAGCCGGTCGCCTGTGTCGCCATGTCTCCGGACGCAAAGACAGTCGCATCCGGTGATATCGAAGGCAATGTGTTTGTGTGGTCGCCCGACGAACTGCAGAACAATGACGTTGCCAAACTCGTCAAGCAAGCCGTCCGAGCATCGGGGCCTGGTTCTTCGCGTCCCAACGCCTCGAATAGGAATAGCGATCGAGCCGACGCGCATTCACGTTTTCACCGGCTCGTTCGCCGCATCGCACAGCCATCCGAAACAGGTTCGGCCTCCAATGACCGTTCGACAGCGGCGACATCCAACGCGCACGAGCTATCGGTGCGGAACGTTCGCTTCTCTGATGATGGAACGACGCTGCTGACCTGTGGTGACGATTATCTCACACGATTGTGGCGAACAGGTTCTCAATCAAACGAGCAATGGGAACTGACCCGAACGCTCAAAGGGCATGGTGGTCCGGTCATCGATGCCGTGTTCGTCCCTGATAACGCCGACCGAGTTTTAACGGCCGGCGCGGATCAGTCGCTTCGACTTTGGCGAGGGGACGGGGCAGCCGCGGTTTCGTCACCAGACGTCTCGGTAACAACCCAGGCACCCCAAAACCAAACTGTCTCAAAGCAAACGCCCGCGAATCAAACTCCACCGACCGGGATCGAACCAACCACAAACAAAATCCATGACGATGAAATCTGGTCCGCATCGATTTCTCCCGACGGACGCCAAATAGTAACCGCAAGCCGGGATCGCACTTCGAAGGTCGTGGCGATTGATCCGGCAACACTCACGCTTCAAAAGCTGGCTGAACTGCAACCCGACGAAGAATCGAAAACGGACGAGAACTCGGACGTTGCAGGCCGATCGTTTGCACCAATCGCGGATTTGGCCGAGGGCTCGTCGTTTCGCGCGATGTCGATGGCCGTCGATGTCACATCGAGACGATTGTTTGTCGGTGGTGCCGATTCTGTCA
>JBICHZ010000022.1:0-6167 GCA_043101355.1 Rhodopirellula sp. JB044
TTGTTACTGCAGCATGTCCCAACCGTCGCTGGCGTCGCGATGCTGGTGATTGCGGTGGTGCGTTTTCATCCTTCGATCCTGTCGGTGGGATGCTGCGTTGCGTTCTTATGGTTGCTTCTGTTCGGTGCCCGGTGGATTTACTCCTATGTCCCTTACGATGAGGCGATGCAATTCTTGACCGGACACACGCTGTCGGAACTTTTTGATTGGAGGCGAAACCACTACGACCGGTTGGTTCATTTTGCATCCGGTTGTCTCGGCCTGCCTCCACTCTCGGAGTTTCTACAGGTCTTCTGTCGTGTAACGCCCTTTGCGGGAGCGTGTTTAGCGGTCGTTTGTGTGCTGGCAATCGGTGCCGTGTATGAAGTGATCGAGTGGCAGATCGCGATGACGTTTTCACCTGCGATGGCGGAATCCTACAACGGCCAGCAAGGCGATATTTGGGACGCCCAAAAAGACCTTGCCTTGGCATGGCTCGGCTCGATGATTGCCTTGCCGTTCCTTTGTGGGTGGAAGCCCTCCTCGATCTCGAATTCGGCCATCTCAACGCAATGAGTTCAATGGAAGGAGCCCGCAAGGAGTATCCAGTGAAAGAACTCGGTAGGTTTGCTTATGTTACATCACTCGTGATGAGCAAAATTCGGTGATCACGGTACGTCCAGCCATCGATTCCGACACACCGTCGATTGCCTCGATCTACATCGACGCGTTGCAGAATGCCGCGTGGATCTCGAGCCTGCGACCGGAACTGCTTGACTTCGAAAAGGTCACCGAAGGTGAACGCGTCTTTGTGGCGGAGGGCTCGAAATTGGGAAATGTCGGATTCGTGTCGGTTTGGCAACCGGACTGTTTCGTACATCACCTTTATGTGGCCGCACCCATGCGACGGCGAGGCGTTGGCAAGTTGCTGCTCGGTTCATTGGTCGATTGGTTGCCTCGGCCTTGGACGTTGAAGTGCAGCACCATGAACACTTCCGCTCTCTCGTTTTACCAATCTCTGTCTTGGACGATCGCAGGCGAAGGTGAAAACGAGGACGGCACCTACTTTTTGCTGCGTTACTCTGCGTTGTAGAAGTCTCGACCTCTAATTAAACGAGCGACCTTCGGAGGAGAGACGTGGTGCCCCGGCGTACTCGAGTGGTCGCCGGTGCAATGGCCGGATCGCTGGTTTTGTCATTGGAAAATCCACTTTGCGCGCCCACACAAACCGTCAACAACGCCTGAAAGCATGAACCAAGTCTCGATCGCAACCGCTGACTCGCCCTCGCAACTGAACGGATCAATACCGGCGACATTGCCTGTTTGCTGATCAGGAGACCGCTTGCCCCAACGGAATATTTGCCCACGCCTCTTCCAGCCCGCTATGATTGGTGACCGCGAACTCGCCCGCCGGGAATCGGGATCTCAACATCGGTCAGAACACCCAGGACCTTCAACATGTCGCAGTCGGTAATGCCGTCCAATTCACTCGGTCCTGAATCCGCTTTGAGCGACGATGATGTCGCGGCGGTTGACCGACTCGGGAAAGCCCACGATCGATTGCGTGAGGAACTAGGCCGGGTCATCGTCGGCCAGCGGGACACGATCGACCTCTTGTTGGTGTGTTTGTTCGCGCGACGACACGCGTTGTTGATGGGTGTGCCAGGTTTGGCGAAGACGTTGTTGGTCAGCAAACTCGCCGAGACCATGTCGCTGAAGTTCAGCCGCATTCAGTTCACCCCCGATCTGATGCCGATGGACATTACGGGAACTGACATCCTGCAGGACAACGGGGAAGGGCGGCGTGAGTTCGAGTTCGCACACGGTCCCGTTTTTGCCAACATCATCTTAGCCGACGAGATCAACCGGGCCCCGCCAAAGACACAGGCGGCGATGCTCGAGGCGATGCAGGAACAACGCATCACTGTTGTTGGCAAAGGGTTCGACTTGCCGCCTCCGTTCATGGTCCTGGCAACGCAGAACCCTGTCGAGCAGGAAGGCACCTACCCGCTCCCGGAAGCACAGCTCGACCGATTCATGGCGTTGATTGAGTTGGACTATCCGTCCGAAGAGGAAGAGATCGCGATCGCTCGAACGACGACCGGCAGTCGCTTGCCGTCGCTCGAACATCTCATGACGGGCGAAGAAATTATCGCCCATCAGGACCTCGTGAGGCGCATCCCGGTTCCCGAACACATCTATGTTGAGGCCGCGCAGCTCGTCCGCAAAACACGCCCGGCGGGAGGAACCGCGCCGGACTGGTTACTGCCGTTGGTGTCCTGGGGTGCCGGACCTCGCGCGGTCCAGGATTTGATTCTCGGCGCGAAGGCACGCGCCGCACTCGATGGTTCGTACATGGTCCGCAGTGAAGATGTGCGTTCGGTGGCGTTGCCGGTGTTGACTCACCGAATCATCACCACCTTTGCCGCGCAGGCCGAAGGATTGTCGGCGAGCGACATCATCGGCCGCTTGTTGGACGAAACTCAATAGCATGTGGACGCCACAAAAAGCACGTGACTTCATCGACCCCAGTGTCCTGGCGTCGCTCGCCGGGATGCCCTTGATGGCCAGGCGGCCGATGCGTGGAACGGTTTCGGGTCGACACACCAGCCCGACGCGCGGGTCGAGTGTCGAGTTCGCTCAGTACCGCAAATACGTTCCCGGTGACGATCTGCGAAGGCTCGATTGGCGGGCCCACGGACGCAGCGACCGATACTACGTCAAAGAGTTTGAAGCGGACACGAACCTGCGTTGCTGTCTCGTTGTCGACACGAGCGGGTCGATGGAATTTGGAACCGTTCCCGAGAACCCGTCGGATGTATTGACGAAGAAAAACATCACCAAACTGCAGTACGCCCGTCGCATCGCCGCTGCGATCGGATACATCGCGGTCGGTCAAGGCGACGCGGTGGGTTTGTCATGCGTGGCCGATGGGATCGTCAAACACCTGCCGGCCCTTCGCAATCCCTCCCACCTGCGATCGATCTTTGACACGTTGGAACAAATCAAGGGTGAGGGGCAAACTCAGTTGGTCGATGTGCTTCACGAACTCGCCGAAACGACTCGGCAGGGCGCGATGATCATCGTGATGTCCGACTTCTTTGTCGATCCAGAACAACTCCGCAGTTGTTTCGAACACATCCGTTTTCGCAAACACGACCTGTCGCTGTTTCACCTGCTCGATCCTCAAGAACTGGATTTTTCGTTCTCGCGCCCGACCCGTTTTTTAGACATGGAGGGAGGCACGGCGATCTTTGCCGAGCCGAACGAGATCGCGGATCGCTATCAATCTGCTCTTCGTGAGTACCTCGATCGCTTCAGCGATATCGTCACGCAAACAGGAGTCGACTACCACCGCGTCCGCATGGACGAATCCTATCAGGACGTTCTTACGCGGTTCCTGACTAGGCGTGCCACGGCGAGAGGAGTGCGATGAGTTTTCTGCAACCGTGGATGTTGGTGGCTCTACCGCTGGCATTGATTCCGATCGTCATTCATCTGATCAACCAACGTCGCTATCAGTCGACCCAGTGGGCGGCGATGATGTTTCTGTTGACGGCCAATCGAATGAATCGTGGTTACGCGAAGATTCGACAATGGTTGATCTTGGCTTTGCGAACACTCGTGATCGCGATGTTGATTTTCGCGATCGGACGACCGATCGCCAGCGGCATGTTGGGCGGGTCGATCGCGAGTGCGGTGTCCGGAGGCGATTCGGCAAACACGATCGTCTTACTCGACCGTTCGCCATCAATGCAGGCGAGCACCGACGGGACTTCGCGGAGCAAATTGGAAACGGGCATCGGGCAGATTGTCGACGCGTTGGAAACAATCGGAACGGAACGGTTGATCTTGATCGAAAGCAACTCAAACTCGCCTCGTGAACTGGGATCGCCGGCGGATCTGTTGGATCTACCGGAAGCCGGCCCTTCCGATGCGTCGGCGGATGTCCCCGCACTGTTGATGGCGGCACTCGATCACATCAACGCGAATCAATTGGGGCAGGTGGATGTTTGGGTCTGTTCGGATCTGCGGACACATGATTGGCGATCCGACGACGGTCGATGGGCCACGCTGCGAGACGCGTTTGTGGATTTCGGAAGGCGGATTCGGTTTCGTTTGCTTGCGTTCGCATCGTCCGAGTCAACGTCCGGGGCGTCGCAACCGAACCGATCAGTGCGAATTAGCGAGTCAGCGTTGACCAATGACGACGAGGGCACCGCAGTCGTTTTGTCCGTCGTTGTCCGAGATGAGAACCACGCGTCAGACACGGTTTCAGAAGATCCAAACGGCGAACCGAACACCGTGCCGCTTACCCTCGAAATTGGTGACGCGACTTCGGTAGTCGACGTCGAAATGAGCGGCGGGATTGGCAAACTGAATTCGTACCGCGTGTCTCTTCCGGATGAAATCAAAAAGGGACACGGTCACGTTTCGATACCGGCGGATTTGAATCTAGCCGACAACGATTTCTATTTCACGTTCGACACACCCGCCGTCCGCCGAACGGTGATTGTCACGGACGATGCACAAGTGGGACGGGTGTTGAAACTCGCCGCAGAGATTCCGTCGGATGAACACATCCATTGCGAAGCGGAGGTGATCGCCCCGCGAGATGTTGACGGTATTTCGTGGGAGGACACCTCGCTGCTGATATGGCACGCACCGCTTCCAAAGCAAACGCTGCCAGAACAAACGCCACCGGGAGCAGCACAGACCGTGGAAAAGACCGGTGCGGCAGAGATGATCCATGTGTTTGTGGAACGTGGTGGCCGTGTCATTTTTCTTCCCCCGGGCTCGACAACTGACGGTGAATCTGACAACGAAATCTTTGCGACGCGTTGGAAACGTTGGCGCGAATTGGACGATAAAAACCAAATTCGATCATGGCGAGACGACACCGATTTGCTGGCCGACACTTTGGCGGGGGCTTCACTGCCGGTTGGGCAACTGCGAGTCGATCGGGGCGTTGGAGTCGAGGGCGATGTGACGTCTCTGGCGACCCTCGACGACGGAGAGGCACTGCTCTCGCGAACCACCACACCTCGAGGCGGCGTGTACTTTTGCGGCACGACTCCTTTGGAGTCAGACTCGTCACTCGCGGCCGACGGGGTGGTGCTGTACGTGATGATCCAGCGGGCACTCGCCTCAGGAGCCGAGGAGCTCAACAACACAACCAACATCGACGCCGGAACGGCGTCCCCCGAGGACGCGTCACGATGGAAACGATTGGCGGTCGACCGGTCGGCGCTGTCGAGTGAAAACGCGTTTGTCGCAGGAGTCTTTGCACAAAACGGGGACTCCGATCGCACCGCCGAAAGATTGATCGCGGTCAACCGTGAGGCGGATGAAGACATTGCCGCGACACTCGGCGACGAACAAGTCAACGCGTTGTTCCAAGGTTTACCGTTTGTTCGTGTTGATCGTCGGGCCGGCGGCGGATCGTCTCTTGTCGAAGAAGTTTGGCGTGCGTTCTTGATCACGATGTTGGTTGCGATGATTGGAGAGGCGTTACTCTGCTTGCCGAAACAACGTGTCGAAGAGCCCTCGCGAATTCCAAGAGGCGTGTCGGCATGATTGAAACCAACACGCTCACTTTCGCATGGACTCCCTGGACCATCGCGATCGCGTTGGCCGCGGTGATCACAACCGCGATCATCGGATTGATCGCCTGCCGCCGAACGAAATGGCGTCGGTCGACGGTTGCGTTGGAGGGACTTCGGTTTGCGATGGTGTCACTAGCCGCGATGCTGCTGGGCGGGCCGGAATGGGTGGAAGAGTATCGTCCGGACGAGAAACCCGTCGTGGCGGTTTTATGGGACGACTCGGCGAGCATGCGAACCCGCGATGTCGCCTCCGCCGCGAACACTCGCGGCGAGGCGGTTGTGCCACTCACCCGGCCGGAGGCGTGGTCGTCTCTCAATGACCGGGCTGACGTCGTGATCGAATCATTCGCCGAGAGCAAACGCAAAGACCCAACGCGGATCTCCGTTCAGCCGATCTCCAACACCAACGTGGACAGATCTCCCGCGGCGCAGGCCACAGAAGAATCCAACGAAGCCGGCACGGATCTGGCGAGTCCGCTGGTGGATGTGTCGACGAAACACGAAAACCTTCTCGGCGTGGTGTTGGCATCGGACGGCGATTGGAACCAGGGCGGCGCCCCGTCACAGGCTGCTGCACGGCTG
>JBICHZ010000023.1:0-13218 GCA_043101355.1 Rhodopirellula sp. JB044
AACCGTAGCCGACCCATTCATCGAACGACTGCCCGGTGAAGGATCGCCAACTCGGTGAGTCTTCGGTCACTTTTCCTTCCGCGCTCGTCACCCAAACAATCTGCGACGAAGCCTCCACGAGCAATTGAAACAACTCTTCGCGAACGTTGCTTCTTTGCATTTCGCGAACAGATCGAGATATTGATCTTTCGTTAAGAATTGGCTCGCGTCGTCGCTGGCGACGTTATCACGCGAATGATTTTCGGCGAAACCTTCCGGCAGCGAGATCGAATGCCCCGGTGCGACCGAATCGAGCAGGCTGCCTTCGGAAACGATTAAGTGCCCGAGTTGCCACGCGATGTGGTTACAACCTTGACAAGGCCGAGTTAACAATTCCTCGTCGCTCAAATCACTGACAAAAGAAGTCATCACCATTTGGCTGGTCGAATAGGTTTGTTTGATTGCGTCGAACGCGTCCATAGTCCTGGCTCTTGATCGGTAAATAGGAAAGGCGTGTCGCCATAAAAATCGATTCCCGCATTGCAGGTCGTTTACCCAAAACGGTGTCTCATTCAATGGCGAAGTCGAGTCATGGAATATAGGCTGCGAGCGAGCGACAACAACCATAGGAAGATCTTCAATCGCTATCGAGAAGAAGCTCTCGAGAAGAATGTTGTGCAGCTTGCCTTTCAATACGGTCAAGCCGATGTTGTCGGACTTTGAGGAGTTGAGTCCGAGCGAATCCAGTTACCGGTATCGGGCACTTAGAACTTCAAAGTGCTCTATGTGGATTGCCTGATCCGTTGCAGGAGTGCAAAGGCCGCACACAGCAGTATTCCCGGGATGAAAACGAACGCCGCATCGGAAAAACGTCCAATCGGTGGGCTGGTGAGAGCAACAAACCCCAATTTGTATGCTGCGTAGGTGAAGGCGAGCAACACCAACGCACGATATCCGGCGTCGCATGTTGCAAACGCCCCCGGATCGTCCGGTCGTGCCATCGGCGACACACATCGATAGATCGCAAAGAGTGCGAACGCGATGATAGAGATTAGAAACAGCGGATGCATGACCATGTTCGCCGCTGATCCCCACATTCCCCGTCGGATCGCGAGCAGCCACCAGCGAACATATCGCGTGGGATACGCCAGCACGATCTGTTTGTCGAGTTCGGCGAGCAGTTGATGCTGCGCGATCGTGTCGTCGGGGATGACCTTTGCCGCCGCGGGAATCACGACGAGATAGGTCATCGCATCCCAACGATTCTCGAGCGTCATGAACGACTCGGCTCTCATTGCCGGATCGCTCGATGTTCGCAGGTCGAGCCCGTCTGCTGATGGCAAACGCGTGCCGGGCGGTAACGTCTCATTTGCGGTGGGTTTTCCCTGCGAGACCGCGACACGCAGGTCTGCGATTTCGGACGCGAGTTTGCCGACACGCCCCGGGATTGACTTCAGTTCGTCGTTGTCGAGTAACTGCGTTGTTACCGCGGCCATGTTTTGATGGCCGAACGGGAGAATCGAGAAGTCACCTGCGGCAGAGTATCGAAAGACGCACCACCCCAAAACCGCAACGACCGGAATTGCAATGATCATGGCAGCGTCACACAGACGTCGCGTCGGCAGCGTTGGAGTCGCGCCGGAGGGGCGGAGCAGTGCACACCCGGCCGCCCACGGGATCAAAAACAGATACGCCGGTCGCAAGCCAACGGCGAGGAAGACGCACACGCCGAGCATCGCGATTCGATGCGATGAAAAACCGCATCGCCAACTCGAGAGCACCAAGACACCGCAAAGCACACCGAGGGACATCGCGGGGCAATCGGTTGCGATCGTGGATACGTTGTCCCAGAAAGTACAGCCCACCGCGACCGTAACGGCAATCGCCAAACTGAATCTCGGGCCAATTTTCCAATTGCGAAGTTCGACGAAAAACGCCGCAGACGCGACCGCGTGCAGCAGGATCTGAGCGAACGCGACCAACTGCAACGCGGCCGACTGGTTCGGCGAGATACATTGGAACAGACGGAGAACCACTGGGTACACCGGAGTGCGGATTTCTTTGGCGGCATCCGACGCCGATGAAAACGAATACTGCAGATAGCTCGCCGTGTCAGAAACCAAGTGATAGCTCCAACGTCCACTCACCACGCAGGTGATGGTCATCAACACCGCGAACATGACAACGACGAGGGCGACACGCGCGGCCGGTCGTTTCGATCCTGGGTCACTCGGCGTGGTTCGTTCGCGATGATTCATGTCGGGAATATTCAGAGAATCGAGAGGCGACCGATCGGCTCAATGCTCACTACAACGACGGTCAATGCGAGAGGTTCCGAATATAGCCGATTGGCGAAGCCACCGAAGCATCGCGGCCGATTGCTGCGCGTTCGCGGTTGCGATCTGTTGATCGTGAAAAATTGATGCTAGTCTGAGGGCGCTTTGGACGTTCTCGGTGTTTCATCAATTGGAAGTCAACGTGGTTCTCAATCGAAATTCTAATGGTCCGTTTGACGGTACTTCCCACAGTGAATCGGGGAAGCGAGGGAGTTCCCCGACGACGTTGGGGCAGTTTGTTCGGTTGGGACAGTTGCTCTCCTTCGCCCTCGCGTCGGGGATCGTGACGACCTCTGCCGTTTTCCTCTTCTTGGTTTCGCAGCGAGAGCCTGACGCCGAGCAACCCGGGTGGATCTTCCTCGCGATCGGAGGCGGTGTGTTTGTCGCGTCCTTGGTCGTCTCGTTTCTGTTGCGGTTGATGTTGAAGTCGAACGCGGCATCGTCGCTGCGGCAAACACAGGAGGCGGAAGAGGTCTGCCGCGGAGGTGCGGCGGCGTCTCAGTCCGCACGAGACGCCTGGGAAAATTGGGATGCCGAGGAACCGCTGCCACGACCACTGATCGGATTCCTTTCCGCAACACAAACGTCGCGGATAGTCGCTCAGGCGGTGTTAGAGGGTGCAGCGATGATCAATTTGGTGTTCACGATGCTCGACGGGAACCTCATCCACTTTGCGTTCGCCGCATTTTGTTTGGTGGGTGTGATCGCAATGACGCCCACGACGGGCAAGGTACGGAGCGAAATTCGCTCGGCCTTAACCGTCGGGGGCGTTTCAGGTGAAGATCGGTTCTAATTGCCGACGCGGGCTTATTGATCGTCCGCCATTTGTGGGAACGGGATGCCGCCGGTTAGGCCCCGGTCAATGACCCAAACGTTGCGGTAGCGAACCGGATCGGAGTGATCCTGCAACAATGTCGACAGAAGCGTTGGCGATTCAGGTTGGCCGTGCCCTGTTGGTCCGGGCAATTCCTCGTCGTCTTGGACTTTGACGCCATTGACCCATGAGGTGACGCGGGCGTTGCGGAGTTTCTTTCCGTCGAATCCGAAACGTGCGGCGGTAAAGTGGATGTCGTACGTTTGCCAAACCAACGGCGGCAACGCCATGTTGAACTTGGGCGTTTTATGTCGATACAACGCGCCGAGGCCGTTGAACACTTTGGCTTCGCCGAACGAGTCCAACACTTGGCATTCATATCGACTCTGCAAATAGATGCCGCTGTTGCCGCGTTTCTGCCCGGTCATATTGGGCATGTGTGGGATGCGGAACTCGACGTGCAGGTCAAAGTCGTTCAGCAAGAAATTGATTCGGGCTCCGCGGGCCAGCAGATTTTCAGACGTCATGCGTCCATGGACGAACTGCGACGTGTCGGTGCCATCGAAGAGAACCATTGCTCCTTCGGGCGGCTTGGCACCGAGCGTGGGACTTTGTCGTTCGACGCGAGGGAGGGTCGCGAGAGTTTCGCCGGACTCGTTAATGATTTTGCACTGGTCTGGCCCGGCGAACATTGCCCAAGGACCACCGGAAAGAACCAGCGTCGATCCGCTGCGTCGACCGAGCAAAACCATCGGCTCTTCATTTACGTAGGATTCCTGCCCCGGCAGTCCGCCCTGGTAGGCACGTGCTTCGAATTGGCCGGTTCCCAGGTTGCGGATTTGGACGCCGAGGCGTGACACAGATTCTTCAGCGTTGGCTTCGTTCTCGTCAGCGGGCGTTGCGAGATTGCCGACATATTCGCCGACCAATGCGAAATCGACCGCAGCGGGTCCGTCGGTCGGAGGCTCAACCCAAACACCTTTGGCGACCCACTCCGCGTTTGGGTCGGGCTTGGACTCTTCGGAGGCGGTTTTGGCCGGTTCAGGTTTCGCTTCGGCAGGTTGTTTCTCGGCTGGTTTGGATTCCGTTTGCTCTTCGCCGGACGCGTCGTTCTTCGTATCTTGTGCGGTCGCGGGATCGTTTTCGCCAGATTCGTTTGCCTTTTGGGCCTGCTTTTCATCCGTTTTGGAGTCTTGGCCGATCGCCGATGGAACCGGCACACAGCAGAGCGTCATCAGAACGGCGAACGTGGTGGCAATGGCTGAGAAATTGGCCGACACGGGTGACAAACTTCTGGAAAGAAAACGTTTGTTCATTTTGGTGGGGGCTGTTGCAAATGCGGGGGAAGCGAGGAAGGGTCGCCGAAGCGAGATACTGGACCGAGCATTGTAATTAGCGACACGGTCGTTGGCGACGAGATGGTTGTTGTAGCAGAGAGCACGGGGAAGATTTTATGAACGCAGAAAATCGCATCGATACGGGAAACGCCCGGCTCAGTCAGAAAAAGCCGCCCGCAAAACCACGACGAACGAAGCCGAAAAAAACGGTTCGCAAAGAGAAAACGACCGCGAAGACGTCCGACAGCGACACCGCCAACACGAGACCGATCGAGTTGCGAGGGTGCCGCGTGAACAACCTGCAGGGAATCGACGTCGACGTTCCCCGTGGGAAATTAGTCGTCGTCTGTGGACTTTCCGGCAGCGGAAAAACGTCGTTGGCATTGGACACGCTCTACGCGGAAGGCCAGCGTTGCTATATCGAGAGTTTTTCCGCGTACACCCGGCAATATCTCGCCCGGTTGGAGAAGCCGGACTGCGATTCGATTGACGGAATTCCACCCGCGATCGCGGTCACACGTGCATCCGCGGTGAAGAACAACCGCAGCACCGTGGCGACCGCGACCGAAATCGCCGAGCACGTGCGATTGCTCTTCGCGAAGGCGGCCGAATTGACGTGTCATCAGTGCGGAGGAAGGGTCGAGGTGGACAGCCCGCAAAGCATCGCGGCGGAGATGACTGATCCGGTATCGCAGATCGGTCGGGCGATCGTCGGATTCGAAATCTGGTTGCCTAATCGGGCCGCCGCCAGTGAAATCTTGCTCGGCCTGCAACAGGAAGGGTACGTTCGTTTGATTCTCAAAGGGGAAACGTTCCAGCTCTCCGACGAAGACCGCAGTCCGCTCGCGCGACGAATCGGCAGTCGAGGTGCGACCGCGGTCGTGGTCGTCGACCGACTGACCGGCGGCAGTGAAACGTCGCGTTGGACCGAGTCATTGGAAACCGCGATGGCGGAAGGCAACGGGCGTGCGGTCGTCGTCTACGAATCGGAACGCCACTCGGATGACACGTCGATCAATTCAGGCGAACAACGTGTGGTCGCGCCGCGATCGCTCCCGCTCGACGGACGTGAAATGTTTCAACGCATTGTCAGCGACCGACGTCGATGCGACGAATGCGACATTGATTTCCCGGATCCCGTGCCCCGTCTATTCAATTTCAATCATCCGCTCGGAGCGTGCCCGACGTGTGAAGGCTTTGGCGATGTGCTGCGGGTTGATATGTCTCGCGTTGTGCCGGACCCGTCGATCTCTTTGCGTGACGGTGCGATTGCTCCTTGGAATTCGCCGTCGTATCGACATGAATTGGACGAGTTGCTGGCCCTCGCCGACGATTACGGGATTCGTGTGGATGTTCCTTTTTCGAAGCTCAAGAAAAGCGAGCTGAAAAAAATTCATGCGGGCGTTCCCGAGCGTCAGTTCGGTGGGCTCGACGGATTTTTCGCGTGGTTGGATCGCAAGAAGTACAAGATGCACGTGCGAGTCTTCTCGGCCCGCTATCGTAGCTACACGACCTGTCCGACCTGCGATGGAAAACGGCTCAAACCGGAGGCCCTTTCGTTTCGCATCAAGGATCGCAACGTGGCTGATGTGCTGGCGATGCGTTGCGATCAAGTGAGCGAGTTTCTCTCGGAATTGAGCGAGCAAGCCGATGAGCCGACAAACGATTCGCCGGCCGCGGTTATGACTCTCGCTGCCGCGAAGCAATCAGTGCACTCGGACGAACCGTGGACGATGGCGATGGTTGCGGAGGCGAATGAGCGTCGGCAGTATTCGATCGCTAGCGAACCGGTTCGGCAGATTCGAGACCGGCTGCGTTTCCTCGACGCGGTGGGACTCGGTTATTTGCAACTCGACCGGCCTTTGCGAACGCTTTCCGGAGGCGAGACCCAACGGATTGCGTTGACGTCGGCGCTCGGCAGCAACCTGATCGGCATGCTGTATGTTCTCGACGAACCCACCGCAGGGCTGCATCCCGATGACGTGACGCGGTTGATTCGAACGATCGTTGAATTGAGGGATCGTGGTAATACGGTCGTGGCGGTGGAGCACAACGCGCAGTTGATCGCGGCGGCTGATCATGTGATCGAGATCGGCCCGGAAGCCGGCATGAATGGAGGGCGTGTCACCTTCGAGGGAACTCCCAACGAACTGCGACATGCGGAGGAGTCGGTCACCGGCGAATATCTTACCGACGCAGACGTTGGCGAGGCGGCGTTTGAAATTCGATCCCGACAACGCGACCCATCGGACTTTGTCACCTTGCGTGGGGCGTCCGGTCACAACCTGAAACAGATCGATGTGGCGTTTCCTCTCGGTGCGTTGTGCGTGGTGACCGGTCGATCCGGCAGCGGCAAGAGTTCGCTGATCCATGACACGTTGTTCGGTGCGGTGAAAGAGCAACTCGCCAAGCGATCCGGCGAAACACCAAACGCTGATGACCTGCAAACGTTGCCGTTTGATTCGATCGAAGGCGTTGAAAGAATCGATGATTGTTTGCTAGTCGATCAGTCACCGATCAGCCGGAGTCCACGCAGTTGCCCGGTGACGTTTGCCAAGGCGTTTGACGAGATTCGCAAGGCGTTCGCGGATACCGTCGACGCGAAAATTCGAAACTTCAAACCCGGCCACTTCAGTTTCAATTCGGCCGCCGGGCAGTGCGTCGCTTGCGAAGGAGCGGGCATGCAAACGGTCGACATGCAGTTTCTCGCGGACGTTTCAATGCGTTGTCCCGAATGCCGCGGGCGACGTTACCGTGACGAGGTTCTGCAGGTGCGTTATCGCGATCGTACGATCGCGGAGGTGTTGGAGATGACAGTTGGAGAGGCGTATCGTTTCTTCCGCACGATGCCGAAGGTTCAATCGCGTTTGAAACGATTGATCGATGTGGGGCTCGAATACATCCATCTCGGCCAACCGGCGACGACACTATCGAGCGGCGAGGCCCAGCGGTTGAAGCTCGCCGCGTTCCTCGCGGGGACGAAACGCAAGCGGACCTTGTTTCTGATGGACGAGCCGACGACCGGTTTGCACTTCGCCGACGTGGAACGCCTGATCAATTGTTTCAACGCGTTGATCGCCGATGGTCATTCATTGATCGTGATCGAACACCATCCGATGCTGGTCCAGGCCGCCGATTGGATTGTGGAAATCGGCCCTGGTGCCGCGGACGAGGGCGGCCGCGTGGTGCGTTCGGAACGCGTTGGCTCAAACACAGTAAGCTAAGCTCCCCGGGCGCCGCGTTAAGCTGCGTTATCGTTATCGGATGCCGTCATTGCCAGGCAGCGGTTCGACGCGAATCGTCATGTTGGTGTTCTCGAACAAAGAGCACGCCTCATCGACGATCCCTTCCTGAATCAATTCGGACAGAGAAGCGTTGGCCGGAACGGCACACGATTTCAACAACACACATTCGTCGGCCTCCACCTGTTGAGCGATCCACAACGCGATCGCATCGGTCGTCGTGTCCCAAGATTCGGGGAGGGTTGTTGGCGAGCCGATTGATGTGCTTCTTTGATAGATCGCGGGAACGTTGCATAGATGCATCGTTGCGGTGGATGCGGCCCCTGGCGTTCCGGTGACTGCGAGTTGCGACCGTGTACGCTCCCACGCGGACGAATCGTCGACCGCTCGAAATTCCGGCCACCGTGGGTCGGAAAGGAACGCGTCTCGCAGCGATTCGAACGAGAACCTCAGCATCTCAACACAACGCCAATGAACATGTGCGGGCGATCCTGGGCGGAGCCGATCCCATGCTCGAATCGCGTTGATCATCTCGCCGCCGCCAGCGATTGCGACATTAAACGCAGGTGGCTGCTGCAGCCACCATGTTCGCAGGTCGCCCAGCAAATCACTGCGAAGCAAGAGGCTGCCACCGATTTTGAGAACGCGACGATTCATCCCAATTGTTCGCTGACCGAATGCGCATGATGCGTATTCGATTGCTGCTTCATCAGGAAAGCAACCGCCCATGCCGGAGCGACGCGGGACACCTCGGCTGACATGTGCTCGCGCAGATCGATCACATTGGCATCCGCCGGAATCGCTACCAGGTCTTGGCCGTGTCCGCTGAGAACCAGGACTGGATCGGCGTCGCAGTGTTCCCGCAAACGGCTCCACCATGTGTGGATCGCCCGTGCGATCGGTTGCCGCGCCGCATCGATCACTTGATTCGACAACTCAATTGCTTCCGCGTCAGAGATTTGGTTGTGATCGAGGCCGATCATGCGAGCGAGGCGAATCTTCGCGGAGGGCCAGTCTCGCGGTTGTGAGTTTGCGGTATCGCGGTCATCGGGATCTTCCGGTTGTGTTCTCCGGATGAGTCGCGCGTCGTCGACCGTGGCGAAGAACTCCTTCATAACCATGACGTCTTCGCCCCGGAACGCGACTCGGTTGAGCAGCGAACAGACCGGCGTGCGACGACACCCCACGTACACTAAAGCTTGATTGGCCAACCGTTGATGGTCAGTGGCCGCGTCGGTCATAACGCGTCCCTGATGGATCGCAATGATATCCGTGGTGGTGGAACCGATATCGACGAGGAGCCCGTTGGGCGCGATCTGCGAAGCCACAAAGCTCGCGAGTGCGTGCCAGTTCGATGCGGCGATGCGTTCCCAGTTGGCGGTGGTATCGCCTGACTCGTAAAACGATCCATCGGTGCCGTAGAACCGGACCGATCGAATTGACAGCCGGCGAGTGCAATCGACGACCTGTTGAGTGATCTCTCGGACGCCGTCAGCGCGACTGGGAAAGCAATCGGCCAGTTCTCCCGTCATAGTCACCGCGAGCGAATCGATCGAATCGAACCGCTGGATGTCAGCGACGAGTTGATCGGCGAGCCGCTCGTGTTGCGTCCACATTGGAAACGTCCGTTCGAAACAAACATTGTCCGTGGTCGCATACTTCAAATTCGCGCCTCCAATGTCGACGCCGAGGACCGCACGTGACGCATCGCTGTTGTTTGCGTTTGGGGACACCAACTATTTATTCCATCGGTAAGCGGTGAGTCCGTCGAGGGCCCGAACGATCACCAGGTTGTCTTGGACGGCGATGTGTGCCCAACTGTCGTCGGCGACCTTGGTTTGATCGATGACGGTGTACTTTTCAGGCGTCGCGTCAAGCAACCGGAGCACTCCGTCACTCGCCAACGACAGGATGTGGGCTCCGTCGTGTGCCATGCTCCAGTACTTGCCGACCGGCGGGCTGGTCCACTCGATCGTTCCGTCTGCGATCGAGAGGCAGGCAACGCGTTCGTTCTTCAGATGCAGGTAGATGAAATCGTCGACGCGAACCGGTGACGACATGTAACCTTGCGTCTTCTGGACCCATCGCTCGCTGACACGCCACTGGTCTTGTTCTCGCGAGATGTCAAAGAGTTGACTGACGCCAGTGTGGGCCGCTGTGAAGACCGAATCACCAATCGCCAGTGGCGTGAGGATGTTCATTCCGCGGAACGCTTCGATGGCTTCGCTCCACAACACCTCGCCGCTGTCTAGCGCGACGCCACACAGTTTCTCGCGGGTTTGGACGAGCAGTTGTTCCACTCCGCAGAGAGTCGCCACCGTGGGACTGGAGAATGCACCGGTGCTCGACATGTCACCACCACCGCCGAGAACTGTCCATCGGACTTCGCCGCTGGTCAAGTCAACCTTGGTGAGCCCGCCACCGAGTTGGACGAACACAGCGTTGTCGTGAATCAGCGGCGAGCACGCTGCACCGAAGGGTTGCAGCGGAGTTTTAAATTTCTCCGGGAAGTCGATATCCCAGCGGACATCTCCGGTCTCTGTATCCAAATGCACGAGCCGGTCGCGCATTCCGAGAACGACCAACGAACCCGGCGCGGACACGGGAGTCGATCGGATCCAATCCCCGTTAGCTGCCGCGAAGAACGGTACCGACAGCGAACCCGGCCACTCCTGCGTCCACAGTTGGTCACCCGATGCCAGGTCGTAGGCGGTCACGCGTTCGGTCGTTTTATCGATCGTTTCGGTGGTGAACACTTTGCCGTCTTGAACGACCGGACCGCTGTAGCTGGGCGAAAGCTTGTGTTCCCAAACTTTCTCGAGTTTTCCTTCGAGTTGCGTTGGCCAACCGGCCCCTGTCACGCTGCCGTTTCGCTCGCTGCCCCGCCACTGGTTCCAATCGTCACCAGCGATCGACACCGAATGCAACGCGAGCACACTGCCCACCAGCACACCGCCCACAATCAAGACAAAACGCCAAATTGCGGCGACCCGGCACACACGCTCGGCATGCCGGAGGGTGCGAAACGAAGCGGTTCTACGCGCGAGAACGAAGCGTGATACAGGTGCCATGGGAGCGAATGATTTTGAGGACGAATAGGTTGCAAGGGGCCGTGTTAAGCTAGCTCCTCCGAACCGCCTCAACCACTCCCTTTGACAGTTCGGGTGAATGCCGAGCGGTAGCGCACCTTGCGGTTTGCGTGATCATGCGGACAGTCGGTAGGTTCGGAAGCCGTTTGCGGCGGCAATGGCTCGTTTCCAGCGTGCGACCATCGGATCGCTGGGGCTGAGGTAGTCGCCGCGTAATTGCAGCACCGCTTCGCCGCCCTCACTGGACCAGAATTTCTCGGTGCCTTTGACTCGTCGGCTGACTTGTTTGACGGTCGACTCCATGATCGAACTCGTCAGCGTATATCCCTTCTCTGATAGTTCATCCGACTGCGGTGATTACTGGAGTACACACGCGTGCGTCGAACGATCTCCCTTGGGTCGCTCTCGCTTGCATCCGCCGGTGGCTCGCCGAGTTGCAGTTGATGCTCGGCAAGCGAAGCGATCACCTGGTCGACTTCGCCTCGCCAAATCCAAGTGGCGTACTGCTGACAACACTGCCAGGCCTTGTCTCGATCGCTGTGAATCACGCGGGCCGCCGCGAGTGAATACGACAGTGCGTGCATGATGTCCAGCACGCTGGTGTAGTCTGAGAACCAAGCCGCTTGGAGTTCTTCAATCTCGGATGAGCCATCAGACCGACGCAAACTCACCAAAATCGGAACTCCGCAAAGCCGATGCAACCGAGGAGAGTTCCCACCAGCGACAACTGCAGTCGGTATCTGCCGCCCAAGTTCGCTACTTGTCGATTGAGGGCGAACCTGACGCGATCGGTGTGACCAATAATCACCTCTTTTGGAGCGAAGACCGGCAAGACTTCGTGACTGCCGGGGCATTGCGAATCGGCGAGGCACTCCGACGCACCGATGGCACCGTTGCTCGGCTGGTGAAGTCGGTGCCCAAACGCGGTCCCCCGACGGAAGTCTACAACTTGGAAGTCGATGCTCAGCATGTTTATCATGTTGGCAGATCGGGGATCTTGGTTCACAACAACTACGAAGGGACGGAACGAGTATACGCTCTATACAAAGACGGCGTCCCGGTCTACTTTGGACTCAGCAGTGACGTTACCCGGCGCGTCAAAGAACACGCAAAGGACAAGGTTTTTGATTACATGCAGGAGTTAACTGAGCCACTTGAACATGGTGCTGCCAGAACGCTTGAGGGTGGTTTGATTAGAGATAAGCTGGAGACAATGATCACGGGTTCCGAAGGTTATTCGGGCGGAATTGCTGCGGCGTTGGAGGCCGTTGGTTTGCAGAATAGAAATCGTGGTCGTGTTGCTGAAAATTGGATTGATAGTATCGGCTCAGTCCAACAGCTCAAGGATTCCAAACTATGGGACTACGTTGATTTTGGTGGTGGCCGAAAATTCCATCCAGATGGAACCATCGTTCCTTAAATCGTCTTCGTCATGCGGTACAATGTAAAATCGGAAATTCAAAGAGACAGATTATGGCTATATGGGGCGCTGACCCACTCTCCTGTGACAGCGGTCGGCTGGAATACGTCTATTGCGCTAATCGTGTATTTCTTTACGCGGAATGCTGGGTAAAAGTCCTATCGGAACGCGATAGGGTTGATAACGGGTGTCTGGGCTCGATAAAGGCCTCCATCGCCCTGGTAGACGCCATGGGGGGACGACACCTAGCCAAAGGCCAAGTCAATGAGCTTGTTGTGGGGTACCTATCATGGTTTGATTCAACTCAAACCAAAATGCTAGGAGCAGCTGAATCCCAAAAGCAGCGACAATATGTAAATGCACTCTTTGATCGGCTCGAAAAGCGCAGCGCTGCAACCGATGAGCGTATGTGGAAGCCTTTGCGTGACAAATTCTTAGATGAGTTTCTCAGTAGGAATCCTGCACCCTATGCACTCACTGAGCGTGATCAAATTCTTCAGCATGTTGCAATGCCTCTGAACCGCCTTCGGGATTGGATGGAGTTGCTGCCCAAAACCAAATCCGCCGACAATGGATTTGTTGCCAGCTTGATGGCGCTTCGCGCCCTTCTCGAAGGGACTGGCGAGGACATTACGCTCGACAAACAGGAGGTGGATTCTTGGGAGGCTGCCTATGAGTCTTGGTTTACCAAAACCAAGAAGCGTTTTCCCAAGAAGATCGACCCGGAGGAAAGCCGTAGTTACGCGATTGGGGAGCTTAAGAGACTGAAGAAGTTTGCCCGTCCACAGCCTTCACTTGAGCTAGAGGCGGTTGCCGCGCGGGTCAAAGCGATCACCGCCTTGGCAATCAAGATCGAATTGGAACAACGCGATGCCGAGAAGGCCAAGGCTGAACAGGAGAAATGTGGACAGAAGTCAGGCGATGATTCCAAGAACGAGTACGATCCCTGTCGCCTTGTAGAGACCCCAGGGAAAGGTCGAGCGAAGCCAAGCTATTCACTT